>CAVDWM010000012.1:0-61463 GCA_963612725.1 Faecalibacterium prausnitzii | reverse complement strand
GATTTTTTAGAGTATGATGAGTTCTTTCGGCGCGTGAGTGAGTCCGCGGCTGCCGTCCTCCGTGATGAGAACCATGTCCTCTATTCTGACTCCGAAAAGTCCGGGCAGATAGATGCCGGGCTCCGCAGTGACAAGGTGTCCGGGAGCAAGGATCTCTTTCGAGCGGGGCGCTACGCGGGGCTGCTCGTGAATTTCCACGCCGACTCCGTGACCCGTGCCGTGACCGAAGAATTCGCCGTAGCCCGCGTCGGTTATGACATCGCGTGCGGCCTTGTCCGCGTCGGCACAGGAGACTCCGGGAGCCATCTTCTCCATCGCGGCGAGCTGCGCCTCGAGCACGGTGTTGTATATCTTCTTCTGCTCTTCGCTTACAGAGCCGACCGCGACGGTTCTTGTCATGTCGCTGTGGTATCCGCCGACGACCGCGCCGTAGTCCATGGTGATGAAGTCGCCGTTTTCAATTCTTTTGTCCGAGGGCACGCCGTGCGGCATCGAGGAGTTGACTCCGCTGACGGCAATCGTCTCGAACGAGAGAGCCTCTGCGCCGTTTCGCAGCATATAGTAGTCGAGCTCAAGCTGAACCTCGCGCTCGGTCACGCCGGGCTTTATAAATTCAAGTATATGGTCGAAGGCTCGCTCGGCTATCGCCTGCGCCTCGCACACGAGCCTCACCTCGTCGTCGGTTTTCACCATTCTCAGCGCGTCTATCGCACGGTCGGCGTAGTTCTCGGTGCAGATGCCTGTGTCGGGCATCCACTTTGTGAACTCCTCAAAGCGGGCGACGGTGAGTCTCGTAGTCTCAACGGCGAGGTTGTTTATTTTAAATTCGTTCATCAGCTGCGGCAGCTCGGTGCTCAGCTCCTTTGTGAGCCTGACGGGGCAGACGGTTATCTTCTTCTGCGCCGCCTCGATATAGCGAGAGTCGGTGAGGAATACCGTTCCGTTTCTCGAAATGAGCAGAACGCCGTCCGACGACGGGAACGAGGTGAAATAGCGCCTGTTCTCTTCGGATATTATCAGTGCGCCGTCGAGCTCCGACGGCAGAAGTGAAAGAAACTTGTCAAAAATCATTCCCTGTTCCTCCTTTGATTGCTTTGAAAAAGACGGTGAGAAAGCCCTTTCCCACCGCCTTTAAGTGTACAGTTGTACAGTGCAGGTACTTATTTGTACTTGCGCTTGCGAGCCGCCTCAGACTTCTTCTTTCTCTTGACCGAAGGCTTCTCATAGTGCTCTCTCTTGCGAACCTCCTGGATAACTCCGTCTCTGGAGGTCTGTCTCTTAAAACGCTTGAGTGCGCTCTCGAGAGATTCATTCTCTTTAACTTTGACCTGACTCATTAATATTCCCTCCCTCCGCTGCAATTGCAAGGGCTAATCAGCATAAGCTTGCCTCTAATTATACAACAGGTGAATTTTATTGTCAACCGCTTGGGGGGATTTTTTATTTTTGATTAAAATATCCTTTTACTGCGGCTTCACAACGAGGTTGACGAGCTTGCCGGGGACATAGAGCTCCTTTATAAACGCCATGCCGTCGGTGAACTCCTTGACCTTGTCGAGCTGCTTGGCTGCGGCAATCGCGTCGGCAGCCTCGATATCGGCGGGCACGGTGAAGCGGTCGCGGACTCTGCCGTTTACCTGAACGGCTATCTCTATTTCGTCGTCAACGCACTTGCTCTCGTCATAGTCGGGCCACTTCGCGGTCGAGCACAGACCTTTTTCGCCGAGCTGCTCCCACATCTCCTCGCACAGGTGCGGAGCGAACGGGCAGAGCAGGCGGATGAACACGGACAGCTCGTCCTTTGTCAGCGTGCCGGCATCGTTTATCTCGTTGAGGCAGGTCATCATCGCGGCGATTGCGGTGTTAAACTTCATGTCCTCAATATCCTGCGAGACCTTCTTGACGGTCTTGTTCATTATTGCTTCGAGCTTCTTGGTCGTGCCGGAGCCCTCGGCGATATCCGACAGGGACGCGACTCTCTCGAGGAAGCGCTTGCAGCCCTTGACGCCGCTCTCTTTCCACGGGGCGGAGGCTGAGTAGTCGCTCATGAACATTATATATGTGCGCAGGGTGTCCGCGCCGTACTTTTTGATAACATCGTCGGGGTCAACGACGTTGCCGCGGGACTTCGACATCTTCACGCCGTCCGCGCCGAGCACAAGCCCGAGACCCGAACGCTTCGCATACGGCTCGGGCACGGGAACCTCGCCGATATCATAGAGGAAGCGGTGCCAGAAGCGCGAATATATAAGATGGCGCGTGACATGCTCCATGCCGCCGTTGTACCAGTCAACGGGGAGCCAGTATTTGAGCTTATCTTTGTCGGCAAAGCACTTGTCGTTGTGAGGATCGATGTAGCGCAGGAAGTACCAGGACGAGCCTGCCCACTGGGGCATGGTGTCCGTCTCGCGCTTCGCGGGTGCGCCGCACTTCGGGCAGGTGCAGTTGACGAAGGAATCTATCTTGGCAAGCGGGCTTTCGCCGCCCTCGCCGGGCTCAAAGTTCTCGACCTCGGGGAGCTTGAGCGGCAATTCACTTTCGGGCACGGCGACCATGCCGCAGTGCGGGCAGTGGATAATCGGGATGGGCTCGCCCCAGTAACGCTGGCGGTTGAAAGCCCAGTCCTTCATCTTATACTGAACGCCCTTCTCACCGATGCCGCGCTCCTTGAGGAACTCAAGCATCTTCTCTATAGACTCCTTCTTGTTGTCCGTTCCGTTGAGGAAATCGGAGTTTATCATCTCGCCGTCGCCGGTGTATGCTTCTTTTTCAATGTCGCCGCCCTTGATGACCTGAACGATGTCAATGCCGAACGTCTTTGCAAAATCCCAGTCGCGCTGATCGTGGGCGGGGACAGCCATAATGGCGCCGGTGCCGTAGCCCATCATAACATAGTCGGAGATAAATATCGGAATTTCCTTGCCGTTGACGGGGTTGACCGCCGTAAGACCGTTGAGCCTGACGCCGGTCTTGTCTTTAACGAGCTGAGTGCGCTCGAACTCGGTCTTTTTGCCGCATTCGGCGCGGTATTTTTCAACCTCGTCCATGTTCGAGATGCGCTCCGCATATTTGTCGATGAGCGGATGCTCGGGAGCCATGACCATGAAGGTCACGCCGAAAAGTGTGTCGGGGCGGGTGGTGTATATGCGCAGCGTCTCGTCCGTTTTAGAGAGGGTGAAGTTGACGAATGCGCCGGTCGAGCGACCGATCCAGTTCTCCTGCTGAGCCTTGATATTTGCCGGAAAATCGACATGCCCGAGCCCGTCCAGAAGCTTGTCGGCATATTCGGTTATGCGCAGGAACCAGACGTCCTTCGACTTCTGGATAACGTCGCTGTGGCAGATGTCACACTTGCCGCCCTGGGAGTCCTCGTTGGAGAGCACGCATTTGCAGCTCGGGCAGTAGTTGACGAACGCCTTGTCGCGGAAAACGAGTCCGTTTTCAAACATTTTGAGGAAAATCCACTGCGTCCACTTGTAGTAGTCGGTGTCGGTCGTATCAATAACGCGGCTCCAGTCGAAGGCGAAGCCGACGCGCTTGAGCTGACCGGTGAAATTGCGGATGTTCTGATCGGTGACTGTGCGCGGATGGGTGCCGGTTTTTATCGCGTAGTTTTCGGCGGGCAGTCCGAATGCGTCGAAGCCTATCGGGAACAGGACATTATAGCCCTGCATTTTGCGCTTGCGGCATATGACCTCCATGCCGGAATAAGCCTTGATGTGACCGACATGCATACCTGCGCCGCTCGGATAGGGGAACTCGATGAGCCCGTAAAACTTGGGCAGCGAGAAATCGTCAATAGCTCTGAAAGTGCCCTCCTTCTCCCAGCGGTCCTGCCACTTTTTTTCAATGGTTTTGAAATCGTAGTTTGCCATTATTTATGTCATTCCTTTCGGATGTTCTCTCTCAGTCGGTCAGCAGGTCGCTGATGTCGAGCTGCTGCGCATCGTTCCACAGGCGCTCAAGATTGTAGTATTCGCGCTGATCCTTTTGGAACAGGTGGACGAGCACGCTGCCGAAGTCGAGCAATATCCAGCCGGTTGCGCGTCCTTCAATGTGTTCGGGTGCTGCGCCGAGCTTGCTCATCTCGTATTCGAGATCGTCCGCGAGGCTCTTGACATGGGTGTTTGAAGTACCGGTCGCAATGACAAAATAGTCGGAGACTATTGTCAGCTCCTCGGTCTTTATCGCCGTGATATCCAGCGCCTTTTTCCTGTCGAGTATTTTAACTGTTTCGTTTGTCAGCTCTCTGGGGGTCATTTCTCTGAACTCCTCTCGGTTATAAGTTCGTTATAGCAATCGACGCTCGACGGGTCTATTGTTTTCCCGTCGGCGAGGAGCTTTGATATGCAGTATCTCTGGGTGTAGAGCATTGCGGATTCTATCGACTGCTCCGAAAGCTCGCGCACCTTGTCAACATCCGGATATTTTCTGTCCTCGCTTATGAAATCCGCGAGATAGACTATCTTTTCGAGCTTCGTCATTCCCGCCTTGCCTGTCGTGTGCCAGCGCACCGCGCCGATGATATCCCCGTCGGCGATATGAAGCTCCGTTTTTAAGAAAGCCGCTCCGGCTATCGCGTGCCAGAGCTTGCGGTTCAGCCGTTCGGACGGAGACAATATTATATCAGCTTTTTTTATTGTTTGCAACTGCTCCTCGGGCGCGGCGTTCTTCATCACATCGTGCAAAAGCCCCGCAAAATAAGCCTTTTCGGGGTCTGCGCCGTACAGCTCGGCGAGGTGGCGGGCGCTCTTCGCAACGCCGAGGGAGTGGATGTATCTGTAGGAGTCGAGCTTATTCTTCAGCAGCTCGTCATATTCTCTGTATTTTTCGGGTACGTTCAAGTGTAAAGCCCCTTTTTTTCGATATAGTTGCGCACTCCGTCGGTGAGAAGCTCCTGCGTGCTCTCGTGCTCGGATATTTTGCGGCGAATAATGGTCGAGCTTACTTCAAAGACCGGTATCTCAATGAACTTTATCTTCTTGATTTCCTCCGGCGTGAACCTGCCCTCGAGCTCCGGCACAAATCCGTGCTTGCGCGAGGCAGCACAGAGGGTAGCCATCATCAGTATGTCGTGGTAGCGATACCACTCGTCAAAGGTCGCAAGCATATCCGAACCGACTATCAGAAACAGCTCGGCATCCGGGTATATCTTCTTTATCTCGCAGAGCGTGTCATAGGTATAGCTTTTGCCGACGCGGAGAAGCTCCGTGTCCGAGACGAAGAAGCTGCTGTTGTCCTCGAAGCACAGGCGGCACATCTCCAAGCGGTCTCTGCTGCTGGCGAGGTTTGAAACATGCTTGTGCGGCGGAACCGATGCCGGTATGACAAGAACGCGGTCAAGCTGCATCTTGTCCGCTATGGCGGTGACGAGCCTGAGATGTCCCAGATGGGGTGGATTGAAGGTGCCTCCGAAAATGCCAAGTCGCATATATATTTCTCCTTGAAGCGGTCAGTATTCAGTGTCGTCCGAGAGCGACGCGCTGCCGCTTATCGGGATGACCTCGCCGAGATAAGTCGGTTCGGGTTTTATAATGCACATAAAGAAGTCCTTACATCGGGCAAGGCTCTCGCGCACGAAATTATAGACGGGCTTGCCGTAAACGCGCTTGTCCGCCGCCACGCCGTACGCGTCTATCCCCAGACGGCGTGCGTTGTAGAGAGCGCGGTAGAGATGATATTTCTGCGTGACGACTATCGCGCTCTTGACCTCGAAAACATCGCGGGCGCGGTACATCGACTCATAGGTCGAAAAGCCCGCATGGTCGAGGAATATGTCGTCGGGGTCAACGCCGCTGTCAACGGCGTATTGCTTCATATGGTTGACCTCGTCATAGGAATCCCTGCCGTGGTCACCGCTCGCGAGTATCTTTTTGCCCGCGCCGGACTGATATAAATCAACGCCCGTGCTCATTCTGTCCTCGAGCATATGGCTCAGCGTGCCGTTGGAGTTGACCTTTGCGCCGAGCACCAACACGCAGTCCGCTCCGTGCCCCGCCGCCTCGTCCGCGCTGATTATATACTTGCCCGCGCCGAGCATCACAACGGCGTTTATCGCGCACGGGGTCAGCACCGCAAGAGCGAGAAGTGCGCAGAGGACGGAGATTATTATCTTTTTCTTTGAACGCGTCTTTTTCATGGCGGTTCTCCTGATTTTAGTTGCGGTGTAGTATAATATCGCGCAAACTGAATTTTGATTTTGCCGACTGCTTGCCTTTTTGTGGGCACAGTTTGCTTTTCTTTTGCAGGCGTTTTCTTTTTCAAATAAAAAGAAAATGCCGAAACGCGGGAAGTGTAAAAGTTTGATTATGGCAGGACGCGAAGGTAGAGGGTGAATTATACAATTTCATATCGTGCCGCTTGCGCGGCGGCGGTGCGTCGAGTCGCCGCACCCTACAAGATGCGCGTCGATAAATTTGTACGGGGTTCGCGGGAGGATGATATCCGCCCCCTACTTGCTTTGAGCGTTAGCGAAATAACCCCTCAGTCTTGGCTTCGCCAATCCAGCACCCCTGCAGGGGAGCCAAAAAACAGTCACAATAGTTTTCACCCCAACAGCGGTGAAACGCCGCCGTCGATTCTTTTTGCAATGCGCGAAAACGCCTTCGCCGCCGCGCTCGATGCCGGCAGAGGTTCGCCGCGCACCGCGCAGTGCGACACCGCCGTGTCCTCCGGTACGATGCCGATGAGCTGAACGCATACCGCGTCAATAACATCGTCGATATTGAGTAGCTTCTTTTTGCAGACCGCTTTTTCGTCAAAGCGGTTGATGACGAGCCTTATGTCGGAGAGTCCGGATTTTCTCATTGCGCCCGCCGTTATGTTGACGCTTCGCACGCACACCGCGTCGGCGGTGGAGACGACAATGCCCCTGTCCGCTGCGGCGCAGGCGAGCTCGAACCCGTCGGAGAGCCCCGCCGGAGCGTCAAAAAATATATAGTCGTAGTCTTTGGTAAGCTTGTCCGCAAGCTCTTTCATGCCATCCTTTGTAAACGAGTCGGACATGCGCATGGGCGCGGTCATCAGCATAGGGCCTCCTGCGGCGAGCGTCGCCTGCTCCGGCTCGCAGCCGCCGTCAATGACATTGCCCCAGTCGAAGAGGACATCTTTCTGTGCGCCGAAAATCAGATCGAGGCTGCGAAGCCCTATGTCCATGTCGAGCATGAGCACGCACTTGCCGGCGCTGCTGAGTGCGCGTGCAAGCCCTGCCGTCAGCGACGATTTTCCGACACCGCCCTTGCCGGAGGCGATAACTATTTTTTCAGCCATTCCGTCACCCCAGAAGAGTATTCTCGCTCTGCGGCGCGGCAGCCGTCTGCGAGCTGTTGAAGTAGTAGTCGTATATAGGCTTTGCAATCTGCGCGAGGGAGGACGAGCCGTAGACGCCCTCGCAGATAAACGCCATGGATATCTCGGCGTTTTTGCTCGGCGCAAAGGTGATATAAAGACCGTTGTTTATAACATGGCTGACGCCGTTTATCGTCCTGTTCTCTTCGGAGGTACCGGTCTTTGCGGCGGTCTGGACATCGAGCCCCTTGAGAGCCGCCTTTATAATGCTGTTGTTGTTGACAACATATTCCATACCCTCCGTTACGCAGTCGATGGCATATTTCGATATGCCCGTTTCGAGCGCGACCGTCGGGGTCTTTTCAACGAGCGTCTCGGAATAGTCGGCGCTCTTGACGGATTTGATGAGATGCTGTTCGTATCTTGTGCCGCCGTTTGCTATCGTGGCGACATAGTTCGCAAGCTGTATGGGAGTAAAGCGCGTACCGCCTTCGCCTATGGACGAGAGAATAAGATAACCGGGCAGCCATGTCTGACCGATGCTCTCGCGGTATTCCGGACTGTCCTGTATACCCTCCGCCTCGGTCAGCTCAACGCCCGTTTTGACTCCGAGTCCGAGCATGGCGCGGTATTCGTTGAGCTTGCTGACTCCGAGCTCCTCGCCGCAGGTGTAGAAATATATGTTGCACGAGTCCTGGAGCGCGGTTCGGAGCGTCAGGTTTCTGTCGCGGTGGCTGATGTTGCAGTAGAAGGTGTGGTCGAGATATTTGAATTCCCTTGTGCAGCGGATGACCCTGTCGCGGTTCGTGAGCCCCTCTTCAATGGCTGCTATGGCGACGGAGGGCTTTGAAGTGGAGCCGATAGCGTAGGTGCTGCGCAGAGCCCTGTTCCAAAGCGGAGTGCGCTCGTCCGTGCTCAGCTCCGAGTATTTTTCGCTGTAGGTGTTCAGGTCGTAGGTCGGATAGCTGAGGATTGTCAGTATCTCGCCGGTATTCGGGTCATTGACAACAAGTGCGCCGGCGGCGGGGACTCCGTATGTGTTCTTTGAGGACTTGGCATAGCTCTCCGTCCACTTGGCAAAGGTGTCCTGCGCCAGCTTCTGCATATCCGAGTCAATGGTGAGCACGACCGTCGCCCCCTGAACCGGCTCCTTCGTCACGGTCTCGGATACATTGCCGTCCGCGTCAACGGTCACGACCTTTTCGCCGTCAGTGCCGCGCAGATACTCCTCCATCGAATATTCGATTCCGCTCTTGCCGACCGTGTCATTCATGCCGTAGCCCTTTTCCTTGAGCTCGGCATACTCCTCGGCGTTTATCTTGCCGACGGTGCCTATAATATGCGCGGCGAGAGTGCCGTCAACAATGTACCTGTACGGCACGACCTCAACGTCAACTCCCTTGAAGGTCGCGCTGTTCTCCTTGACCTTGGCGACGAGCACATCGCTGACATCCTCTGCAAAGGTGTATGCGGTGCCGACTCCGAAGCCGTTTAAGAGCATCTGATAGCGCACCGCCGCGATTTTCAGACCGTCCCTGAGCGAATAGCCCGAATCGATCTCGAACATCTCGACCATCGCGTCGTAGCAGTTCTGCGCCGTGGCATAGGAGTTGAGATTGAGATAGTCCTTGCCCTTCATGACCTCGATTTCCTTTTCGCTGTCCGCCTTGTAGACAAGACCGCCCGAGGCGTCAATGACTATCGGAAGGTCGTTCTCCCACTCGGTGTCGTTCGCCTCGAAAAGCCTGATGAGGGATATGATTATTGAGTTCCTCTCGGCGTTTTCTTTTTTCGAGGGGAAATATGAATAGTTGAAAACTATGGAGTAGCCCTGGCGGTTCTCGACAATGGGCTTGCCGTTGCGGTCAACTATCTCGCCGCGTGCCGCACGGATGGTGACGGTGGTCTGCGACGCGGTGTTGACGGTGCTCGCGTATTCCTCGCCGTCAACGAGCTGCACCTTGACGAGCACGCCGACAAAGACAAGCATGAACGAGAGCAGTATGCAGGGCAGAATAATGCGCCTTATCGCAAGCTTCTTTGAATCCATAGGGCTTTCTCCTTTCTCTTATCTTTTCGCTTCGCTCGGCAGCAGCCTGTGGATGCCTCTTATCATCAAAAACCACAGCGGCGTGAATATCAGCGAGTAGAGCACGCTCGGCAGGCAGAAGGTGAGCAGAAGCCTGCCCCCGGAGACTCCCGCCGCGGCGACGAATACAATCCAGTAGACGAATGTATGCACGAGCAGCGCCAGCGCGGAGAAAATCAGCGCGGTGACGATGTTGTTTCTTATCATGTTGTTGACGAGCATTCCGCACACGAGACCGAATACGGTCAGCAAAATGGCATTTATACCCTGAGTGCCGCCGGTCACATCGAGCACCGCGCCAGCGAGCAAGCCGAGGAGCATACCCGCAGTCTCGCGCTCAAACATCGCGACGCAGACCACCATGACCGTCACCCAGAGCTGGTGAGCGCCGAACGGCTCGGGAAGAAGCGCCGGAGTGTTCTGAACAACGGCGCAGAAAATCAGCAGTATTGCGAAAATCACGCGGCGGATTATAAGTCTTTTCTTTTCGGCTGTGAGACCCATAGACAAGACCCTTTCGGTAGATTTGTTACTCTGTGACGCTCGAGCCCTGACCGTCGAACTCGGTGATGATGAAAACATCGGTTATCGAGGCGATATCCGCGCCGGGCTTTATCACGGCTGTTGCGGAAATGTCGGTGCCGGAGTCCTCGACCTTTGTGACCGTTCCGATGATGAGGTCACGCGGATAGATGCCGCCGACGCCGGAGGTGCAGACGACTCCGCCGGGGGAGATAGCAGTCGAGCTTGAAAGACCCGGCATGGTGCACAGCCCCTCCTCGGCGTATGCCGCAGTCGTTGTGACGAAGCCGAGGTCGCGGGTGCGGATCTCATATGCGCTGGAGTTGACGCTCGGATTGAGTATCGTTTTTATCGTGCACTGCGTGAGGGTCACGGAGGAGACGACGCCGACGAGATATTTTCCGTAGATAACGGGGTCGTTGACGGCGATACCGTCGTTGCTGCCGCGGTTCAGGACGAAGGCGGAGAGCGGGTTCGCCGCGTCTCTGCCGATTACCGAAGCCTCGCAGAACTTGTAGTCCTCGTTGCTCTCCTTGAGCTCGAGAAATTCCTTGTAGAGCTCGTTCTGACTCTTCATCTGCTCGTAGTCAACAAGCTGACTCTGAAGCTCCTCGATTTCTTTGTTCAGTTCATCTACCTGCTTGGAGAGCGTGGCGGAGGACTTGAAGTTTATCGAGAATGCCGAAAACTTCTGAGCCAAGAACGATGACGCACGCTGAAGCGGAGAAAAAACCGTGCTTATCACGGAATTTGCGGGCGATGAACCCGAATGCATCGCCGCTGCCGCCGCAACGCCGATAATCAGCACGACGAGAACGCCGATAAATATTTTGAATGTTACGGACTTGTAAAACTTCAATTTCGTCTCTCCTTTGCTCGGAAGAAGGGTAAGCGGGTATGTCTATACAACGCAAAAAATCCCGCGGGTTTGCAAAAAATATGCAGAGGGGAAGAAAAAATGTTGTGCCGCATAGTTTTTGTAAGCCTGCGAGAACGCGGGTCGTCTGCGGAGAGCAGCGCGACCCGCGAAAAGGCATTTATTTATCGAGCGGATGCTCAAGGCAAGCGCCGGTTCCGTCAACAACGCAGTCAAGCGGACTCTCCGCGACGAGAACGGGGATACGGGTCTCGGCTGCAATGAGCTTGTCGAGTCCTCTGAGCAGAGCGCCGCCGCCGGTGAGCATGATGCCGTGGTCGATAATGTCTGCGGCGAGCTCGGGGGGAGTCTTTTCAAGAGTAGCCTTGACGACATCGAGGATCTGATTTACGGAGTCGGACAGAGCCTCTCTGATTTCCTCTGCGGAGATCTCGATGTTCTTCGGCAGACCGTCCATGAGGTTGCGTCCCTTGATATTCATCGCGCCCTCGCCCTCGTAGGGATATGCGGAGCCTATCTTTATCTTGATATCCTCGGCGGTTCTCTCGCCGATGAGCAGGTTGTATTTCTTCTTGATATAGTTGATTATGGATTCGTCGAAGTTGTCGCCCGCGACTCTTGCGGAGTTTGAGGTAACAACATCGCCCAGGGAGATAACGGCAACCTCGCTCGTGCCGCCGCCGATATCGACGACCATGCTTCCGGTGGGCTCGGAGACGGGGAGACCCGCGCCGATAGCGGCAGCCATGGGCTCCTCAATAAGGCTGACATATTTTGCTCCTGCGCTTCTCGCGGCGTCGTTGACAGCGTTTCTCTCAACGCCGGTAACGCCGGAGGGTATGCAGATCATGACGCGGACTCTCGCGAGCGGCGCGTTCTTTGTGACCTTCTTTATGAAGGCCTTGAGCATATCTGCGGTGATGTCAAAGTCGGCGATAACGCCGTCCTTGAGGGGACGGACTGCGGTTATGGAGCCGGGGGTTCTGCCGATCATCTCCTTGGCTTCCGTGCCGACGGCGACGACTCTGGGCGGATTGTACTTCTGATCAACCGCGACGACGGAGGGCTCTCTTATAACGATTCCCTTGCCCTTTACGAACACAAGTGTGTTTGCGGTACCCAAATCGATACCGATATCAAGTGAAAATAACATGCTGTTCTCCTTTCAACAGTCAGAATACTTTTTATTATTTCTTTTATCTGAACGAAATAGAATTGACAATTGATTCAAAATCTCCGGTGTCCGAGCCGACCTTTGCGGTCTTGTAGGTGCAGGCATAGGTCACGCCGTTTCTCTCAAACAGGGCGGAGACGATGAACACCTCTTTGCCGTCCGAAGAAACCTTTATCTCGGTGAACTTTGCTTCCTGACCGCAGAGGGTTTTTGTTTCGGTGTTGACCTCGGGGTTGAAGCCCTGCTCCTTGAGAGAGGTTATGACCTCGCCGAGATCGGCGGCCTTGTCATCGACGCTCTTGTCGGTGCTGTAAATTATGTCGATGGTAACATCGTCCTTTGTGAGCGTTATGGACGAGCCGACCGCCGACATATCGTAACCGGAGGGCTGGGTGAATGTGAAATATTTGCAATAGGCCTTCTTGCCGGAGACAAGGAGATAGTCGAGGGTGATGGCGTTTGTCGCCTGCTCGCCGTTTTCGTCCTTGTTGGCCTTGCCTTTTTCGTCCGTATCGACAACGAGTATGTTTCCGGCATCGTCATAGATGGGCTCGCCGCTGACATCGGTCACGAGCACGCGGTCATTGCCGCTGCTGTCCTTGACCTTGAGTCCGTTTGCTTTTGAGCAGCCGGTAAAGAGGCAGGCAGCCGCGAGCGTGCAGATGAACAGAGCCGAGATGAGTTTCTTCATTCTTTAAGACCTTCCCTTCGTCTTCATCGTCCGAAAATTGTTGCATGGTTCAGTATAGCACAGAATATTGCACTTTTTCAAGTGCGGAATTGAAGATATGATTGACACAAAAAGGCGGTTCGAACCGTTTATCAGCCGTTGAGAGCCTCAAAATTTGCCTTGTTGCTCTTGTAGAGATTCTTGAAGACCGCAAAGTTCTTGTCATATGCGGGCTTGTTCGCGGGATTCGGGATAAAGGTTTTCTTCGCCGGAACAAGCTTCTTCGCTTCCTCAATGCTGCCTATCATGCCCAGACCGACTGCGGAAATGACCGCCGCGCCGACCGCGCCGACATTCTGCGGGCTTGCGACGACCTCGACCGTTCTGCCCGTGCAGTCCGCAAGTATCTGGCAGGTGACGTCGGAGAGGGCGCCGCCGCCGACAAAGCGGAGGACATCGGAAGTTTTGGTCTTTTTATCCTCGGTCTCAAGGAACCAGCGCAGGTGCATACAGGTGCCCTCGATAACGGAGCGGATAAGCTCGGTCTTGCCGGTCTCGAGGCTGATGTTGAAGAACATTCCGCGTGCGTTCGGATCCTCGAACGGGCAGCGGTTGCCGTGCAGCCACGGGGTGAAGATAACTCCGCCGCAGCCTGCGGGGATTTTATTTATGACATGCGACATATAGTCGTAAAGGCTCGTGTATATGGATTCCTTCGATGAGGCGACATCGGTCTTTTCAAGGAAGATGTCTATCTCGTCGAGGGCGAGGTGATCCTTGACCCACTCGAGACATTTGCCCGCCGTTTCAAGCTCCGCAAAGTAGTTGAGCTTGCCGTTCTGTGCGCCGACTATCGCGGCGATCATCGCGTTCGTGTCAACAATATTCTTGTCAACAACGGTAATTACCCAGCCGGAGGTGCCCCAGTAAACATGGGTATCGCCGAGACCGACCGCGCCTGCGCCGACGCCGATGAGCGAGGCGTCTCCGCCGCCGCCGAACACGGGAGTGCCCTCGCACAGACCGAGCTCGTCCGCAGCCTTTTCGGTAAGCCCGCCGACGAGAGCGGTGGAGTCGATTATATCAGCCATATGCTCTGGCTTGACGTTGAACATCTTGAGCATTTCGGAGCTCCAGCCCTCTCTGCCCTTGCGGACATCGTAGAGAAGAGTACCGAACGCCGAGTCGCGGGTCATGACGAACTTGCCGGTCATGCGGCAGATTATGTATTCCTTGACATCGAGCCACTTGTAAGTTCTTGCAAAGTTGTCGGGCTCGTTTTCCTCGACCCATTTATATTTGTATACGGGATCCTTGACGCTCGCGGACACGGCGCCGGTTATCTGCAAGGACTTGAGGAGCTTCGGGATATTCGCGCCGGCGATCTGCGGACCGTAAGCCATGAGCTCCTTTATCTGTTTCTTTGCGCGCTGATCCATGTAGCTCATCGCCTTGCGCACGGGCTGACCGTCCTTATCGACAAGCACAAGACCCTGCATCTGCGAGCAGAAGGATATGCCCGCTATCTCGGAGATGGTGACGCTCGTCGAGCTCATGAGCCTCTTCGTGGTGTTGCATATCGCGCTCCACCACTCGTCGGGATCCTGCTCCGCGCCGCCGTCCGGATAAACGGTCAGCGAATAGCCTTCCATCTCCGCGGCGATAAGCTTTATTTCATCTTCGACCTCAAACAGACAGGTTTTGACGCCCGTCGTGCCTATGTCGTATGATAAGACGTATGTTCTGTCGCTCATTACAAAATTGTCTCCCTTCGCGGCCTTTCATAAACAAAGCCCCAATTTATCTATTCAATTATATAGCAAAAAACCGACGATTACAATGTAATAGCAAAAATTTTTTTAAAAACCGCCGCGGCGGACTGCGCACTCCCGAGTGAGCGGGAAAAATAAAAATTTTTTGAAATAACGGTTGATTTTTGCCCCGCGTTGTGCTAATATACTATGGCAATCAGATGCGCTGCTAGCTCAGTCGGATAGAGTGTTTGGCTACGAACCAAAAGGTCAGGGGTTCGAATCCCTTGCAGCGCGCCAAGAACAGAAGCGATACCGCAGGTGTTGCTTCTGTTCTTTTTTTTCATGGGATTCGAACCCTGAGAGGGTGAGCGGCGTTAAGAAAACAGTCCGGTGGACTGTTTTTAGCCGCGAAGTGTGAGGCGGGTACTGCTGCGTAGCAGCGGTCGCCGAGCACGCAAGGCGGCGCAGCCGACTGTATCCCTTGCAGCGCGCCAAGTTAAAAGCCTTGATAACTCTAAGCTTTTGGAGTTTGAAGGGCTTTTTTCTTTTTAGTTTTCGGTAGCATTTCTAACACTTTTTCTAACATTTATCCTGCAAACAGCTTTAAGTACCCATTTTTATATAACCTGTTGACATTTGTTTTTGAGTTTGCTATTATATACATACCGAAAGTATGCAAGGAGCAAATATGAGCAGAAATAAATATCCGGAGGAAACGGTAAATCTTATCCTCGATGTGTCCCAGCGTTTATTTATAGAAAAGGGGTACGACAACACAACGATTCAAGATATCATCGATGAACTGGGCGGACTCACAAAGGGCGCGATATATCACCATTTCAGTTCAAAGCAGGATATCCTTGATGCGGTCATAGAACGGCTTTTTGCAAAAAATACGCTGTCTGCGAGTTGGCGTAAAATTCAATCCGATACCGATATTACGGGCGGAGAGAAGCTCAAGCGTATGCTTGCTGCGGCTCTGACGGATGAGCAGGAACAGCAGTTCAGAAAATTGGGAGTGCATTTGCAGAATATGCCGCAGATGCTCAGCGACCTTGTTCTGCGCTCCGTAAACGATATAGCACCTAATGCCTTTGAACCGGTTATCGAAGAGGGCGTTAGGGACGGGTCTCTTTCGGTCATGTTTCCAAAGCAGGCTGCCGAGGCGGTTTCGCTTATCGCGAATATCTGGATAAACCCGCTTGTTTTTCCTGTTGACAACGAAGAGCTGAAAGCAAAGTTTGAGTTTATTTGCGGTATAACAAAGTCTATCGGGCTTGACATTTCCGACATCTATCCGTTACTCGACAAAATGAACAGCGATATCAATCTTTAAATATTCGGGAGGGCTTCGCCCCTCCCATATATATTAACATTAAACATACCAAAAGTATGTAAGGAGGTAAACCATGTCAACAACTTACACGAAAAGAGAAAAGTTCCGGTATCTTCTGGGTCTTTCCGGTCAGAACATCATATACGGAACAGTCACATCCGTGCTCGCATATTATCTTCAGTTCACGATTTTGATTCCTGCCGTATGGGTCGGTCTGATATTGAGTGTTGCAAGAATATTTGACGCCGTTAAAGACCCATTTATCGGAGCGATGATAAGCAGAGGAAAACATAAATTAAAGGACTATCTTATCGCAGTGCCAATTCCCACAGCAATACTGACGATTCTCTGTTTCAGTAACGGAATTTATTCTGCGGAAAACAGTATGCCTAAAAATATTTTAATAGTGTTATCTGCGTTTGTGTTTTACATAATATGGGAAGTTGTGTTTACAATCGGCGATATTCCGATAACCGGGTATCCGTCAGTGCTCACAAGGGATGAGGGCGACAGAACAAAGTTGCTTTCGCTGCGTCCGATAGGTGGAATGGCAAGCGGCATAAGCACGCTTGCCGTTCAGCCGATTGCTTTTGCGTTGTCGGCAGCTTTCGGCGGAAGTGCGGCGGATGAGCGAAATGCTTTTCTTATAACGGTTGCCGCGTTTTCAATTATCGGCGGAGTGCTTTTTCAGTTTACTGCAATCGGCTCGGTGGAAAGGGTTTCTGCCGAGCACAGCGAAAATTCGGGTCAGCTCAGATATTTTATTACAAATCCGTTGCTCAGAAAAATCAGTATATCGGGATTTTTGGGCAGTCTGAAAGCCATGACAGGTGTTATCCTCACTCCGCTGGTGACCTATTATTTTGCAAGCAAAAATCCGCAGATGTCGCTGATTTATACGGCACTTTTCGGAGTGGGAAGTATTGTGGGACTGGTAATCTCGGCGGCAGCAGTCCCGAGTTTATCTAAAAAATACGGAACAAAAAGGCTCTTTGCCGCCGTCAATCTGATAAACATTTTTCCGAATCTTTTGCTATTTGTGCTGTATGTTAAATATCCTAAAAATATGACGGACATTCCGCAAACGGTTGCGATGTTCATACTTACACTTATAATCGGAAGCTGTGTCAGCATCTCTTCGACCGTTCAGACGTTGATAATATCACAAGCCGTTGACCTTGAAGAAAAAATATCCGGAAACAGACCGGACGCGCTGTTCTTCTCCGCACAGACATTTATTGTAAAGATCGGTACCGGCTTATCGTCGCTTGCGGCGAGCATAGGCTATGCCGCCGTCAAATTTTCATCCTCTGAAACGGCAGCGCTCAACAATTTTATTGCAAACGGCGGAATCCCGAGGCTCGACGGAAGATATTCAAATCTGATGACGCTTCTGTTCATGCTGTATACTTTGCCCGTTGCGCTGAGTTCGCTTCTGTCTGCAATTCCGTTTATTCGCGGGGAGCGGGACTGAAAATTTAAAAAGCTCTGCAAAGCTATAAAAATTCCGCCCAGTTTCCCGGACGGAACTTTTTGTCTTTATCTTATTTATACAGCGAGCACGCAAGGCGGCGCAGCCGACTGTATCCCTTGCAGCGCGCCAAGTTAAAAGCCTTGAGACTCAATGTTTTCAGGGCTTTTATCTTTTTGTTTTGTGTTCGGGAGCGGGTAAAATGCTCTCAAAAGAGTAAATAGACGGAAAAGCAAAGAAAAAAGGTCACAATCCGTGTTGACAGCAGTGGATTATGACCTTTGTCTGTTTTTTATATCCCTTTATTGGCTAAGGGCGACGACACATAAGAATCCTATCGTATGGACTACTCGGTATGTCTGCGATTATTTTGCCGTACACAGCAGGGCGTTGATATCCCGTTCGATTTTTTCGGGTGGCTGCGCCCAAAGCACATATCTGTCGCTGCCCTGTGCGTCGGGAACCCAAACGGTTCTGCCCTTTTCGTCAAACCGTACATATCCGGCAGCCGACAGCCTGTAGTGCGGGCAGTTATCGTTGACGGCGTGCTCCACCGTGAGAAGATCCCAACTGTATCTCATGCCGTCTTCGGTATAGAGCTCATAGGCTCGCTTGACGGGATGCTCCGAGCCGATGCCGGAATCCGAGGGAATTCCGGTTTTCAGCAATCCGGCTTCAAACCCCAGATATTCCTTTGCCGTCGGCCAGTTTTCGGCGACATTGCGGGCGGCGGGGATGTCGCAGACAACATTGAATTCCTCCATCTCTGCCGCCGTGTGTCCGGTCATCTCCTTCAGTGCCGCGTTGACCTGCGGGTTATCCGCTGTAAAAGCACCCGCCATCAAGACCAGACGGTTTACCTTTTCGGCTATCAGCTCCCTGCCGCTGAGAGGCGAATATCCGTCCGCCTCCGAGCTTAAAAGCGCGGAGAGGTTGTTTAAGGGGCCGATGGAGATGAAATCAACGCTGTGCTCCGGCTGACCGGCAAGGATTCGTCTGTACATGGTGCAGGCGTCCTCCGGCTGGCTCTCCCGATAGCGGTTGGGGAATTCCTCCGTGAGCGCCCTGTTGTAGACGGAGCACCCTTCGCCGCATAAAAATCCCGGCGTTTTATATGTGCCGATCTCGACCTCCGACCTGCCGTAAAAACGGCAAACGGCGTCTATTGCGCCCGCCCCGTAAATATTGGAGGTGCAGTGCCCGATGCCGAGAATGCGGCAGAGCCCGCTGTTTGCATATATGTTCAGCATCGCCAGCGCCGCCACATCGTCGCAGTCGGGACCGATGTCCGTGTCAAGAAGAATATTTTTCGGTATCATTTTTCCGCATCCTCTTTTTGATTTTTAATATACGGCAATTGTTCTTTATATTTGTACAGATTTTGAAGATATCCGCAGAGCGCGGCGGAGAGTTTTTTGATGTCGGCGTTCGAGGTATTCACGAGCAGGTCGTAGTTTTCCTTTGCGCCCCACTTGCGATCGCTGAAAAACTGATAGTATTTCGCTCTGCCGCGGTCTATTTCCGCGATTCTTCTCTTCACCTGCGCTTCGCTCAGGTTCTCATTCTCCGGCTTGCGCTCCATGCATCTTCTGAGCTTGCTCGCGGTGTCCGCATAGACGAAGATGCGAAACGGCTGTGCGTCGCGCAGAATGTAGTCGGCACAGCGCCCGACAATAATGCAGTCGGACTTTCCCGCCAGCTCCTTGAGCAGCTTGTGCTGCTCTGTATACACGGAGAGACACTGCTGAAACATGGGATTCGGCACGGGACAGAAGCTGTGCCCGACGGTTATGGGAAACGCCGGAATCGGACTGCTCTCCGTTATCTGCCGCACATATTCCTCCGACATGGCGGTTCTTTTTGCTATCTCGGTGATGATCTCCTGGTCGTAGTAGGCGATGTGCATTTGCTCCGACAGCCGCCTTCCGAGCTCGCGCCCGCCGCTGCCGAACTCGCGTCCGATAGTGATGATCCTCTTCATTTTGCTGCTCCTTTCGTGATTTTAAACATTTTCTTCTTTGCGTCAAATATGATTATCCGTGCAGTGCTTATGCAGTTTCCGCACAAGGGCTTTTGTCGGGCAGAGCCGCCGTATATTTGCGGATAGCTGCCGCGGCATAGACCGCGACGACCAGCTCCGTTATCGGCATGGCGAACCAGATGGAGTCTGCGCCCGCCAGCTTCGGCAGCAGCAGGATGAGGGTGCCGCTGATAAGAAGCCCGCGTGCCACCGAGACGGTGAATGCCGCCCTCGGTTTTATTATAGCCTGAAAATAGTAAGTTGAAAAGATGTTAAACGGAAGAAGAAGGAAGGACAGAGAATAAATTCGGACAATTGAGGGAGCCATATCCAATATTTCCCGAGTGGGGCTCATGAAAATGCGGATATAAAGATTGGGACAAGCCATGCTCAGAGCCGTCCAGAATATCCCGAAAAACGCTGTAGTCAGCAGAGCCGGCCGAAGAACCTCTCTTATGCGACCGCCTCTGCCCGCGCCGAAATTTGTGGAGACGATCGGTTGAGATGCCTGACCGACGCTGTAGGCGCAGCACTGGACAAAGGTGCTGACCTGTATTATCGGACCGTAGATAGCCAGCGCATCCGAGCCGAGATATGTCATTATCCGGCGATTGAACAGCACCGTCAGAATACCCATGGCGACATCGATGAAGAAGGTCGAAAAGCCCGCAACGGAGATCTCCCCGAGCTTTTTGAACAGCCTTTCGGGCTTCACAAGCCTGAGCGTATTCCTGCGGCTGAAAAAGTGAGTGAGCATGACGGCAAAGGAAATGGCGGAGCCTATCGCCGTTGCCAGTCCCGCGCCGTAGATACCCATGTCGCAGGGGAAGACAAAAATATAGTCACCGAACACATTGAAAATTCCGCCGGACAGCACGGCGAGGGTCGCAAGAGTCGGATTTCCGTCGTTGCGCAGGAATGCCGCGAGCATCTGGTTAAACAGAAACAGCGGAAACACATACTTGATTGGACGCATATAGTCCCGCGCCGGCGCGAGAAGCGACTCGTCCGCGCCGAAGAAGGAGAGTATCGGTTTTTCAAAGCATATCAAGCCGACCCACGCCGAAACCGACAGCACGGCAGAGCCTATGACAGCGGCCGTAAAATACCGATTTTCGCTGCCGTCGCTCTTTTCGCTTCCGCGCCTGGTGCTGAAGATGACGCTGCCGCCGATACCCATGAGCAGACCGAGGCTGTAGATGATGTTCCACACCGGCGCAACGACCGCCAACGCAGCAGTGCCCTCCGGTCCCTGATACTGCCCGACCATCGCCATATCCACTATGGAATAGACGGAGGTGATCATCGCGCTGCCGAAGGCGGCGGAGAGATATTTGAAGTAAATCGGTTTGATTTTGCCGTTCAGAAGATCCATTGTATATTCCTCCTTTGCATGAAAAAGCCGGACAGGAAACAGACCTCTCAGTCTGTCTCTTGTCCGGCTGCTGTTTCTCTGAACAACTCGCCCTCCGAGCGATATGCGGTATTGTAGCGCAAGCGCGGCGCAAAGTCAAGCCTTTATTTTATTTTTTTCTGCCGTCGGTGTGTTTTGAAAAACAATTGTCAATATACGATATAAATATAGGCTGTGACGCCTTGCGGGTTGTCACAGCCTATCTACACTTACATTATCTTATTTATACAGCGGACCGTAGGCGGCGCAGGCTCTGTAGTCTGCGCTCTCGAGATCCTTTGTGCCGAACGCAGACCAGGCGTGCGGACGGTAGATATCTTCGTCGGCGACATTGTGCATCGCAACGGGGATTCTGAGCATACTCGCGAGCGTGATGAGATCCTTGCCGATATGACCGTAGCTGATAGCGCCGTGGTTCGCGCCCCAGTTCGCCATGACGGAGTAGACATCCTTGAACGCGCCCTTGCCGGTGAGTCTCGGAGCAAACCACGTGGTCGGCCAGGTCGGGTCGGTGCGCATGTCGAGCTTGTTGTGTATCTCATCGGGCAGGGTGGCGGTGTAGCCCTCGGCTATCTGGAGCACCGGACCGAGACCCTTGATGATGTTGACTCTTATCATTGTCATGGGCATGACAGCCTGAGTCTTGAAGTGCGAGGAGTATCCGCCGCCTCTGAAATATCCGAGGTCTGCGGGGCACCAGTCGGTGGCCTTGAGCATAGCATCGATATCCTCGTCGGTGATGTTCCACCACTCCTTCATAACTGCGTTGCCGTCCTTGTCCTTGCAGACGCCCGTGGCGTCAAGCGCGGCGGCACCGGAGTTGATGAGGTGGATGAAGCCGTCCTTGGCAACGCCCTCGGGGCGCATACCGCAGACTCTTTCAACGGCGTCGGGGCTCCAGTATGTACGCACATCGGCGAAAAGGCTTGCCTTGCCGGTGACGAGCTTTCCGAGGAGCATCGACAGACCGTTGAGACCGTCGTTCTCGGTGGCGAAGGTGAGAGGCTCTTTCTTGCCGTTCCAGTCGAAGGTGGTGTTGAGCATAGCCTCGGTGAAGTCGCCGTTGGGCATGAAATCGGTCCACTGGCGCTGACCCTGGAAGCCGCCGAGTATGGCGTTGCGGCCGAGAGCCTCCTCGTGCCAGCCATCCTTGGGTCCCGAGTGCTCAGCCTCTGCGCCGACGGGGCGGATATCGTTGAGCTTATCGTTGCCGAGCATGATGTCGCGGCAGATAAGAGTCATCTTGACGACAAACTCCCACTCCTTTTCCTTCTGCTCAGGGGTATGTCTGATGCTTTCGGGGTTCTTGTCGAAGCCCTCGGGGCAGTTCGCCTTGACCCACTTGAGCGCGCGCTCATATTCCTCGTGGTCATAGATGCCCAGCTCGACGCGGCGGGTGACTTCGACCATATCGACCCACTCGGCGCGTACACCGAGATACTCCTGCCAGAAATCGGCGTCGCAGAACGAGCCTGCGATACCCATTGCGACAGCACCTATGCCGACATAGGATTTGCCCCTAAGCTGACCGACAGCCGCGGCACAGCGTGCGAAGCGGAGAAGCTTCTCCGCAACGTCATCGGGAATTGAATTGTCGGTGACATCCTGAACATCCTTGCCGTAGATTGAGAATGCGGGCAGACCTCTCTGCGCATGAGCCGCCATGACCGCCGCGAGATAGACCGCGCCGGGGCGCTCGGTGCCGTTGAAGCCCCAGACTGCCTTGACGGTCAGGGGATCGAGATCCATCGTCTCGCTGCCGTAGCACCAGCAGGGGGTGACGGAGAGGGTCGCGCAGACATTCTGAGTCGAGAAGAAATCGGCGCACTTTGCAGCCTCCGCCGCTCCGCCTATCGTGCAGGGGGAGATGATGCACTCAAAGGGAGTGCCGTCCGTGTAGAATACGTTTTCTTCGATGAGCTTCTTGGCGGCGAGCGCCATGTTCATCGTCTTTTCCTCAAGACTCTCTCTGACGCCGCCCCAGCGACCGTCAATGATGGGTCTGATTCCAAGCTTTGCTTTTGCCATTTTCAGTCATCCTTTCGATATTTGCTGCGACCTGCGGGCGCAACACTTATTTGAGTATTTTCAAAAAGCTCTCATATGCGCACACCCATTTGTCGGTGTCGCACGGAGCATATTCGCGTAATGCTTCGCTGCGCGAGATTATCTCCCTCGCCTTTTTGATATCCGGAATGTCGCCGGAGCTTAAAAGCTGAACGGCGATATTGCCGAGCACGGTAGCCTCTATCGGACCCGCTTTTACGGGGACATTGCAGGCGTTCGCGGTCATTTGGCAGAGTAGGGTGTCTTTCGTGCCGCCGCCGATGACATGTATGTCCGGATAGTCTCTGCCGGTGCATTCTTTTATCATGGAGAACGTGCTGCGGTATTTCATCGCAAGGCTCTCATAGATGCAGCGCATTATCTCGCCGACGGTCTGCGGGACATACTGACCCGTTTTGCGGCAGAATTCGCGCACGCGGCCGGGTATATCTCCGGGCGGCGTGAACTCGGGGGAGTCGGGGTCGATAAAGCACTTGAACGGCTCGACAGAGAGTGCCATGCGCTCGAGATCGGCGTAGCTGTAGTCCTCGCCCTCGCGCTTCCACTGCCTGCGGCTCTCCTGAATGAGCCACAGCCCGATTATATTCTTGAGCAGTCCGGTCATGCCGCCGTAGCCGCCCTCGTTGGTGATGTTTATCGAGAGCGACGTGTCGTTGACAATAGGCTCGGGAATTTCCGTGCCGAAGAGCGACCATGTGCCGCTGCTCAAAAATGCGAAGCTGTCGAGCGGGGAGGGGACGGCGGTTATCGCCGACTGCGTGTCGTGCCCGCACACGCTGACAACTTTAACGGGGTCGAGCCCCAGCTCTTCGCATATCTCCGCGCTGAGCACTCCGTTTTCGGTGCCGGAGGGCACAATGGGCGTGAGTATTCCCGACGGTATGCCGAGGCGGTCGAGAATGTCGTATGCCCAGTCCTTTGTCTTTATGTCAACCATCTGCGAGGTGGTCGCTATTGAATATTCGGTCTGCTTTCTGCCCGTGAGCATATATGCCAATAAATCGGGCATGAACAGCAGCTTATCCGCCCTGTCGAGAAGGTGCGGGCGGTATTTTTTGAGTGCGCAGAGCTGGAAGAGCGTGTTGAGCTCCATGAACTGAATACCCGTGCGGGAATAAAGCTCCTCGCGGGGAACGGTCTTGAAGGCTTCCTCGATCATTCCCGCCGTGCGTGCGTCGCGGTAGTGCACGGGATTTTCGAGCAGACAGCCGAACTCGTCTAATAGCCCGAAGTCAACGCCCCAGGTGTCGATGCCGATGCTGTCGAAGCCGCCGGCGAGCTTCGCCTTTGTCAAGCCCTGCTTTATCTCGAAAAACAGGCGCAGAACATCCCAATAGAGCGTGCCGTTCACGCTCACGGGGTCGTTCGAGAAGCGGTGAACCTCTTCGAGGCGGATGTTTTCTCCGTCAAAATGTCCGATTATCGCACGTCCGCCCGACGCGCCGAAGTCGAACGCCAAAACTCTCTTTTCCATTGATGCAGAGTCCTCCGAGTTATTTTACAACGCCCTTTTTGAGGATGATGTTTGCGTATACGGCGGTTTCACCCGTCGCTATGACGGCGTATGCCTTTCTCGCCCTGTCATAGAAAGCGAAGCGTTCCATAAGCTCGAATTTTTTGTCGCCCTCGTTTGCCTTGACCGTCTCCTCATATTTGTCCCAGATTGCCGGTCGGTCTCCGTCGCCGTTGTTGTCCATGAGCGCAACGGGAGCGTCAACATAGGTGTCGAGGGGCATGAGCTTCAGAACCGCATCGAGAACCTCGGGCACTCCGTGACCGTCGAGGCGCACGAGACGCTGAGCCATGCTCGCTGCGGGGAAGTTGCCGTCGCCGATAACAATCTCGTCGCCGTGTCCCATCTCCATGAGAATCTTGAGAAGCTCGGGAGAGATGATAGGTGAAATATTTTTAAGCATTTTTATATCCGTCCTTTCGGAAAAATCAGTCAATAGAATACATGCTGTAGAGCTCGCTGTATACGCCGCCCTTTGCCATGAGCTCGCGGTGGCTGCCCTGCTCGGCGATGCCGTCCTCTGTGAGCACGACTATCTCCGCCGCGTTTCTTATCGTCGTGAGCCTGTGGGCTATGGTTATGACCGTGCGCCCCTTCGCAAGCTCCTCGAGCGACTGCTGAACAAGGCGTTCGCTCTCGTTGTCGAGCGCGCTCGTCGCCTCGTCGAGAATGACTATCGGCGGATTCTTCAAAAACAGACGCGCTATCGAGACGCGCTGCTTCTGACCGCCGGAGAGCTTGACCCCGCGCTCGCCGACATATGTGTCGTAGCCCTCGGGCAGCTCTTCTATAAATTCATGCGCTCCGGCTCGCTTCGCCGCAGCGACAATATCCTCGTTATCGGCGCCCGGGCAGCCGTAGGCGATATTGTCCCTGACCGTGCCGGAGAACATATAGACATCCTGCTGAACCGTGCCTATATTCGAGCGCAGCGACGCTAAGGTTATGTCGCGGATATCCTTTCCGTCGAGCAGTATGCTGCCCGAATCCACATCGTAGAAGCGGGGAATGAGATTGCAAAGCGTAGTCTTGCCGCCGCCGGACGGACCGACGAGGGCGACATTCTCGCCCGGAGCTATATGCAGGGAAAAATCAGAGAGAATTTTCTTGTCCGTGCCCTTGTATGAAAAAGTAACGTTTTTGAACTCAATATCGCCCCTGACGCCGCTTATGGGCTTTGCATCAGGGCTGTCCTTTATGTCGCTTACCTCGTCCATTATTTCGGTGAAGCGTTCGATACCCGTCATGCCGCGGTTGAACTGCTCACTGAACTCGACCATCGTGCGTATCGCCGCGAGCAGGGTGCTGACCATGAGCAGGCTCGCCGAGAAGTCGCCGACGGTGGTCTTGCCCTTCATCATGAACACTGCGCCCACGCCGACTATCGCTATGTACATCAGCCCGTCGCAGAGTCTTACAGTGCAGTGGAAGCTCGCCATGTATCTGTAGCCGTTTTTCTTCGATTTGAAGAAGCGGCGCGAGCCCTCGTTGAACTTTTCGCGCTCAATGTCCTCGTTGGCAAAGCTCTTGACAACTCTTATGCCAAGCAGAGAATCCTCGGTGCGTGCATTTATCTCGCCTATTTCGCGCCTCTGCTGCTTGAACGCGGCGCGCATCTTGCGGCGGCTGCGCGAGGTCAGAAGCATCATAAGCGGCATGAGCGAAAAAACTATCACGGCAAGCCAGATGTTCATCGACGCGAACATGACAAAGCCCGCGACTATTTTTATCACGGTCATCAGAACATTTTCGGGACCGTGGTGGGCGAGCTCGGTTATGTCGAACAGGTCGTTGGTTATTCTCGACATGAGCTGACCAATCTTCGTGTCGTCGTAGAACGAATACGACATATCCTGAAGGTGCGAGAACAGGTCGTTTCGCATATCCGTTTCAATTCTTGCGCCCATTATGTGACCGCCCGACGCCGTGTAGTAGCTCGCGGCGGTGTCGATTATTCTGAGCAGGACATAGAAGGCGACAATCTTTAGTATCAGCTCCGCCGTCAGGTCACGGATATCGTGCGCCGCACGGTCGGTTATCTGCCGCACTATCAGCGGCAGGGCTATCTCGCATACTGTGGTCAGCGCAGAGCAAAGCATATCGAGGACGAACAGCCCCGAATATTTTTTATAGTAAGGCAGGAACCTTTTAAGCATCCGCCGGTTGCGGCTGGAATAATCCCCGGACAAACGAACACCCCTAATCAAAGCTGTATATATTAAAATTATACAACATTTATTTCCCTTTGAAAAGAGCCGAGGAGAGAAAAAATATTTTCTTTGCCGCAGCGGT
Organism: Faecalibacterium prausnitzii; assembly: GCA_963612725.1. GTDB lineage: Bacteria > Bacillota > Clostridia > Oscillospirales > Acutalibacteraceae > CAG-177. Next base: position 34,977 of record CAVDWM010000012.1, on the reverse strand, counting down.
TTTGCCCTTGAAAAAAGACGGGCATTTTTGTATACTATGGTATATAAAAACGCATATAAATACACTTCTTTGAAAGGGGAGGTCTCCTTATGCGCATTCTCATATGCGACGACGAGCCCGCAATGGTCAAGCAAATATCCGAAATAATCGCGGACGCTTATCCGGATATCGAGCTTGTCGGCGTACACAGCTCCGCCGAGCTGTCCGAGAAGCTTGCGCCCGAGGGCGCAAACAGAAATTTTGACCTCGCCTTTCTCGATATTGCCGTCAGCGACGAGAGCGGCGTGGATATCGCCGATTTTGTCGGAGCTCTGTGCCCGGGAGTCAAGATAGTTTTTGTCTCGGGCAATCAGGATCTCGTCTCAAAGGCGTTTGTGACCGTTGACGACTGCGGATATATCTATAAGCCCGTCGATCCGAAGCTGCTTCTCGGCTATGTCGAGCGCGAGCACGCAGGTAAGCAGCTAAGGCAGAGCCGCGAATATTTTGAATACACCCGCCGCGGAGTCAGCTACAGAATAGGGTGCGATAAGATTCTCTTCATTGTCAGCCTGCGCAATTATCTGGAGATACATACCGTTGACGGGGACAGCGTCAAGGTGCCGGGCAAGCTCGACGAGGCGGTGCAGAGGCTCAAAGCGGGCTTTGTCCGCTGCCACAAGAGCTACCTTGTCAACCTCAAGTACATCGCGAGGTATACGGCGACGAATTTCGTTATGATGAACGGAAAGACCATTCCGATAAGCCGCTCCAGAAAAAACGAGTCGGTGGACAGATATGTGCTTTTCAAGGGAGCTTTGGTCAAATGACATTTTTTGATGCATTCTGGTATGTGTTCAATTTTCTTTCGATAGTGCTCTTAGTGGTGTTTCTGTGCATGAATCTCACTCCGCGCTTCAATCGCTACGCGGTCTTTTTTTTTACGCTCATTCCGTTTTCCGCAGTTGCGCTCGCCCAGCATTATTTTTCAGGTGTGCCGTCGGTATTCTTCAAAATACCGGCGTTTGCATATTATTTCATTTCGGCAATAGCCTATTTTAAGGACAAGCTGCGTACCCGCATCTTCGTCTCGATAGTCCTCATGGCATTTACATATCTTGTCTCGGCTCTGCTCATAACCGGCGGCATCGCCTGCGGGCTCAATCCGTATGATGATATAATGACATATATAGTCTCTCTGCCGAACACGGTGGGGCTGATAGTGCTCTTCGGCGGATTCACATATTTCAGAATGAAGAAGCACAGGAACATGCTCCTGTCGGGCGGGCAGATGACGACCTTCATCTTCTTCCCGCTGAGCCAGGTCATAGTCATGGCTGCGGCGATGATGATAATTTCATATTACGGCTGGTTCAGGGACAAGAACACCGGACTGCCGTTTCTCGAGGACCCGACCCGTGCGCCGATGATAATGCTCTGCGTTGCGGCTGTTTTATGCATAATCTCCGACGCCGTTTTGCTCTATATCATGGTTCGCTCGTCCCAGAACGAGCGACTGCGCGAGGAGCTGAGAATAAAGGATTATCAAAACGCACTGAATCTTGAATATTACAAAAATGTCGAAAACAGCAGCAATGAAGTAAGAAAGATACGCCACGACCTCGCGAACATAATTCAGACGGCATACGAAGTCGTCCACAGCGGAAACGAAGTTGACCGCGAAGCGGCGGAGCGGATGCTCGACCGGCTCAGAACGGAGGTCGCGGATATAAAAATAGAGAAGTTCTGCCTCAACACGCTTGTCAATGTTATCGCCTCAAACAAGGCAAATGAATGCAGAAAGAACGGTATCGCCTACGATTTCGACCTCAATGTGCCGAGGTTTATAAATATCGAGGATGTCGATATCTGCAAGGCGTATGTCAATATATTCGACAACGCAATAAACGCCGCAAAGGCGCTCGAGGACAACAGGTACATAAAGATAAGAAGCTTCGTCGATGAAAACGACGGAATGTTATATATCAGCAGCGAAAATGCGGTTGCTCCGGACTACGAGGAGAAGAAAAAGAACAGATCCGGCGACCACGGCTACGGGCTGAAAATCCTTGAGGAGACAGCCGAAAAATACGGCGGACACGCGGCGGCGAACGAGTCGGGCGGCATATTCACCTGCGTTTTCGCGGCGAGGGCATAATGTCCCAAGATTGAGATGCAATACCTTAAAAAAGAACAGCCACGGCAGGAAACCCGCTGTGACCGGCACTCAAGGATAGGCAATGGGCAGTAGGCAGCAGGCAATAGGAAAGGGCACGCTCCCAACCGCGCCCTACCGCCTACATCCTAACGCCTAAAAGCCGTTCGGCTCCCCTGTAGGGGAGCTGTCGCGGCGAAGCCTTGACTGAGGGGTTAGTTTCGCTAACGCTCAAAGGCGGTAGGCGGAAGGTAAACAACACCTTTTTTCTATCGTCCGTTTTTCGGGGTTTTGTCTTTTCTTTCCTGTCCGTTTTTCGGGGACGTTTAGACAAAACACTAAAATATCACTGTCCGATTTTATGGGTATAGTTTATAGTTTAAACCGCGTCCTATTTCCTAATCCCTAATCCCTATTTCCTTGTCGGCGCGGATATCATCCGCCCGCGAAATCTGCACAAAATTTACCGAAGCCTGCCTTTAAAAATCGCACCGCGGAGACAGAACACATCTGCCTCCGCGGTTATCTGCTTTTTTTATGCCGTCTCCCGAAGCTGTATCTCGCGGCTGACCTCAAGTCCGTCCGGCGTAACGGTGAGTGCTATTCCGCCGCTGTCCGAGGTCGAATACGCCCTACGCCCGAACGCCGACATTATGCCGACGAGCACATCGTCCGATATTTCGGCGAGACGGTTCGTGATTATCATCGTCTCGGGGCGCAGCCTGTTCAATATCTCCTGCGGGACGGCGCGTTCGCCGTGGCAGGGAATCTTCAGCGCGTCAATGCGCCCGACGGCGTTTGCGAGTCTCGCGAGGTCTCCCGTGTCGTTTACCATGTCGCCCGCCAAAAGAATACGCCTGCCGCCCTGCTCGGCGAGGAGGGCGAGCGAGTTGTCGTTTTCGCCGATGTTCCTGTGATATGAGTCGGGCTCGGTGTTGAAGAAGCGCAGAGCCCAATTGCCCAGCGCAAACGGCTCGCTCGGTACGCAGTCAATGACCGGGATGTTCATGCTCTGCGCCTTTTCGCAGAGCGATTTATACAGCGCGTCGCCGTCGTGGACGCACTTGTCCCACTGCGCGAGGTTCGGGCTTATAAACGGCTTGAGATATATCTTGCCTATCGCCATATCCCTGTCGTCAAGGAGCGTCTCGAGTCCGCCGATATGACCGGAATGAAAATGGGTTATCGCGACAAAATCAAGATTTATCTTCCCGCCGGCAGCCTCTTTGAGATATCGCGCCGTGTGCTTCGCGTGCTCCGCGTCGCCGCAGTCAACGAGGGCGAACCGATCTCCGCTCTGAATGAGAATGCAGTCCGAGCGTCCGGTGTTGAGAAAATGGATGCGCTCGCCCTCCGACGGGGCGGAGATGTTTTCGTTCTGCGCGGGAGCGGGCGGATTTTTTGCCGCCTTGATGACCTGCACGGCGTTAGGTTTGAACTTGTCTTTTTGAGTGAATTTTTTGATGAGCTCGGAAAGCTCCTTTATTGCCATATTTCTCAGCCCCTTCGGGATTTTATTTTGTCCTGCGCAGCTCGGCAAAGAACTGCTTCAAAAGCAGGGCGCACTCGTCCTGCATGAACCCGCCCTCGACCTTCGGCGAGTGATTATACGGGAAAGAGAACAGGTCGTTTACAGACCCGCACGAGCCCGCCTTCGGGTCGTATGCCCCAAACACCACGCGCCTTATGCGCGAGTTTATTATCGCACCGGCGCACATCGGGCACGGCTCGAGCGTCACGAATAACTCGCACTCCCAGAGCCGCCAGCCGCCGAGAGCTCTGCACGCTCCGTCTATTGCCTCTATCTCGGCATGGGCGAGGGCGTTTTTGTCCTTTTCGCGCCTGTTGCGCCCGACGGACACAATCTCTCCGTTTCTTGCGACCACCGCGCCGACGGGCACTTCGCCGTCCGCCGCAGCCTCTTTTGCAAGTGCTATCGCCGCCTGCATAAGCTCTCTGTCAGTCATTCTTACACCCCCGCTCACGAAGGCCATGTGATAAAAGTATATGTCGTGTAGAGCAAATAGATAATGGAGATTATCATCGGGACATTGACAAAATATGCCGCCGTGCGTTCTCCGCGTGAAAGGGCGGTGCGCGGTTTCCTGAATTTCACCGGAATATTCTTTTCGTTCGCCCTTCTCATGAAGAGGACAAGGCAGATTATGCCCGCCGCAAAGAACACCGCGACGCAGATATAATAAACGAGGTTGACCGTCTTTTCCGGCAGAAATTCGTAGAGTATCGAGATAACGCCGGAGAAGATATTGTTGCAGAAATGTATTATAACTCCCGTCCACATCGAGCCGGTGACTATAACCAAATAGCCGATGCCGATGCCCACAATGAACGCAAACGGAGCCTGAACGAGGTTGCCGTGCATAATGCCGAACAGGGCGGACGAGACGAGGATAGCGAACCAGTTGCCGAACTTGCGTGCGGGCATCATCACTACGCCGCGCAGCGCATATTCCTCAACGAGCGCGGGCACTACGGCGAGCTGGATAAGATACATCGCAATGCCCAGCGGCGTTGTCGGGGTGCGCGAATCGGGATATTCAAAGGTTATGCCGGTCGAATTTTCGACAAATATCGAGAGGAAGTTAGTCGCGTAGTTGCCTATCATGCAGATCATCAGACCTATGGGCACGGCCAAAAGCATGAGCTGCGCGTCGTAGGGCTTGCCGAAGCTCAGGCACTGTTGACGCTTATCTTTAAGCAGCAGGCTTGACAGGAAAAACGGGACGAATATGCAGAAAATCGACATCAGCACGCCTATTGCATAGCCGCGGTCGGTATCGTTTGCGTAGTCGTCATAGAGATTTAGGGCAAACAGCAGCCCCGCGCCGACAAACTGGAAGACGGCAAACAGGAGTATGCCCAGACCGCTTATGCGTCCGAGCTTTTTTATCTGGCGCTTCTCGCGCTGCTGTATCTGAAAGGTCTGCGCGGGTCCGGGCTGATATCCGTATCCGTTGGGTGCTCCGTTATATTGAGAGTCGTATGTCATACTTTCACCGTTCCACTTAAATTTCTTGTTAAATTATACCCTACCCCGAGGGATTTAACAATAGCATAAAAGCGAAGTTTAAAGAAAAAGGGAATATAGTTTAATTTCAGTTAACATTTGAAAAGCCTGCCCAGCGGACAACTCCGCGGGCAGGTCTGCTTTTCATAAACGTAAAGTTCAGCGTAAAAGTTATATCTCCTGAGTATTTTCGTCGTTCTCGCTCAGCTCCTGCGACTGAGCGGGATTGAAGCCGTCCGCCTTGGGCAGGCTCCACCTGAAATGGGCGGCGAGCAGGCGGATAACAAACACCGTCGCCGCGCCCGCAATGACCGCCGCAGTGCTGTTGAACCGCCAGATGACAACGCAGGCGACTGCGCCGGCTATCGACGCGCAGGCATAGATGTGCTTTACGAATATGTACGGCTTCTCTCCGGCGAGGACATCGCGCAGCACTCCGCCGCCGACTCCGGTTATGACGCCGACGAATACTACGAGAAACGCGCCGCGTTCGGTCGGGACGCTGTAGGCGGTCTGTATCCCGACGACCGTGAACACGCCGAGTCCGAGCGAGTCGAGAATGAGCAGAACGAAGTCGTGGACATGCTGATTCCCCGTGAGCAGTCTGCGGACGGCGGGCAGGAAGGTTATTATCGCCGTGACCGTTGCGACTATCGCGTATACCGGGTGACCGAATGTGCCGGGCGGCGTTATGCCGAGAATGAGATCCCGCGTGACCCCGCCGCCTATAGCCGTCACGACGCCCAATATCATGACGCCGAAAATATCCATGTTCTTTTTAAGCCCCGTCATCGCGCCCGAAACGGAGAATGCGACGGTGCCGATGATTTCAAAAACAAAAATAAGAATGTCCATAAGCCCCTCCGAAAACAAAAAGAGTACACCATCGGAAAAATGATGTACTCTGTCTTTTTACCTGAAAGATTCTCCGCTTCGCGGATTGCTTCGTCGGTGCAAATGCCTTTCCAGAGGACCGTCCCGGTTCGGTTCTTTTACCTGAGAGTTTCGCCCCTTCGGTGGCCGGAAATCCGGCTCTCTCCCAAACCCGTCAATCGGATACCCGATTATTTTATAGCGTATAACGGCTTTTGTCAAGAGAAAAAAACAGAGTTTATTCCTCCATCTGCTTGCCGAGGAACGACGCTGCGACCTGGACGAGCTTTATCTCCGTCTGCGACGGCACGGACGCCTCGTCCGCAGCGAGCAGGACCACCGTGCCGGACACGTCGCCCGCGCCGATTATCGGAAACGCCGCCGCGGCGTCGCGCTCAACGCCCTCTATCGGATGAAAACGCTCGCCGCCCTCCTCGCAGATAAACGGACTTCGGCGCTCCATAATGTTTTCAAGCGCCTGCGTTATCCTGCGCTCGACTGTCTCCTTCTTCGGCACTCCCGCGCAGGAAATGACCCTGTCACGGTCGGTTATCACGACCGGAAGCCCCGTGTTTTTGTGCAGCACCTCGGCATACTGCGCCGTCAGCGACGACAGCTCGCCGACCTGCGAATATTTTTTGAAAATGACCTCGCCGTCGGCGTCCGTATATATTTCGAGCGGGTCGCCCTCGCGGATGCGCATGGTGCGGCGAATTTCCTTCGGGATAACGACCCTGCCGAGATCGTCTATTCTTCTGACTATTCCTGTTGCTTTCATTATATTGACTCCCTTGCTTTTGTTGCGTACCTGTATTGTTTGCCGCTTGAGGGAGATTATGCGGATAAATGAAAAGTTGAATTTAATCGGATTTTTCGACAGCAGCGGGACGGACTTTTACATTTGCCAAAAGTTGAATTTCGCCCCTGCGTCAATATCGGCGCGGGGGGCGGTGCGTTTTCAGATGTCGTCTTCGCCGGCATACTGCCGCTCGATTTCTTTGAGCAGCTCTTCCTGTTTGTCGCATTCTTCATCGAGTTCGTTTATCCGGTCATACAGCCGGTCCTTCTCTTCCTCTATTTCCTTTATGCGCTTTCTTGCCTGCTCTATCTGAACAAAATAATTTTCTTTGCCCAATATCGGCGGCTTGTCGAAAAGGGGCACTCCGTAGCTTTCGTAGTCGAGCTGCCCGAGAAGATAGTCGATTTTGAGCTTTTCCGGTATCGCCTCTATCTCTGATTTCAGAAAAGAATATATCCTGTGGTCGAGGTGCTCATAGCAGTTTTTAGTTCGGAGAAAAAAGTCGTCGATAAGCTTGAACTTGGAGCATTCCACGGGATCGAGATTGGGGTTGCTCACATGCATTTTGAATATCTCCGCGAATTTTTCGGCATCGCCCTTTTCGGCGAGATACGGCAGATAGAGCCTTGTCGGCCAGCCGGGCAGGGAAAACGGCTGGCGTCCGACGACCGCCTTTGTAAACTCCGGATGGCTCTCCAGATAGTCATAGACAAAGCTGCGATCTTCGCCGTGCTCGGTGTATGTGAAGCCGAACAAGAACGAACCCGAAGGCAGTCCGCAGCAGAGCCCCTCGCAGGTGGCGCCCTCAAGCGACTTCGGGAAATTCCTTACCGCCCATTCAACCGCGTCGAGCGCGAGCTTTTGGTTGCTCGAAAAAATTACGCCTATGCTTTGATTAAGATTAATACCCTGCATTTCCTCCGCAGAAAAGCTCTCGGCAATCTCTTTGAAGTTGTCGCGGATGGCTCTGCCGACGCAGTAGACCTTGCGCTGTGGGTCGTAGTACCGTTCCTCAACCGTTTCGGCGTCGCGGGGACTGAACTCCGGAGCGGTCGAGCTTGAATCGAAGGTGAGCGAAAAATTCAGCGTGTGGTCGTCATCGTCGTCATCATCGTCAAAGTCGGCAAGGTCGTCAACGCTGAACTCATCCTTCTCCCAGTCGTTATCATCTTCGTCAAAAGAGGGATAGGGGATGATATTGCCGGTTTTTAAGTTCATCCCGACACCGTTGCCCAAAGGAAAGCCCCAAATGAGGTCGTCAATCATTCTGTCTAAAAAGCCGTCCTTTTTCTTGTCGTCATTATCTTTGTATTTCATCGGAACACCCCCGACATCAAAATGCAGCATCTCTATACTGACCTTATACTAATATACTAACATATTCTGCCCCGAATACAAGGTAATTTATCGGACAGTAAATCCTGTCTCCTTGTATATTCCCGTTTTTTCCGATATATATCCGGTTTTTCTTGACGGGTACTGTCCGAATATGATATCATTCCTGTGAGTTAATACGCTGAATTTTATAGGAGGTGTTTTTGTGGTTCCTGAAAATTTTAAGGAAAACGGCTTTATGATAGGGCTCGGTCTTTTTATCGTCGCCTTTGTCGTGGCACAGTCGCTGTTTTTCCTTGTCAAGGCATGGAAACAAGGCAAAAAACTCGGAATATCAACAAGCACGCTGAAGAATACCGTTATGTCGAGCGCACTTTTTACCGTTGCGCCCGCCATATCCATTCTCGCAACGGTCATCGTGCTCGCAAATTCGCTGGGCATCGTCCTGCCGTGGATAAGGCTCTCGGTCATAGGCAATCTCGCCTATGAGAGCGTTGCCGCGGAGGCGGCACTGAGCGCATTTGACATGACGCTCTCAAGTCCTGTGACGGATCCCAAGGTCTTTGCGACAATAGCGTTCGTCATGACTATCGGCTGTATGCTGCCGCTGATACTCATCATCTTCGTTATGAAGAAGGTGCAGAAGACCATGGGCAAGGTTGCCGACAAGAACTCGAAGCTCGCCGACACGCTCTCCGCCGCCGCGTTTATCGGCATCATCGCCGCGTTCATAGCCCGTTCGATTGCGGGAGCCGGCAAGGCGGGAGCCAACGCTCTTTACGGCGAGGAGTTCGGTGACGGAGCGGGCTTTATGTCCGTTTGCGTGCTCGTCTCGTCAATGGTATTTATGAGCCTTCTCACCTTTATTTGCAAGAAGTTCAGGATAAAGTGGCTTGAAGCCTTCGCTCTGCCGATAAGCATGTTTGCCGCGATGGGCGTCGCTATAGTCATAGCGAAGTTCTGCCCCGAGGGGCTTGCCTATCTCGAGTGGAGAGGCTGATAAGGAGGGAAATGCAAATGAGTAAAAAGAACGCCAAGCCCTACAGCGAAAAAATACATATCTGGGGCAAAATTTCTTCGATAACCGCCATTGCAGCCCTCATGTTCGTGCCCATAGCGATAAGTGCGCATTACAATGCGTGGCCCGACGCGGGCAAGCTCTTTGACGCGATGAAGGTCGTTATTCCGGTCTACTGGATTTCCGGCATCGCCGAGGTGTTCACCTATGCGCCCATGCTCGGCGCAGGCGGAACCTATCTGAGCTTTGTCACCGGCAACATCACGAACCTCAAGCTGCCCTGCGGACTCAACGCCATGGAGAATGCGGGTGTACGCGCAAACTCCGAGGAGGGCGAGGTCATCTCGACCATAGCTATAGCGTCCTCGGCTATCACGACTACGCTTATACTCGCGGTCGGCGTGCTCGCGTTCCGTCCGGTGCTCCCCGCACTGACCACCAACCCCAATATCGCTCCCGCCTTCAAGCAGGTTCTGCCCGCGCTCTTCGGTGCGCTCGCCGCGACCTACTTCTCGAAGCACTGGAGGATATCCGTCTTCCCGATAATGGTCGGCGTTATCACTCTTATCTTCGCCTCGACCATGGGCGTCGGAACGCTTATCTTCGTCACCATCATCGCATCGCTCCTCGGCGCGTTTGCAATGTATAAGTTCGGTTGGCTCGACAGCAGGGACGAGAGAAAAGCCAAGAAAGCCGCAAAGGCAAAGAAATAAAATAACTCCGGTTTCCCGGTATTCGACAGCTCCGCTTTTTGCGGGGCTGTTTTCGCTTCGCTCAAAGTGAGTAAGTAAAATGTAATAGTGAAGAGGTTATCTGGGTGCGGGTGTAAGGTGGAAAGGCGGCATATAGACATTTTTTTATGGTTGTGTTATATTTACTGCGAGAAAACGACGATGAGGGGTAGTAGTCAAAGGATTTTTGACAACTGACGAAAAATGGGATGATTGGTATTATGAAGATGACTAAGCAAGAAATGATGACTATGGTGTACGACCAGCTTGCTATTGATTATAACTGCAAACCGGCGGACTTTAATAAAACCGGTGTGATTTTTACAGTAGCCGAAAGGCAAGAGGGCAGGCGAGAAATGCCGTTTATTACACCTCGTCTTGAAATCATCACAATGGGAAAAAGTACAATTGTTAATGCATCGGAAAATATTATGCCATACATAAAAAACGTCTTTGACGGTAAAACAGGCTACGAGATTTTAACAAGCAAACTGGTTTATGGTGTGAATCCGTACTATTTGCCTGATGTGACGAATATTAAGATGATTCAAAACGACTCGGTTAGATTTGAACTGATTTGTGACAAAATACAATACCTATATAAGTACAAAGGTTTTGGCAATGCATTGCAATACGATAACGAGAGCAAAAGACCTGAAGTGCTTGCGGCAGTTGCATATGATGACGCAAAGGCGGTTGGTATTGCCTGTGCGAGTGCGGACAGCAGAACTATGTGGCAAATAGGTGTTGATGTACTGCCTGAATATCGCGGAAAGGAAATAGCGGTTAAACTTGTAAATATGATTACTATCGAAACGCTTAACCGCGGAGTGGTGCCGTATTATACAACAGATTGTGCAAATGTCAATTCGCAAAAGGTTGCCGTGAAGAACGGGTATATTCCGGCTTGGTCGCATTGCTTTAAAACAAGACTGCCTAATTATTGTTTAGATAATTATGCAGCAACTCAATTAATACAAACTCAAAGGGAGAGGCGTTCGTTATGAAGCCTCTTCCTTTTTTGGCTGTTTCTTTTTCCACAGTTGAAATGTTCCAACCATTATGTTATAATCAACATAAATAAAAGCGGAATCTCAGAAAAGTTGAGAGTTTTGCTCAAGAGGGTGGAATACAATGACCGTTTTACAGCTTAAAGACATTCTTTCGGCCGAGCTGCTCTGCGGCGGCGAGCATCTGGACAGGGAGGTACATACTGCTTGCGGCAGCGACATGATGAGCGACGTGCTCGCCTTCGTCAAGGAGCAGGCGGTTTTGCTCACGGGGCTTGTCAATCCCCAGGTCGTGCGCACTGCCGAGATGATGGATATGAAGGTCATCGTGTTCGTGCGCGGCAAGGTGCCGGGCGACGCGATACTTGACCTTGCCCGCGAATTGGATATCGTCGTGCTCAAGACGAAGCTCGAGATGTTCACCTCCTGCGGAAAGCTCTATCAGGCGGGCCTGAGAGGGGGCAGGGCTGTCAATGGATAACATGAAGCTCCATTTTGATGTTGACGGCGAGGATTTCACCCGTGCGGGCGAGGCATCCGGCGAGACGAAGCGCGTGCTCAAGGGGCTCGGCTTTGACGCGTCCGTGATAAGAAATGTCTCGATCGCCATGTACGAGGGCGAGATAAATATGGTCATTCATGCGGGCGGCGGCGAGATAGATGTCGAGATATCGCCCGAGTGTATATCCATGGTGCTCTCCGACCGCGGACCGGGCATTGAGGATGTCGAGCTCGCCATGCAGGAGGGGTATTCGACCGCGCCCGACAAGGTGCGTGCCCTCGGCTTCGGCGCGGGCATGGGCCTGCCCAATATAAAGAAGTATACGGACGAGATGAAGATAGACACCGAAAAGGATGTCGGAACGACGATAAGCCTCAAGGTGTATACCGCTCACTGACTGAGCGCCCGTTTTTGCGGGCGCCGGGAGGACTTTTTACATGAACACATATTTCCACTCGGTGCGGCTCGATGAGGAGAAGTGCATGGGCTGCACCAATTGCATAAAGCGATGTCCCACGCAGGCTATACGCGTGCGCAGCGGCAAGGCGCATATTATTTCGGAACGCTGCATCGACTGCGGCGAGTGCATCCGCGTCTGCCCGCACCATGCAAAATATTCCCACCGCGACTCGATGAACAGGATAATTGAGTTCAAATACAGAGTTGCCCTGCCCGCGCCGTCGCTCTACGGGCAGTTTAACAACCTTGACGATATCGGATATGTCATAACCGCGCTCAGGATGCTCGGCTTTGACGAGGTGTTCGAGGTCGCGAGGGGAGCCGAGCTTGTCAGCGACGCGACGCGAAAATATATCGCCGAGCACGATATCCCGAAGCCGGTCATATCCTCGGCTTGCCCTGCGGTCTGCCGGCTGATAAGGGTCTGCTTCCCGCACCTTGTCCCGCATGTCCTGCCGCTCAATTCTCCCATGGAGACTGCGGCTCTGATAGCTCGCAGCGAGGCGCAGGCAAAGACGGGGCTGGACTCTTCGGATATCGGCATATTTTTTATCACGCCGTGCCCCGCGAAGATAACCGCCGTCAAGCAGCCCATCTGCCTGCCGGAGTCGAATGTCGATGCGGTGATAGCGATGAAGGATATATATCCCGTGCTCTTAAAGCAGATGAACCACCTCGGTGCGCCCGACGACGCCTGCAAGTCGGGACTCATGGGAGTCAGCTGGGCGTCGAGCGGCGGCGAGTCGGCGGCTTTGCTCAAGGATAAATATCTCGCCGCGGACGGAATTGAAAATGTCATAAAAGTGCTCGAAGAGATAGAGGACGAGAAGCTTGACAGGCTCGATTTTGTCGAGCTCAACGCCTGCTCGGGCGGCTGCGTCGGCGGCTCGCTGACTGCGGAAAACCCGTATGTCGCAAAGGCGAGAATCCAGCAGCTCAGAAGATATCTGCCCGTTGCGGCGAATCATCTGGCGGGCGACGAAGTGCCCGAGACTATGGAGTGGCAGCGACCGCTTGAGGGCTCGTCGGTCTTGAAGCTCGCCGACAATGTCTCCGATGCCATGGCGATGATGTCGAAGATGACCGAGATAATCGCCCGCCTGCCGGGGCTCGACTGCGGCACCTGCGGCGCACCCACCTGCCGCGCCCTTGCCGAGGATATAGTCAGGGGCAGCGCAACGCTGCACGACTGCGTTTTCGCCATGCGCGACGAGCTTGCGGGCACGGATATGCAGGAATATATTCCCGCGCCGTTCAGAGGCACGGGGAAAAAGGAGGGGACGAAATGACGGTCGGGGATATAAAAGAAAAGCTGGGGCTCAAAGTTCTTTGCGAAAACGAAGACTCGCTCTCGCGCGAGGTCACGGGAGGCTACTGCGGCGACCTTCTGAGCTGGGTCATGTCCCGCGCCGAGGCGGGGGACGCGTGGATGACCGTCATGGGCAACGTCAACTCCATCGGAGTGGCGGCGCTCGCGGACATAGCCTGCATTATTTTAACGGAGTCCGCGCCCCTCGATGAGGATGCGCGTGTCCGCGCAGAGCAAAACGGCGTCGCGGTCTATCAAACCGAAAAAAACGCCTATGAAACAGCCGTCAGCCTGTCGGGGCTTATATAAATCCGAGAGGAGAAAAATTATGGGCAACGAATTTGAAAACGCGATAAAGAGATTTTCCGAGGCAAAGGATATTCTTGAAAAATTTGAGAGGGCGGAGGATGCCGCCGCCTATCTCCGGAACGAGACGGGGCTGCCCGCCGATGAGTGCATGAAGGCGTATGAATTTATCATGGGTGCGGGCAAGGACGAAAAATAGTCGGCTCAAACCTATTGACGAATAAATCCAAAAGTATTATAATCACCTTAATGTTGCGCCTGTCGGGTGCAACGCTAAATGAGCATATCGCAAAGGCTTTGACGGAGACAGTAGCCTTGCGCAAAGAGACAAAGTGAGCCGGCGGCAGTGGAAAGCCGGTGCTCGGCGCAGGAGCGAATATCACTCCCGAGCAGCGGGACGAAAGGCGAGAGCCGAGTAGATTCCGACGGCGCGTCCCACCGTTATCGGGCGGCATTTAATTGAATGTAGTGGGTGGTTGCAAAGCCGGGTCTTTGTCCTGTTATGGACGGGGACCTTTTTTGTTATCAACCGCGATTTCCTGAAAGGACGGATAGCTGTTATGTATGACAAGGTATCGACGAATTTTGAGTTCGTCAACCGCGAGAAGAAGGTGCTCGATTTTTGGAACGAGAACCATATCTTCGAGAAGAGCATCGACTCGCGCAAGAATGCGGAGACCTTTACTTTCTATGACGGTCCGCCGACCGCAAACGGCAAGCCGCATATCGGTCACGTGCTGACGAGAGTTATAAAGGATATGATCCCGCGCTACAAGACCATGAAGGGCTATATGGTGCCCCGAAAGGCGGGCTGGGATACCCACGGTCTGCCCGTTGAGATAGAGGTCGAGAAGCTGCTCGGCATCGAGGGCAAGCAGGGGATAGAGGAATACGGTCTTGAGCCCTTCATCAAGAAGTGCAAGGAGAGCGTCTGGAAATACAAGGGCATGTGGGAGGATTTCTCCGGCAAGGTCGGCTTCTGGGCGGATATGGACAACCCCTATGTCACCTATCACAACTCGTTTATCGAGTCCGAGTGGTGGGCACTCAAGCAGATCTGGGACAAGGGTCTGCTCTACAAGGGCTTCAAGATAGTGCCCTATTGCCCGCGCTGCGGCACTCCGCTCTCTTCGCAGGAGGTCGCCCAGGGCTATAAGGATGTCAGGGAGCGCTCCGCAGTCGTCAAGTTCAGGGCAAAGGGCGAGGACGCATATTTCCTCGCGTGGACGACAACTCCGTGGACCCTGCCCTCTAACGTCGCGCTCTGCGTCAATCCCGCAGAGGACTATGTAAAGATAAAGGTCGGGGACGGCACCGTATATTATATGGCGCAGGCTCTCGTCGAAAAATTCTTCCCCGAGGGAGTCGAGACTCTCGCCACCTTCAAGGGCAAGGAGCTTGAATACAGAGAGTATGAGCCGCTGTTCGAATGCACAAAGTCGAAGGACGGCAAAAAGGGCTGGTACGTCACCTGCGACGGCTATGTCACTCTGACGGACGGCACGGGTATAGTCCATATCGCGCCGGCATTCGGTGAGGACGACGCAAACGTCGGCAAGAACTACGATCTGCCGTTCGTTCAGCTCGTCGATGCCGCCGGCTGCATGGACAAGAGCACCCCGTGGGCGGGCAAGTTCTGCAAGGACGCGGACAGGGATGTGCTCGTTGACCTCGACAAGCGCGGACTTCTCTTCTCCGCCCCCGTGTTTGAGCACAGCTACCCCCACTGCTGGCGCTGCGACACGCCCCTCATCTACTACGCAAGAGACTCGTGGTTTATAAAGATGACCGCAGTCAGGGACGACCTTGTCCGCAACAACAACACCGTCAACTGGATCCCCGAGAGCATCGGCAAGGGACGCTTCGGCGACTGGATAGAGAATGTCCAGGATTGGAGCATCAGCCGTAACCGCTACTGGGGAACTCCGCTCAATGTCTGGGAATGCGAGTGCGGTCACAGACATTCGATAGGCTCCATTGAAGAGCTCAAGAGCATGTCCTCGAACTGCCCGGACGATATCGAGCTGCACCGCCCCTATATCGACGCGGTCACAATAAAGTGCCCGAAGTGCGGCGGCGAAATGCACCGCGTGCCCGAGGTTATCGACTGCTGGTTCGACTCCGGCTCGATGCCCTTCGCTCAGCACCACTATCCGTTTGAAAATCACGACCTGTTCAAGCAGCAGTTCCCCGCGCAGTTCATCTCCGAGGCTGTCGATCAGACGAGAGGCTGGTTCTATTCGCTGCTCGCCATATCGACCCTGCTGTTCAACAGAGCTCCCTATGAAAATGTCCTCGTCCTCGGTCACGTCCAGGATGAGAACGGTCAGAAGATGTCGAAGTCCAAGGGCAACGCCGTTGACCCGTTCGATGCGCTCAACGCCTACGGCGCAGACGCGGTGCGCTGGTATTTCTACACCAACTCCGCCCCCTGGCTGCCCAACCGCTTCCACGGCAAGGCTGTTATCGAGGGTCAGCGCAAGTTCATGGGCACGCTTTGGAACATCTACGCTTTCTTCGTGCTCTATGCGAATATAGACGGGTTCGATGCCACGAAGCATGAGCTTCGCAAGGCTGAGGAGCTGCCGATCATGGACAGATGGCTGCTCTCAAGACTCAATACCCTTATCACCACCGTTGACAACTACCTTGCGGATTACTGCATCCCCGAGGCGGCGCGTGCGCTGCAAAGCTTTGTCGATGAGATGAGCAACTGGTATGTCCGCCGCTGCCGCGAGCGCTTCTGGGCGCAGGGCATGAGTCAGGACAAGATCGATGCCTATATGACCCTCTATACCGCGCTCGTCACCGTCTCGAAGCTCGCCGCTCCAATGATACCGTTCATGACCGAGGATATCTACCGCAACCTCGTGTGCAATATCGACAAGTCCGCTCCCGAGAGCGTCCACCTGTGCGATTATCCCGTTGCGGATGCCGCATATATCGACGGGGCTCTTGAGGAGAGGATGAACGAGGCACTCAATATAGTCGTGCTCGGTCGTGCCGCAAGAAACGGCGCGAATATAAAGAACCGTCAGCCGCTGGGCAAGATGTTTGTCCGTGCGGACGAGACTCTCGGCGGCGAGTACGCGGAGATAATCAGAGACGAGCTCAACGTCAAGACCCTTGAGTTCGTTGACGGCGAGGCGGATTTCGTCAGCTACAGCTTCAAGCCGCAGCTCAAGACCGTCGGTCCGAAATACGGCAGGTTCCTCGGCAAGATAAAGGAATATCTCGCATCCCTCGACGGCTCCGCCGCAAAGAAGGAGCTTGACGGAAACGGCGCACTGAAATTCAGCGTTGACGGCAACGAGATAGAGCTCGGTGTTGACGACCTGCTTATAGATTCCGTCCAGAAGGAGGGCAGCTTTGCAGTCTCCGACTACGGCATTACCGTCGCTATCGACACGAACCTCACCCCCGAGCTTATCGAGGAGGGCTTTGTCAGGGAGATAATCTCGAAGATACAGACCATGCGCAAAGAAGCGGACTTCGATGTTATGGACAAGATAGTTCTCTATACCGGCGAAAATGCAAAGCTCAACGGCATAATCGAGAGAAACGCAGAGTCCATAAAGTGCGATGTTCTCGCGGACGAAATAGTCTGTTCCCTCGGCGGCGACAGCACCAAGGAGTGGAACATCAACGGCGAGAAGATGACTCTCGGCGTCAGCAGGAAATAAGAAAATCCTTCGCCGCGTCCTTCGGCAAAGCGGGGCGCGGCGGGATATTTCCGGCTTTTTTAAAAATAATACGAAAACCGCTTGACAAAATCCTCTCGGGCTGTTAGAATAGTGCGTACAACAAAGCAGAGTGACGCATTGTGCCGCAGCTCTCACCTTCGGGGTTTTGTCCGCGCGGGTCAATAAGAACGGATTTTTTCTGTTGATTATTGAGCGAGGGCATCTCTGTGCCCTCGCTTTGATTTTTCCGGTAAAACCGGTCAGAGCATATGGAGGTGCTTAACATCAGTATCAAAGAAATGCAGATCAATGAAGAGATCACGGACAAAGAGGTCAGGCTCATAAGCAATGACGGTGAACAGCTCGGTATCGTTTCCGCCGCTCAGGCTCAGAAGCTTGCCGCAGAGAAAAATCTCGACCTTGTCAAGATTGCTCCGCAGGCAAAGCCGCCCGTCTGTAAGATCATGGACTACGGCAAATACCGTTTTGAGCAGTCCAAGAGGGAGAAGGAAGCGAAGAAGAATCAGCGTGTGATCGAGATAAAGGAGATCCGCCTTTCACCCAACATTGACGTACATGATTTTGATACGAAAGTCGGTCACGCCAGAAAGTTTTTGTCGGCGGGCAACAAGACCAAGGTCTCGATCCGCTTTCGCGGACGCGAGATGACCCACACCGATCTCGGACTGAGCATAATGGCGCAGTTTGCGGAGAAGTGCGCGGATATCGCCTCGATTGAGAAGCCGGCAAAGCTTGAGGGTCGCCAGATGCTCATGTTCCTTGCGCCCAAGAGCGCAAAGTGATTATCCCGGTAAAATACCGGTCAAAAAGTTGAAGGAGGAAAAGAACTCATGCCCAAGATCAAAACTCACAGCGGTGCTAAAAAGCGCTTCAAGCTGTCAAAAAACGGTAAGCCGATACGTGCACA
The DNA here is from genome assembly GCA_963612725.1 of Faecalibacterium prausnitzii. GTDB lineage: Bacteria > Bacillota > Clostridia > Oscillospirales > Acutalibacteraceae > CAG-177. Next base: position 16,862 of record CAVDWM010000012.1, on the reverse strand, counting down.
CGCAAACAAGTCTCACATCCTTACCAAGAAGAGCACAAAGCGTAAGAGAAACCTTCGCAAGACCTCTGTTGCAGACACCACCAATGTCAAGCAGATCAAGAAGCTCATCCCTTACAAATAAGAGACAGCCAACCACTCATTAATTATTCGGAGGTAGAAAACCATGGCACGTATCAAAGGTGCAACAATGACTCGCAAGAGAAGAAATAAAGTTCTGAAGCTTGCCAAGGGCTACTATGGCTCAAAGCACAGCCTTTTCAAGACCGCCAAGCAGGCTGTCATGAAGAGCGGCCAGTATGCTTATATCGGCCGCAAGCAGAAGAAGCGTGATTTCCGCAGCCTGTGGATCACCAGAATCTCCGCAGCAGCGAAGCTCAACGGCATGAACTATTCCACGTTCATCAACGGTCTGAAGAAGGCCGGCATCGATCTCAACCGCAAGATGCTCTCCGAGATCGCCATAAGCGATCCCGCCGCTTTCACCGCTCTGACCGAGCAGGCCAAGGCTGCCCTCAAGTAAGCGATCGGAGATTTTCGGGTAGAGACTCAATCTGAAGGTTAAGGGGCTGCTGATGCAGTCCCTTGTTTCATATCGGAGGGAAAAATGGATTTCGAAAAGATTTCGTCGCGCTCCAACGAAAAAGTGAAGCTTTTCCGGCATCTGTCACAGAGTGCCTCGTTCCGCAGGGAGACGGGGCTGTTTGCGCTTGAGGGCGCACGCCTGTGCTCGGACGTCGCAAGAACCGGAATTGAAATAAAGACCGCTTTCTTCACAAAAGAGGCACTCGAAAAGTATCCGGACTATATTGCCTCGGTCGCCGAAAGGGCGGAGCAGGCGTTCGAGATACCGCATGAGCTCGCCGGAGCTCTCTCCGATACCCGCGAGGCGCAGGGCGTTTTCTGCATCTGCGTCAAGCGCAAAGAGGCGGAAATTGAGACGCTCGACACCAAGGGGACATATATAGCACTCGACAGTATGCAGGACCCGTCAAACCTCGGCGCGGTGCTGAGAACGGCGGAGGCGTTCGGCATGAGCGGCGTCATAGTCGGAGGCGGGTGCGATATATATAACCCGAAAGCACTTCGCGCCGCGATGGGCTCTTCAATGCGAATTTCTGTTTTGACAACGGGAAATTTGCCGTCTCTCTTGATTTTTGCCGCCAAAAAGGGTATGCTTACCTTAGCTTCCACGCCGTCGGACACGGCGAAGAGAATAACCGACATGAGCTTTTCCGGCTCTGTTATCTGCGTTGTCGGCAACGAGGGCAGCGGAATATCGCCCGAGGTCATGTCCGCCTGCGCTCTGCCCGTGACTATTCCCATGCGCGGGCGCGCAGAGTCACTCAACGCCGCCGCGGCAGCCGCAGTGCTTATGTGGGAGCTGACAAAATAACGGACGGAGGCTTTAATGGACAGGAAAGCCTATTGGCTCTGGCTCCGGGAGGCCGTTGGCGCAGGAGCTGTCACAGATGAGATTACCGCTGTGTTTCCATCCCCCGAGGAAATGTACTCCGGGGGTGAGATAGAATGGCGATTGAGCGGTGTACTCACCAACAGACAGATAGAAAAACTCAAGCAATGCTCTCCCGAGAAGGCGCAGGGCATTGTTGATGTTTGCCGTAATAACGGCTGGACCGTCCTCACTCCGGACGACGAGGACTACCCGCAAAAGCTCAGGAGCCTGCGCAATATGCCGCTGGTGCTCTTCGTTAAAGGGGATATAAAGCGCGTGACGCAGCGCGTGTGCATTGCCGTTGTCGGCACAAGAAAAGCCTCGTTTCAGGGAAGCTATCTTGCGCACCGCTATGCCGCGGCACTTGCATATTCCGGCATCTGCGTCGTCTCCGGCGCGGCGATGGGTATCGACAGCTGCGCACACAACGGAGCACTCGACTCCGGCGGAGTTACTGCGGCGGTGCTCGGCTGCGGCTTCGGGTACAAATACCTTATGGAAAACGAATATCTGCGCGACTGCGTGGCTCAGAGCGGCGCACTGATAACGGAGTTCCCGCCCGGCTTTCCGCCCTCGGCGAGGACGTTCCCGATAAGAAACAGAATAATTTCGGGGCTCTGCGACGCCACGATAGTCATTGAGGCGGGAGTCAAGAGCGGCTCGCTCATCACCGCAAACTGCGCCATAGAACAGGGGCGCGACGTATTCGCGCCGCCCGGCGATGTGTTCAACTCGTCCTATGCCGGAGCCAACAGGCTGATAAGAGACGGAGCAAGACCGCTTCTGTCAATTTACGATTTGATAACCGAATATTCCATGCGCTATCCCGACAGGATAAAGCAGGAGGATGTGGCGAGGGCTCTCGAGTATCTCAGCGGCAAGCGTGAGCTGACGCGGGAGCAGGCGAGGGAAGCACCTAAAACCGTTGAGCGTCCGCACGAATCGGTCAAAAAGTTCGAGCCCGAGCCGAAGCCCGAGGAGTTCAGGGTCAAAAAGCTTGTGTCGATACCCGTCGGACTCTCGGAAAAGGCGAAGAAAATATACGAATCAATGGGAGAAGAGCCTCTGTTTGCAGACGAGATAGCGGCAAAGACCGGATTTGCGCCGTGGGAGGTTGTCAGCGCGATGACCGAGCTGGAGCTTGAAGATCTCGTGTGTCTGTGCGCAGGGAAACGATACAAAAAAATTTGAACAGGGGAGCAAACGAAATGTCCACTTTAGTTATAGTCGAGTCGCCGGCAAAGGCGAAAACCATTAAAAAATATCTCGGTCCCGGCTATGAGGTAGTCGCCTCGATGGGTCATGTCCGCGACCTGCCCGCAGCGAAGCTGAGCGTCGATGTCAAGCACGACTTCGCGCCGAAATATGCCGTTATAAAAGGAAAAGAGAAGCTCGTCAGCGAGCTGAAAAAGGATGTTGCGAAAAGCGATAAGGTTATCCTCGCAACCGACCCCGATCGCGAGGGAGAGGCAATATCGTGGCATCTCTCGACCCTGCTTGACCTCGACCTTGAAGAAAAGAACAGAGTCACCTTCAACGAGATAACCAAAACCGGAATCAGAAACGGCATGGAGAATCCGCGTGCCGTCGATATGAATCTTGTCAACGCGCAGCAGGCGCGAAGAATACTCGACAGGCTCGTCGGCTATCGCCTGAGCCCGTTCATTTCGCAGAAGATACGCCGCGGACTTTCCGCCGGGCGCGTGCAGAGCGTCGCGGTGCGTATGATAGTTGACCGCGAGGAGGAGATCCGCGCCTTCAAGCCCGAGGAGTATTGGACTGTGGACGCGAAGTTCACCGCTCCGTCCCGCAAGGTGTTTTCCGCATCGCTCTACGGCGACGAAAACGGCAAGATAAAGATAGAGAGCAAGGAGCAGTCGGACGCCGTTCTCAGCCGTCTCGACGGTGCTTCCTATACGGTAAAGACCCTCAAAAAGGGTACGAGAAAGAAGAATCCCGCGCCGCCCTTTACCACCTCCACCCTCCAGCAGGAGGCTTCAAAGAAGCTCGGCTTCCAGACCCAGAAGACCATGCGCACCGCGCAGGAGCTGTATGAGGGCGTCGATGTTCAGGGAATCGGCACGACCGGTCTTATAACCTACATGAGAACCGACTCGCTGAGAATCTCCGAGGAGGCGCGTGCTCAGGCTGCCGCCGCAATTGAGGATATCTTCGGAAAGGAATATCTGCCCGACAAGCCCCGCTACTACAAGACCGGAGCCAACGCGCAGGACGGTCACGAGGCCATCCGCCCCGCGACCCCGTCGATAACTCCCGAGCGCGTCAGGGATTCGCTGACCTCGGACCAGTATAAGCTCTATAATCTCATCTGGAAGCGATTCATGGCGAGCCTTATGGCGAGCTGCGTTCAGGATACGGTGAAGCTCGAAATAGCCGGAGCAAACGAAAAGGACGCTGCCGAGGGTAAATACTGTCTGTTCACCGCCGCCGGTTATTCCGTGCGCTTCGACGGCTTTACCAAGGTATATGAGATAAGCGACGATGAGAGCAAGGGCTCGCTCCTGCCCGAGATAAAGGTCGGGGACACCGCGAAGCTCAAGGAGCTCGTTCCCTCCCAGCATTTCACCTCGCCGCCTCCGCGCTTTACGGAAGCGTCGCTCGTCAAGGAGTTCGAGGAAAAGGGTATCGGCAGACCGAGCACCTATTCAACCATAATCACGACCATAGTCAAGAGAAACTATGTCAAGCGCGAGTCAAAGCAGTTCGTGCCCACCGAGCTCGGCGAGGCGACAACGAAGCTGCTCAAAGAGAAGTTCCCGCGCATAGTCAACGTCAAGTTCACCGCGCAGATGGAGGATATGCTCGACCGCGTCGATTCCGGCGATATAGATTACGTCTCCGTCCTCGACGATTTCTACGGCGAGTTCGAAAAGTCGCTCGACAAGGCGAAGACCGAGATGAAGGATGTCAAGATACAGCTCGAAGAGGATATAACGGATATTCCCTGCGAGAAATGCGGCAGAATGATGGTCATAAAGACCGGACGCTACGGCAGATTCCTTGCCTGCCCCGGCTATCCCGAGTGCAAGAACGCAAAGCCGCTCATGCTCGAAACAAACGCAAAGTGCCCAAAGTGCGGCGCAAAGGTCATCGAGAGAAAGACGAAGAGGGGTTATACCTTCTACGGCTGCTCAAACTGGCCTAAATGCGACTTCATGACCTGGGATAAGCCGACCGACGAAATATGTCCGCAGTGCGGAAAGTCCCTGTTCAAGAAGAAGGGCGGCGTTGTCGAATGTCTCAACGAGGGCTGCGGATATACGAAAAAGAGCGCAAGAAAAGGTAAAAAAACCGATGAATAAAGTCACCGTTATCGGAGCGGGCTTTGCGGGAGTTGAAGCCGCGAGACAGCTGTCCCGTGCGGGGATAAGAGTTACCCTGTGCGAGATGAAGCCGCAAAAATTCTCTCCCGCCCATTCGAGCCCGAATTTTGCCGAGCTCGTCTGCTCGAACTCCTTCAAGGCGCTGCGCACCGCGAGCGCCGCGGGCGAACTCAAAGCCGAGATGGAGCTGCTCGGCTCGCTCTGCGTGAGCTGTGCCAAGGCGACCGCCGTCCCTGCGGGCGGTGCTTTAGCAGTTGACAGGGACGATTTTTCCGCCCTGGTCACAAAGACGGTCGAGGAAGATCCGCTCATAGACATAGTTCGCGGCGAGGTGACGGAAATACCCGCAGACGGCGTTGTTATAGTCGCCGCAGGACCGCTCGCGTCCGACGCGCTCGCCGCTGAGATAGAGAAAATCTGCCCAGGACACCTGAGCTTCTACGATGCCGCCGCGCCGATAGTCTCGGCTCAGAGCCTTGATATGTCCTGCGCGTTCAAGCAGTCGCGCTATGACAGGGGCGGCGAGGACGACTATATAAACTGCCCGCTGAACAAAGAGGAATACGAGGCATTTTACGATGCCCTTGTCGGCGCGGAGAGCGCCGAGACCCATTCGTTCGACAGGCGCAAGGGAGTCTATGAGGGCTGTATGCCCATAGAGGTTATGGCTCTGCGCGGGCAGGACACTATTCGCTTCGGACCGATGAAGCCGGTCGGTCTGCGCGACCCTCGCACGGGGCACAGACCGTGGGCGGTGCTTCAGCTCAGAAAAGAGAACTCGGCGGGCACGATGTACAATCTCGTCGGCTTCCAGACGAATCTGAAATTCGGCGAGCAGAAGCGCGTTTTCTCGATGATACCCGCGCTCAAAAACGCGGAGTTCGTGCGATACGGCGTCATGCACCGCAACACATTTATAAATTCACCCATGCTCCTCGACGCGGATTTCTCGCTCAGGAGCGACAGAAGAATATTTTTCGCGGGTCAGATAACCGGCGTTGAGGGCTATATGGAGTCCGCCGCCTCGGGAATACTCGCCGGCATAAACGCCGTGCGGTATATAAACGGAAAAGACCCGTTCGTCATGCCGGAGGACACCGTTATGGGTGCGCTCGCACGCTATATCAGCGACGGGAGCGTGGCGGATTTTCAGCCTATGGGCGCAAACTTCGGAATACTTCCGCCCCTCGGTGAGCGTATTCGCTCGAAGCAGGAGCGTTATGAGAAGCTCTCGCAGCGGGGACTTGAGTCTGCGGGAAAATATATCGAAGGAGAGAATGAGAAATGAAGATTATAGTTGATGCTTTCGGCGGCGACAACGCACCTCTTGAGGTTATCAGGGGCAGCCGCGACGCAAAGGACGATCTCGGCGTTGATATAGTGCTTGTCGGCGACAAGGAGAAGATATTTTCCTGCGCCGCGCAGAATAATATATCGCTCACGGGCATTGATATCATAGATGCACCGGATGTTATCGCCATGACCGATCAGCCTGGCGAGATACTCAAGAGCAAGAAAAATTCGTCTATGGCAGTCGGCTTGCAGGCTCTTGCGGACGGCAGGGGCGACGCATTTGTCAGCGCGGGCTCGACCGGCGCGCTCGTCATGGGTGCGACCTTTATCGTCAAGCGCATCAAGGGCGTCAAGCGTCCGGCGATAGGCAGCGTTCTGCCCTCTAATGACAAGCCCTTTCTTCTGCTCGACTGCGGAGCGAATGCGGACTGTACTGCGGAGCACCTGAGGCAGTTCGCCCAGATGGGCGCGATATATTCGGAGAAGTTCGTGAAGGTCCAGTCCCCGCGTGTTGCGCTTGCCAATATCGGCACAGAGGACAGCAAGGGCGACCGCCTGCGCCATGAGGCTTTCGATCTGCTCAAAGAGACAAAAGGCATCAACTTCATCGGAAATGTCGAGACTCGCGACGTGCCCTACGGCTGCTGCGATGTGCTCGTTGCGGACGGCTTCACGGGCAACATTATCTTAAAGCTCTATGAGGGCGTCGCGGGCGCGATGATGGCGAATATCAAGAGTATATTCAAGAAAAGCTCGATAACCATGCTCGCCGCCATGATGGTCAAGGGCGGTCTGCTCGGGCTTAAAATGAGGATGGATTATTCCGAGTTCGGCGGCGCACCGCTGCTCGGAGTCAACGGCGTTGTTATCAAGGCTCACGGCTCGTCCGACGCAAAGGCTATCCGCAACGCCGTAAGGCAGGCAAAGACCTGCGCAGAAAAAAATATAGTCGGCACCATTGCACAGAGCGTCAGGGAAGCTGCCGACGCGGAGTAAGAAAATGGACAACAGAGAACTCGAAAAGAAAATAGGCTATAATTTCAAGAATAAAAAGCTGCTCGCCGAGGCGTTGACCCACTCGTCATATGCCAACGAGCGGCAGGACGGCACACGGTGCAACGAGCGGCTGGAGTTTCTTGGCGACTCGGTGCTCGGCTTTATCTCCGCAGAGCATTTCTTCCACCATTTCAAGCACCTGCCCGAGGGCGAGCTGACGAAGAGACGCGCTTATTTCGTATGCGAGAAGTCACTCAGCGAATTTGCGCGTGCGCTCGGTATCGGTGACTATCTGCTCTTCGGCAAGGGCGAGGTGCTCACCGGCGGCAAGGAGCGACCGTCTATCCTCGCCGACGCGTTTGAGGCAGTGCTCGCCGCCATCTATCTCGACGGCGGCATAGAGCCGGCGAAGACATTCGTGTTCCGTTTTATCGACAAGGCGGATGAGGAGAAGCCGATAGTCACCGACTACAAGACCACCTTGCAGGAGATAGTCCAGCGCAACCCCGAGGAGGCGGTCGAATATGTCCTCGTCGGCGAGAGCGGACCCGACCACAACAAGACCTTCAGCGTCGAAGTCCATCTCAACAGCAATGTCATCGGTCACGGCTCGGGCAGGAGCAAGAAGATAGCCGAGCAGGCGGCGGCAAAAGAGGCTCTCGAGCTTATGGGACTCAAGGCATGAAGCATATAAATGTCTCCGTATTCGTTCCCCACGCGGGCTGCCCGCACCAATGCAGCTTCTGCAACCAGAGGAGCATTTCGGGCGCGAAGAGCCAGCCGACGGCGCAGGATGTGCGCGACGCGGCTCTCGTCGCCATGCGCTCGTCCCCCGAGGGGATAAAGGACGGGGAGATAGCATTTTTCGGCGGCAGCTTCACGGCTATCGACCGCGATTATATGATTGAACTGCTCTTCTGTGCGCAGGAGTTTATCGGCGAAAACGGCTTCAAGGGGATAAGAATATCCACCCGTCCGGACGCAGTTGACGGCGAAATATGCGACATACTCGAAAAATATCGTGTCACAGCGGTCGAACTCGGCGCACAGAGCACTGACGACAGGGTGCTTGCGATGAACCGCAGGGGTCACACACGCGAGGATATCCTCCGCTCGGCGCGTCTTTTAAAGAGGCGCGGCTTTGAAACGGGACTTCAGATGATGACGGGGCTTTACGGCTCGACGGATGAGGACAGCATTTCGACGGCGCGGGACATCATTTCGCTTTCGCCCGACACTGCGCGGATATATCCGACGGTGGTTATAGAGAACACGGAGCTCGCCGAGCTATACCGCAGGGGCGAATACCGCCCGCAGACTCCGGAGGAGGCGGCTGTGCTCTGCGCGAAGATTCTGCCGATGTTCGAGCGTGCGGGGATAAAGGTCATCCGCCTCGGACTCCATTCCGGCGGCGATGTCGAGGGCTCTTTCGTTGCCGGCGCATATCATCCGGCTCTGCGCGAGCTGTGCGAGGGGCATATATATTTTGATATTATCAACAAGGCTCTTTCCGGAAAAGAAAAGGGGAAATATATAATATATGTCGCTCCGCGAGAGGCTTCAAAAGCCTCCGGACAGAGAAGATGCAATATCGAAAAGCTCAGAGAGCTCGGATATGAATGTAAGATAAAAGAGCGCGAATCGCTCTCGGCGCGGGACATAATCTTGGAAAAAGTCAACTTATTATAAAAGGGGCAGATAAATGTTACTGAAAGCACTCGAACTGCAGGGCTTCAAATCCTTTCCCGACAAGACGACGCTTGAATTCGGCAAAGGCATAACCGCCGTCATAGGACCCAACGGCTCCGGCAAGAGCAACATCTCCGACGCCGTTCGCTGGGTTCTCGGCGAGCAGTCGTCAAAGAGCCTGCGCGGCTCAAAAATGGAGGATGTCATCTTCGGCGGCACGGCGCTCAGAAAAGCGATGGGCTTTGCCGAGGTAACTCTGCGCCTCGATAACACCGATCGCACTCTCAACAACTGCGACAAGGACGAGGTCTCCGTCACCCGACGCTATTACCGCTCGGGTGAGAGCGAGTATCTCTTAAACGGCGAGACGGTTCGACTGCGCGATGTCCATGAGCTGTTTATGGACACGGGACTCGGACGCGACGGCTATTCCATGGTCAGCCAGGGCAGAGTCGCCGACCTCATCTCGTCGCGCTCTCCGCAGAGGCGCGATATGCTCGAGGAGGCGGCGGGAATATCCCATTTCAGATACCGCCGTGCGGACGCCACCCGCAGACTTGAACAGGCTGAGGAAAATCTCGTGCGCCTGCGCGATATACTGACCGAGCTTGAAGGGCGAGTCGGACCGCTCAAAACGCAGAGCGAAAAGGCGCAGAAGTTCCTTGTGCTCGCAGGGGAGAAGAAGGAGCTGGAGATAGGACTCTGGCTCAAGACGATAGAGCACTCCCGCGAGGGTCTTAAGGCGCAGGAGGATAAAATATCCCTCGCCGCCGCGGACTATGAGCAGGCGGAGCGCGAGCTTGAACAGATATCGGCTCAGATAGAAGAGCTGATGAGCACGGGCAGCGGAATAACCGTACAGATAGAAGAACTGCGCACGAAAGCCGCCTCCGACGAGGAGCAGGCGACCGCAGTTGACGGCAGAATAGCCGTCGAGCACAATAACCTCGCGCATAACCGCGAGACGATAGAGCGCATAAAGCGCGACATGGAGGCGGCGACTGCCACCGAGCAGCACCTTGAGGAGCAGATTGACGCCGCCCAAAAAGAAATTGAATCTATAGATGCCGAGATAAAGGACTGCCGGGAGCAGCTGCTTGAGCTGCTCGACAGCACGGGAAAGCTCAGGGAACAGGAGAGCGCGATAACCGCTGAACGCGACAGCGCGGAGGCTCAGGCAAAGACCGTGAACGAAGCTCTCTCTGCCGCCAAAATCGAACAGAGCACGGCACGCTCCTCCGCGCAGGAAATTGCCGCACGCCTCGGCACGGTTGACGAGGTCATCGCTTCACGCGGCGGACTGCTTGACGCGCTTCGCGAGCAGGCAGAGGTTAGCCGCAAAGGTCTCGACGAGTGTCTCGAAAACATAAAATCGCTTTCAAATTCAATAGACGGCTACTCCATGATAGTCCGTTCGCGCTCCGAAAAGGCGGAAAAGATGCGCCGCGAGCTTGACGCCGCAACGCTCGATATCCACCAGAAGCAGGCGCGTATAAGAATGCTCGAGGATCTCGAGAAAAATATGGAGGGTTATTCCGGCTCCGTCAAGGCGGTCATGCGCGAGTCAAAGCGCGGAACGCTGCGCGGAATCCACGGCCCCGTGTCCCAGCTGATAACCGTTGACGCGAAGTACGCTGCGGCGGTCGAGACGGCTCTCGGAGCTGCCGTGCAGAATATAGTTACCGACGACGAGTCGGCGGCAAAGCGTGCCATAGCGTATCTCAAGGAGAGCCGCGCAGGACGCGCAACCTTTCTGCCGATGACAACGATAAAGCCGCGCCCGTTCAGGGAGGACGGACTCGACTCCTGCGCAGGATTTATCGATATGGCGGACAGGCTTCTTCGATGCGATGACGAGTATCTGCCGATAATCAGAAATCTGCTCGGTCACACTGCCGTTGCGGATAATATCGACAGCGCGATAGCCATCTCCAAACGCTTCGGACACCGCTTTAAGGTCGTCACGCTCGACGGTCAGGTCATGAACGCAGGCGGCTCGATGACGGGCGGCTCACGCGGGCAGAACGCGGGAATACTCAGCCGCGGCAATGATATCGACCAGCTCAAAAAGACCGTTGCGAAGCTTGAAAAGGACCTCGCCGAGCGGCAGGGGAAATATAAAGAGCTCGCGGGCGAAGTCTCGGCGGCGCAGGCGGAATACGACGGCGTGACGGCGGAGCTCCAGAAAGCGCAGGAGGAAAAAATTCGCCGCGAGGGCGAGCTGCGCATGATAGATGACAAGATAGAGACCGCCGAGTCCGCACTGAGCGACCTTGAAGCGGAGAAGCGCAGCTCTGCGGAGCGCACCGCAAAGCTCGAGGAAATTCAGGCTCAGGCGCAGAAAAAGATAGACGAATTTACCTCTCAGCTCGACTCGGTCAACGAAAAGATAAACGAAATCGAATCGCGCCGCGACGAACTGCTCAGCACCCGCGAGCGCAACGCGGACAAAGAGAGCAGCATCAACCTCAGCATCCTCGCGTTCAAAAAGGACATTCAGGCGAGGGAGGAGGTCATCGAGACGCTCAAACGCCGCAGAAGCTCCCATGAGGGTCACGCCGATGAGCTCAAGGCGGAGATAGAGTCCATAACCGAGCAGATGACCTCGACAAACGGGCTTATCGAACAGCTCAAGGGCGAGGCGGCAGCGCTTCGCGCCGAGGCTCAGCAGAAAAAAGACGAGATATCCTCGCTCGCTCAGAAGCGAAGCGGGGTCGAGGGCGAGAGCACTAAACTGCGCACTCAGGAGCGCTCGGTCAGCGACAGGCGCGAGAGACTGTCCGGCGAGCGGGCGAGGCTCGAGGAGCGGCGCGACTCGATGCAGCGCGAGCTTGAAAACGCGCAGAACAAGCTCTATGACGAATATCAGCTCACACGCCGCGAGGCGGAGGAGCTCGGCATAGTCATTGAGGACACGCAGAAGGCGCAGCGCGAGCTCAATGATATAAAGAACAAGATAAGAGCCCTCGGCAATGTCAATGTCGGAGCAATTGAGGAATATAAAGAGGTCTCCGAGCGTTACGAGTTCATGAAAACTCAGATAGACGATGTCGAAAGCTCCCGTGCGGAGCTGCTCACGCTCATAGGCGACCTGACCGGCAAGATGTCGGAGCGGTTCAGAGAGCAGTTCGACCGCATAAATACTATCTTCGGGCAGACCTTCTCGGAGCTGTTCGGCGGCGGCAAGGCGGAGCTTATTCTCGAAAATCCGCTCGATGTGCTCGAATGCGCCATTGAGATAAAGGTTCAGCCCCCGGGCAAGAATGTTCAGAACATCGACCTGCTCTCGGGCGGCGAAAAGGGACTTGCGGCAATCGCGCTGCTGTTCTCCATCCTCAAGGTCACTCCCGCACCGTTCTGCTTTTTCGACGAGGTCGAGGCGGCACTCGACGATGTCAATGTCACGCGCTATGCGCAGTATGCGCGGCGCATGACAAGGAACACGCAGTTTATCCTCATCACGCACAGACGCGGCACGATGGAGGAGGCGGATGTCCTCTACGGAGTCACGATGCAGGAGGACGGAGTGTCCAAGCTGCTCGAGCTCAAGACCGCCGAGATGGCAAAGAAGCTCGGACTGACACAGTGATACATATAATAGAGCCCCGAAGCCTTTTCGGGGCTTTGCTATTGCAGATATTGCCGGTTGGCAAGTGGAACAACATTACAAATCGGAACAATCATCCACCGGCGAAGTTTACATAAATTTTTTGATTCGCAACTTGTAGGGTGCGGCGACTCGATGCACCGTTGCCGCGCAAGCGGCACAAAGCCCCCCAAATGTCTATTACCGATAATTCGTAGAGACATCCCCTGCGGCTGTCCGCTATCGGCTCAGTCGATAAAAATTTTAATTTGGCAATGACTTGCTTTGCTGAAAAAGGCATTTAAAAAGCAAAAAATAAATAGAAAATCAAATAAAATAAAGGTCATAATCCGCGTTCTCAGCCGTGGATTATGACCTTTGTATTTTTTGCTCTTTGGTCCGCGCTAAATGCGACAGCCCCGTTTTTTATTTTTTCTTCGCGTGTCTTGCCTTCTTCGGCTGTTCCTCACCGAGGTCGATTACGATAAACGCGACGTTCCAGATGAGTATCGCCAAAAACAGAACCGTCATCACCGCAGGCGCCGTGCTCATCGTGACGAGCACTATCTTGCCTAAGACGTTCAACAACGATATGTCGGTCAGCGAGCCGAGGGTCAGCGTGCCCGCTTTGACCGCCGAGGAGACGGCGGAGAACGCTATCCTCATGCCTATAATGCTCAAAAGACCTGCCGCGCCGAGCGAAGCGGTCGCCTTGCGCGAGTTTGTAGCCGCAGCGACTATACCCGTTGCGAGCGCGATGAGCAGGGCGAGAGCAAAGCATACGGCAAAGGCGATGAAATTGCCCTTGAACTCCAGAAGTCCGTCCGGAATTTCGGAGCCGTCCTTAATGAGACCGGCAAAAAGACCGTCTCCCGTGAAAAGCTCAATGATGCGTTTGACGCTCAGATTTTCCACGATGTTTGAGTCGTAGATAGTCGCGTGCATATAGACGGTTATGAGATCCGTGAAATATGCGACGGGGAACACTGCTGCCGCCAGCAGAGCCGTCACAATTCTGTTGAGAGCCTTCATCCTGACCGACCTTTCTTATTTGTTTATTTCTTCTTTTTGTCCCACGAGGAGTTGAGCGCAACGGTGCGGTTTATGATAAGCTTGCCCGGAGTGCTGTCCTTATCGACGCAGAAGTAGCCCTGGCGCATGAACTGGAAGGTGTCGCCCGGCTTTGCGTCGCGAAGTCCGCCCTCAAGCAGGCAGCCGTCGATAATTTTGAGCGAATCGGGGTTGATGTTCTGAAGATAGTCGCCGTTTCCGTCCTCGCCGGCGGGGTTCTCGGTGTTGAACAGGCGGTCATAGAGGCGCACCTGGGCCTTCACGTTGTCTTTCGCACTGACCCAGTGCAGCGTTCCGCGAACCTTTCTGCCGTCGGGCGTCTCGCCGCCGCGGCTCTCGGGGTCGTAGGTGCAGTGCAGGCAGGTGACTTCACCGTTTTCATCGGTATCATATGAGTTGCAGGTCACATAATATGCGCCCTTGAGACGCACCTCGTTGCCGGGGAAGAGCCTGAAATATTTCTTCACAGGCTCAGCCATGAAGTCCTCGCGCTCAACAAAGACTTCGCGGGAGAATGTGACCTTGCGCCTGCCGAGCTCGGGCTTGTCGGGATTTATCTCGACCTCAATTTCCTCTGTTCTGTCCTCGGGGTAGTTGTCGATAACGAGCTTGAGGGGATTTAGAACCGCCATGGCTCGCGGAGCGTTCCGATTGAGATCGTCTCTGACGCACGCTTCAAGCAGACCGTAGTCAACCACGCTGTATGCCTTCGCAACGCCGACACGGCTTATGAAATCGCGTATCGCGGCGGCGGGATATCCCCTGCGGCGCATACCGCAGAGAGTGACCATTCTCGGGTCGTCCCAGCCGTTGACAACGCCGGTCTGAACCATTTCGAGGCACTTTCTCTTGCTTGTCACGCAGTAGTTGAGGTTCAGACGCGCAAACTCGATCTGACGCGGCGGCTCTTCAAAGCCGATGGCGTCGATGAACCAGTTGTAGAGCGGTCTGTGGTTCTCAAATTCGAGCGAGCACAGGGAATATGTTACCTTCTCCGCAGCGTCGGAGAGGGGATGGGCAAAATCGTACATCGGATAGACGCACCACTTGTCGCCCGTCTGATGGTGGGAGACATGCGCGATCCTGTAGATGACCGGGTCGCGCATATTGATGTTCGGGCTCGCCATGTCTATCTTGGCACGCAGAACCTTTTCGCCGTTTGCAAATTCGCCCTCGGTCATGCGGCGGAAGAGGTCGAGGTTCTCTTCAACCGAGCGGTCGCGGTAGGGGCTGTTTTTGCCCGGCTCCGTAAGAGTTCCGCGATATTCGCGAATCTCCTCGGGCGACAGGTCGCAGACATATGCCTTGCCCTCTTTTATAAGCTTTATCGCGCACTCATAGAGAAAATCGAAATAGCTCGATGCATAGTAGACCTCGTTCCATTTGTAGCCGAGCCACTCGATGTCCTCCTTTATCGCGTCAACATATTCGACGTCCTCCTTCGAGGGGTTCGTGTCGTCAAGACGGAGATTGCACACTCCGCCGTATTTTTCCGCGATGCTGAAGTCGATGCATATCGCCTTTGCGTGACCGATGTGCAGATAGCCGTTGGGCTCCGGAGGGAATCTTGTCTGCACGCGGGTGTTGACCCCGTTTGCAAGATCCTCGTCTATAAAATCAGTGATAAAATTCGAATTGAGATTGGTGCTGTCCGCCATTTAGTTCTCCTCCTTGTAGTGTGCGAGCGCCGCAGCGAGTCTCGCTCTGACTCTGTCCTCGCCGAGCAGCCTGATTATCGAATGAAGATCGGGCGTGTTGCGGCGCGAAGTCACCGCGATTCTGATAACGGTCGAAAGGTCGCCGACATGACCCTTGAACGCTGCGGGATCTTTTTTATATTCCTTGACATTGGGGGTGTAGCCGAGCGGCTCGCACATCGCCTTGATGCGCGCAAACCATGCGTCCTTGTCGTCGTTTATGTCAAACTCGCCGATGTATTTTTGCAGTATCGCCGCCGCATCGCCTGCGCCGATGTTCTCGGGCAGGGTGTAGTCGGGGATGTAAAGTTCATCGTAGAAATACGAGACGAAGTCCTTGACCTGCTCCCAGTTTGCGATATCCTTTCGGGGCTTCGGGCAGTCGCGGTCTATCGAGAATATGCCGCGTGCAAAATCGCGGTCGGCATCGAGAAGACTGTAGAGCTCCCCGTCATATTCTTTAGCCCAGATCAGCACGCTGCCGAGCACCTCGTCCGCCGTCATGTGCGAGATGATATTCTTGCTCACATCGTTTAGCTTCGCCATGTCGAACAGGCATCCGCTCACGCTCATTTTCTTGAGATTGAACGGGAATTTCCAACAGTCCTCCGTGGGGTTTGCCCTGCGCCAGTCTTCAAAGTTTGAATTGAGCAGCGTCATGATGTATTCTATAACGCTCTCCTTGGGATAGCCCTGCTCGACAAAGTAGCTGACTGCCGCTTCGGGATCCTTTCTCTTCGAGAGCTTGCGCTTTGCGCCCGTCTCTTCGTCTATCTTCATGACCTGCGGGGTGTGCGCGTATTTCGGCACCCTGTAGCCGCACGCCTTGAACAGCGCGATGTGCTTCGGGACGGAGGATATCCACTCCTCGCCGCGAATGACATGGGTCGTGCGCATGAAATGGTCGTCGCAGACGTGCGCAAAGTGATAGGTCGGTACGCCGTCGCTCTTCAAAAGCACCTCGTCGATTATATTCTCCGGCATCTCGATCCTGCCGCGTATCATGTCGTCGAAGACAATTCTCTTGTTCTCATCGCCCTCGGAGCGGAAGCGGAGCACATAGGGCTCGCCCGCCTCGATGCGCCTCTTCTGCTCGTCAAAGCTCAAATTGCGGCACTTCGCCCACTTGCCGAAATATCCGGTTATCGCCGCGCCGCCGTTTTCCTGCTCCTCGCGGATGGCGGCGAGCTCGTCCGCCGTGCAGAAGCAGGGGTATGCCTTGCCCTCCTGCACGAGACGCTTGGCGACCGCGTGATAGATATCAACGCGCTTGCTCTGGGTATAGGGACCGTAAGCGCCCTTCTCCGTGTCGAATCCGGTCACGCCCTCATCAAATTCGAGCCCGAAATTTTTGAAGCCGTTGATTATCGCGGACACGCCGTCGGCGACCTCGCGCTTCTTGTCCGTGTCCTCGATTCTCAGATAAGTAAGTCCGCCGCTGACTCTCGCCGTCAGAAAATCGACGAGCGCACCGAACAGTCCGCCTATATGGAGATATCCCGTCGGACTCGGAGAGAATCGAGTCACGCGTGCGCCCTCGGGCAGCTCACGCGGGGGAAATCTCAGCTCGCAGTCCTCCGGCGTCAGCCCGTCCGAGCCGAACAGGAGATCTGCGAGTCTTTCGTTATCAGTCATTAAACCGCACTCCGTTTCTGTAGGTAAATATATACACTATATTATTGCAGAAAAACGCCCGTCAATCAATAGCTGCCGAAGATTTTCTTCGGGCAAAG
>CAVDWM010000011.1:0-65806 GCA_963612725.1 Faecalibacterium prausnitzii | reverse complement strand
AAAGGGCTTTTTGGGCTTGCCGGAAAGCTGACCATTCAGCCGGAGTATCAGCGCAATTACATATATGCCGATGGTAAAAAAGATGTTGCTGTTATTCAGTCCGTGTTAAAGGGCTACCCTATCGGACTTATCTATTTTACGAAGGTTTCCGACAATGAATTTGAAGTATTGGACGGACAACAGCGAATTACAAGCATAGGTCGCTTTCTGACGGGAAAATTTCCCATTTTGGACGAAAACGGTATGCAGCAGTATTTTAGAGGATTGGCAGAGGACTTACAGCGTAAAATACTTGATACAAAGCTGACGATTTATGAATGCAGCGGTACGGAAAGTGAAATCAAGGAATGGTTCAAAACGATAAACATTGTGGGCGTTCCGCTGAATGAACAGGAACTTTTGAACGCTATCTATTCCGGCCCGTTTGTGACGCTTGCAAAGGCGGAGTTTTCCAACAGCCAAAATGCCAATATTCAGAAATGGGCGGCGTATATCAGCGGCGATGTAAAACGGCAGGATTATTTGCGTACAGCCCTTATGTGGGTTAGCAAAGGCAATATTGACGATTATATGAGCCGCCACAGATACGACACGAACATAACGGAATTAAAGACCTATTTCAACAGCGTTATTGACTGGGTTTCAAGCGTGTTCATTGATGTTGAAACAGAAATGCGCGGTTTGAATTGGGGCACATTCTATGAACGTTTCCATGCAAACGCCTATAACCCAAATGATGTACACGATAAATTAAAAGCCTTGTATGCGGATTACTTTGTAAAGAACCGCAAGGGCGTATTTGAGTACATTTTAGGCGGCTGCACCGATACAAAGCTGCTTGACATTCGCATTTTCGATGATGTTACGAAGCGAACAGTTTATGAGCGGCAAACAACGGACGCAACAGCAAGGGGCGTTTCAAATTGTCCTCTTTGCGCCATTGGCAGCGACAACAACAGGCAGCGTATCTATAAGCTGAAAGAAATGGACGCAGACCATGTTACCGCATGGAGCAACGGCGGCGCAACGGATATTAGCAACTGCACCATGCTTTGCGCTACCCATAACCGGGCGAAAGGCAATAAATAATCCTGTATCGGCTTTTATCGTTCAGCATCTGCTTGCAGATTTAAGCGACAAATAAGCGACAAACAGGCATAAGAAAACGGCAGAAATCCTTTATTTTCAAGGGTTTCTGCCGTTCTGAATATACTCTTTTCAAACAAAATCTCCTTGCCTGTCGTGTTCGTTTTATGGGATTGAGCCTATCGGCGCAACCCTGCATCTAAAGCATACAGAGTCGCTGTAAAATCAAAAAGCCGCTTTTTGTAAAACCAATGTCAAAAAAATAAATCCCTCAACACCGCTGCGCATTTGTGCATAATCTACAACTATTCCGTTCATATTTTGTGAGAAGCGTAGACTTTTCGCTTATTTCCTTACAAAAGGATTACAACTTGTCTGTTGTATGTTATAATATCACATATAGGAGATCATTTCGGTCTTGTATTAAAGAACACCGTAAAATCGGAGGCTTAAATTATCATGGAAATCATAAGAAAAGAATATTCATTTAAATCAGCAACAGGTCTTTGCGACATCTATGCGCGAAGCTGGGCTCCCGCAGATAAAAACAGCGTCAAAGCCATATTCCAGATAACCCACGGCATGGCGGAGCACGGCGAGCGTTACGCCCGCTTTGCAAAGAAGCTCTGCGAGCACGGCTATGCCGTCTTTGCGCAGGACCATATAGGTCACGGCAAGTCCGTTGCGTCCGACGATGACCTCGGCTATTTCGGCGAGAAGGACGGCTGGAGAGATTTTGTCATCGACTGCCGCTCGCTTACGGATATCGCCCGCGAGGAATATCCCGACAAGCCCGTCGTGTTCTTCGGTCACAGCATGGGCTCGTTTATCGCAAGAAACTATACCGCCAAATATAACGATGTTCAGGCGGCTGTATTCTGCGGCACAAGCGGAAAGAACCCCGCTGCACCCATCGCCATAAAGCTTGCGGGCGTCGTCGGCAAGAGCCGCGGCAGCCGTCATAAGAGCGAGTTCATCAATAATCTCGCTTTCGGCAACTACAATAAGAAGTTTGACAATGTCAAGACCGAGTTCGACTGGCTCACCAGAGACGGGGACGAGGTTCAGAAATATATCGACGATAAATACTGCGGCTTCCTCTTCAGCGCGGCAGGATATAAGGATCTGTTCTCGGTTCTCAATTCCGTATCCGGCAAGGACTGGTATGAGCAGCTCTCTACCGATATTCCGATTCTCGTCGTCTCCGGCTCAATGGATCCCGTCGGCGATTATTCAAAGGGCGTGACTCAGGTTGCCGATGACCTCAAGGCTACCGGTCACGATGTCACCCTCAAGCTCTTTGACGGCGGCAGACACGAGATTCTCAACGAGACAAACCGCGACGAGGTCGAGGATTATATCGCCGCGTGGGCTGATGCGGCTCTCGAAAACGGCGCAAAGAAGGCAGAATAAAAAGCACAATAAAAGGCTTAATAATTCGCGGAGCAGGGTTCACTCTCTGCTCCGGATCTTTTTTTGTTCAACCTATTGACATAGTATGTAAATAGGTATATAATCGTTGCGGAATCGGGGGAACGGGTCGAATGATTTGTTTTCCCGTGAACATACTTGATTATTGAGAGGAGTTCTGATATAAATGACCACTATCTATGTTGATAACGCGGCCACGACAAAGACGAGCCGCACGGCAATAGAAGCGATGCTGCCGTATATGGACAAGGTATACGGCAACCCGTCAAGCCTCCATTCCGTCGGACAGGCTGCGGCTGACGCGCTGAGAAAGGCACGCGAAGAGGCGGCTGAAGTTCTCGGCTGCGAGCCCAACGAAATAACCTTCACCTCCGGTGGCAGCGAGGCCGATAATCAGGCGCTTGTTTCCGCGGCTGCGATCGGAGCAAGAAAGGGCAAAAAGCATATAGTTTCCACCGCGTTCGAGCACCACGCGGTTCTGCATACGCTCAGGAGGCTTGAAAAAGAGGGCTTTGAGGTGACGCTCCTCGATGTGCACGAAAACGGCATGGTCTCGGCTCAGCAGGTCGCCGACGCTATCCGTGAGGACACCTGCCTTGTGTCCGTTATGTATGCGAACAACGAGATAGGCAGCATCCAGCCCATCGCCGAGATAGGTGCTGTATGTAAAGAAAAGGGCGTTATCTTCCATACCGATGCCGTTCAGGCTGTCGGTCATGTCCGAATAAATGTCAGGGAAGAGAATATCGATATGCTCTCCCTCTCAGCTCATAAGTTCCACGGACCCAAGGGCGTCGGACTTCTCTATGCCCGCAAGGGTGTCAGACTGACGAATATTATAGAGGGCGGCGCACAGGAGCGCGGCAAGCGTGCGGGTACCGAGAATATTCCCGGAATCGTCGGCATGGTCGCGGCTCTCAAAGAGGCGAACGCCAATATCGACGCCAACGCCCAAAAAGTGTCGGCTCTGCGCGACAGGCTTATAGAGGGGCTTGAAAAGATACCGCACAGCGCATTGAACGGCGACCGCACAAAGCGTCTGCCAGGCAATGTCAGCTTCTGCTTCGAGGGTATCGAGGGCGAGTCGCTTCTGCTTTTGCTCGATGCCAAGGGCATATGCGCTTCCTCCGGCTCCGCCTGCACCTCCGGTTCGCTCGATCCGAGCCATGTGCTTCTCGCTATCGGCCGCCCGCATGAGGTCGCCCACGGCTCTCTGCGCCTGACGCTCAGCGAGGAGAACACGCAAGAGGAGGTCGATTATATAATCGAAGAAACTGCCAAGGTCGTCAAATATCTCAGAGATCTTTCGCCCGTGTGGAAAGAGCTTCTGAGCGGCGAGAGAAAATTCACTTTCTGAGAGGAGTAATTCAAAATGGCATTATACAGCGATAAGGTTATGGATCATTTCATGAATCCGCGCAATGTCGGCGAGATTGCCGATGCGGACGGTGTCGGCGAGGTCGGCAACGCAAAGTGCGGCGATATAATGAAGATGTATCTCAAGATAAAGGACGGAAAGATAGACGATGTCAAGTTCGAGACCTTCGGCTGCGCGAGTGCGATAGCCTCGTCCTCCATGGCTACCGAGCTTATAAAGGGCAAGACTGTTGACGAGGCTCTTGCCGTCACAAATAAGCAGGTCGTCGATGAGCTTGACGGACTTCCGGCGCACAAGCTGCACTGCTCAGTGCTCGCCGAAGAGGCTATAAAGTCCGCCGTTAAGGACTATTACGACAAAAACGGCATCGAGTATGACCACAGCAAGTTCCCCGAGTGCGAGGACTGCGAAGGCTGCGGCTGCCGTATGGTGTAAGATTATGATGGTATCAAGCCGCGGCAGATACGCCCTGCGCGTCATGGCGGATCTTGCCGAAAACGGAAAGGACGGAGCGTTTATCCCGCTCAAGGAGATTGCCGAGCGCGAGGAGCTCTCGCTCAAATATCTCGAAAGCATTATGACAACGCTCTCAAAAGCGGGGCTTGTTGAGGGTGCTCACGGAAAGGGCGGCGGCTACCGACTCAAAAGAAAGCCGGAGAAGTACAGGGTCGGCGAGATTCTGAGGCTCACCGAGGGCTCGCTCGCGCCCGTCTCGTGCGTTGAGGGCGGCTGCGATCCGTGTGAGAATGCCGGCTCGTGCCGCACCCGTGCGATGTGGACGAAGCTCGATAAACTCATCAACGATTTCTTTGACGGCATAACAATTGCCGACCTGATGAAATGACAAAACGACCGTCGGGACAACTCCTGACGGTCGCTTGTTTTTTCAGCTTTTGCGTTTTATCTTCCTGCTTAGTCCATTCAGTACCTCTTACAGAAGCAAGCCGCACTGTAGAATGCGGCTTGCACTTGTATTTTACAGATTCAGGAAATCTTTTCTGTATTTGACTCCGAAAAACTCGGCGAGCTCCTGCATCTCGCTGTCTTTTATAGTGTTTATCCTCGGCATGTGCGCGGTGAGCATGTATATCTGCGCCGCCTTTTCGACTGTCTCAATAAGACCGGAAGTCTCGTCCATCGTCTTGCCTGCGCCGTAGATTCCGTGCATTCCCCAGATAACGAGGCGGAATTCCTTCATCTTTTCCGCAGTCGCTTCGCCGATGCTGTTCGTGCCGCAGAGCATCCACGGCAGAACGCCGACTCCGTCCGGGAAAACGACGATGCACTCGGTGCACATCTCCCAGAGAGTGTGGGTTATCTTCTTCTCGTCAAGCTCGTGTATATAGTTCATCGCGAGCGTGTTCGTCGGGTGGCAGTGCATGACGATTCTGTTCTCCGGGTCAACGCTGAGTCTCGCCATGTGGCTCATCAGGTGAGCGGGCAGCTCGCTTGTGAATCTGCCGCCGTCGGAGTAGCCCCAGAGCAACTCGGCGGTCGTGCCGTCCTCGGCGATTCTTATGATGCCGAGATTGTTTTCGGGGTCAAACTGAACGTTCTTGAAGTATTTGCCCGTTCCGGTGACGATGAATATCTTGCCGATAAGCGGCTTTGCGTCAAAGCCGGTCGGAATAGTTCTGATAACTTTTGTAAGGTCGAGATATTCGCCGACTTCCCTTTCGTCGAGCATATAGCTTATGTTGCCGCCGTTTCTCTCGTCCCAGCCGAGACGGTACATATTCGCGGTGGTCTGCATCATTTCCTGCACGAACGGCGCAGTCAGAATGTCTTTCATTTCCTTGCCTCCAGTGTATTCTTTTCGTAGTCAAGTATGGGTGATATATAGTCCCCGGGGATGTTCTCACGCCTGAGATATTCGTCCCAGATGTCGCCGAACGGCGCCGTTTTCATATCCTCCTGCAAAACCATGAGCTCCGTGAAGCGGCTTTCATCCTGAAGCTTTTTCATTTTTCCGTTCGGCTCGAGCAGGGCGAGCAGCAGAGCCTTGTGAACGCTCCTGATTCCCGTGACCCATGCGGATATCCTGTTTATCGAAGCGTCAAAATAGTCGGTCGCTATAAACACTCTGTCGAGCGCGTCGTTTCGGACTATCTCTTTGGCTATCTCTTTCGTCTCGTCGTCGAGAATAACGACATGGTCGCTGTCCCATCTGACTCCGCGTGTGATGTGCAGCGCGATGCGGTCGTTGAACAGGAGCATGGAGGATATCTTGTCCGACACAACCTCTGTCGGGTGATAGTGACCGTTGTCCATGAGGGGAGTGATGCCCTTTGAGGCGACATAGTTCATGCAGAACTCGGCGGAGCCGACAGTGTATGACTCAAGTCCGATTCCGAAAACCTTTGATTCAAGGCAGACGAAAACTTTTGACTTGTCATAGGGCACCGAGAGTATCTCGTCGAGCGAATCCTTGAATCTCTTGCGCGGCGTGAGTCTGTCAGCGGGGATATTTTTATATCCGTCGGGGATCCAGATGTTCATCAGACAGGGAACGCCCGTCTCGTTTGCGAAATATTCGGATATCTCGATGCATCTCTTGCCGTGCTCTATCCAGAAACGGCGAACATTTTCGTCGGGCGACGATAGAGTGAGATTGTCCTTCACCATCGGGTGCGAGAAGAATGTGGGGTTGAAATCGATTCCCATGCCGCGCTCCTTTGCGAACCTGACCCATTTTTCAAAATGGCGCGGCTCGATCCTGTCGCGGTCGGCGAACTCGCCGTTTTCAAATATGGCGT
The DNA here is from genome assembly GCA_963612725.1 of Faecalibacterium prausnitzii. Classification (GTDB taxonomy): domain Bacteria; phylum Bacillota; class Clostridia; order Oscillospirales; family Acutalibacteraceae; genus CAG-177. The sequence goes on along the minus strand of CAVDWM010000011.1, from coordinate 59,155 downwards.
AGCTTGCGTGCAGATTGAGATTCTTCTTGCCGGGCATGAGGCTCGCCGCAAAGTCGAAGTCCTGCATCAGCTCATCTGGCGTGCGCGCCTTGCCGGGGTAGTTGCCGGTGGTCTGTATTCCGCCGGAGAGAGCCTGCTTCGAGTCAAAGCCCGTAACATCGTCGCCCTGCCAGCAGTGAACTGAAACAGCCGTGCGGCGAAGCGTCTCTATAGCCTTTTCGGTGTCCGCACCGAGAGAGGCATATATCTCTTTTGCACTTTCGTATCTGCTCATGTTTTTCCTCCTTTTGTCTTTAACACAGACAAAGTTTATCACAAAAAAGCAGCGCATTCAATGCTTATTTGACACAAAAAATTTTCTTTACTTATTTCATACATATTGTTATAATATTGTCGGATTAAAGTCGTGCCTTGCGCACCAAAACAGGAAAGGTGATAATTGATGAATGCTGTTGAAATAACCGCAATAGTCGTCGCGGCGGTTCTTCTGCTTTGCGTAATACTCTTCGGCGTCGTGAGCTATGTTCTTTTCTACGAGGTCATAGCGCGTAAATCGAAGATACCCGGCAAGATAGATGCAAACGCCAAAAAGAAAATGATGGAGACCAACCCCGAAAAGTTCCTCCCCGACCCGCGTGAGGAGTGGCTCAACGAGCAGACCTTTGAAGATTACTCCATAACGAATGTTGACGGAAACAGGCTCAGGGGATATCTTCTCAAGGCCGACAAGCCCTCCGATGTCTATGTCTTCGGAAGCCACGGCTATCGCTGCTGGGGCAAGCGCGAGTTCAGACTTATGTCAAAGTTTTATCACGACCTCGGCTTCAATGTCTTTCTTGTCGATCATCAGGCGCACGGCGAGAGCGAGGGCAAATATATCGGCTTCGGCTCGCACGAGTCGCGTGACGCCATGCAGTGGCTCAATTTTATGAACGATACCTTCGGGAGCGATATTCAGATAATCCTGCACGGCGTTTCAATGGGATGCGCCACCGTTATGATGATGAGCGGCAATCCCGACCTGCCGAAGAATGTCAGATTTACCGTTGCCGACTGCGGATATACCAGCCCGTGGGCTGAGTTTGACTATCAGCTCAAGACTGCCCGTGTTCCGACTTCTCCGCTGCTCGACGGCGCGAATTTCTTCAATAAGCTTATTGCAAAATACGATTTTAAAAAGGTTGACGCGGTTGAGAGCGTCAGCCATGCGCAGGTACCAATGCTCTTTATTCACGGCACAAAGGACGATTTCGTTCCCACATATATGGTGCATGAGCTCTATGACGCATGCAGCACGGATAAAGACCTGCTCCTTGTCGAGGGCGCGGGTCACGCCGAGAGCTACCCGACAAACTCCGCCGCATACGAGGCAAAGGTCAGGAGCTTTATAGATAAGTATATCGCCGTACCGACAAAGGCGTAAGTTCAAGGTACGGTTTTCTCCGCCGACAGCGTTGCCGAATAAACAGATCCCCCCCGCAGAAATAAAAACTTGATGTTGACTGAGTGAAAGGGAGATACGCATGGCTATTTCGGGAAGAAAAAAGTTTCAGGTAGAGTTTTTGAGAATATCTCAGAATATTCTTGAAAGAGGGTTGTATGTTCTTCTTTATAAAAAATACCCCGATGTTATCGAGGAGAAGAACATACGGTACGATCCGAGCGGAAAAAGGACGGAGCTGGATATCATAAGAAAACGCCCGGCGGACGAAAAAGAAAAACGCCCGCTGTTCATATATGTTCACGGTGGCGGTTGGCTCTCCGGCTGGAAGGCGGCGAGGCGCTTCTATTGCCGATATTGGGCGAGCAGGGGATATGTGTGTGCCAACATAGGCTATGACTATGCTCTTGACGCGTCGCACCCGAAGAATATAAGACAGATATTCAAAGGCATCGAGTTAGTGCTCAACGACGCGGAAAGGCTTAATTTGAATACGGAAAAGACGGTTGTCGCCGGCGAATCTGCAGGAGGGTATTTTGCCGCCATGATTGCAGCCGCTTCAACGCATAGGGAGCTGTACGGGCTTTTGGAAATACCGTTTGCGTTTAAGGACAGCTTCAAAGTGTCCGCTTGCGTTCTTATGAGCGGGATATTCGACCCTGTAAGAGCACTTGACACAAAGTTTCCGTCACTCAAAATAATGACTGAAACCTTCTGCGGACTTGATGCCGAAAGCCTGAGAAGCGAAGAGGGAAAGAAATTGAGAAAGACTCTTGCCCCGTCGTACTATGCAGACCGAAGCTTTCCGCCGTCCTTTCTGATAGGGTCGAAATTTGACCTGCTGCTCCCCGAAACCCTGACCTTGCGGGATGAGCTTGACGCATCCGGAGTGGAAAACGAGCTTTTTGTCTGCGGCGGGATAAACGGAGTCCACGCGGGCGGTCTCGGCTGCCATGTCGGCTCGGGGAAAAAGGCGGTTGAAGGAGCGGTCGATTTCGTTTCCCGTTTTTGAAACACGCTGAGCGTAATACCGTTTCAATCAAAAAAATCAAACAAAAATTCAGCTCCCGATTGCTTTCGTAATCGGGAGCGATGTTTATTTCTTTTTACTTTCCTCGTATGCCTGCTTTTCGGCTTTGAACTGCTCGGGTCGCTTGAGATAATCGCGGTTGAACCGCCTGCCGACCGTTATGCCGCCGTCGGGCAGAATTTCCGTTACCGTCACGCCCTGCATCCATTTTTCCTCGGGCCAGCCGAAGTTTGTGCCCATAGTGTATGTCTCATATCCGCCGCACTGGCTGTATATGAAGCAGACCCCTTTGTAGTTCGCACAAAAGTCGTTGACATGGTCGTGCCCGCAGAAGACCGCCTGAGTGCTGTCGAGCTCGCATACGGCGTCGAACATTCCGCTGTTGAACGGCGAGCAGCCGACGGATTCATACATCCCGCCATAGAAAATTTTCGCCTCGCCCGTCGGAACATACTGCCCGTTTTCATCGAGCTTCATCACATGCTCAAACTCCGGCAGGGGAATGTGAAAATACATCATCGACTTTACTTTTCCGTATTCCTCTTCCGTCCTGCGCACGCAGCCTTTGTACCATTCTATCTGCTCCGGCTTCAGAAAGTCGTAGCCCTTCATGCCCTCGGGCACTCCGTAGTCCTTATAATATCTCTCGCGGATATCGCGCCCCGAATCGAAGAAATACAGGCTTTGGAGCAGAGAGCTTTCGCCGTTTTTGATGTCTATCCTGTAGTTGCCGTAGCCGTATAGACTGTCGTCGCCGTGGAGCGCGAGGCAGTGCGGATAGCGGCGCATGGAATCGAGCATGAGCCATTTGTAGAAGCCCTTCTCCTCGCGCACCTCGTGGTTGCCGAAGACAAAAGCCCAGTATACCCCCGTCTTTTCCATGAAGCGAGCAAACTGTACCGCATCGAGCTGCTGGAACTTCGAGAGTATTATATCTCCCGTGAATATCACAAGATCGGGCTTTGCCTGCGCAATATGATTTGCGAGCATCTGCATCGCCTTGCGGCGCAGAGAGGGCGTGTCGCCGAGGTGGATATCGGTCGTCGTGAGGATGCGGAACGGCTTGTCCGAATATGAGCCGTCAGCGTTAAATTTGCCTATCGTGACGCTCTCCTCGTCTTTGCCTATTATTTTAACGCCCGTCTCGGCGGGAACTATGTTAACATTTTTCTCAAACAGCCAGTCGCGCCTGTCCTTCGGGAGCAGGGGGTATGCGATGCTGTAAAGCTCAAGTCCGAGTGCGTTCAAATTGCGTCTGCAAAAAGCGGCTATAGGGTGCATCTGATGAAAACCTCTCTTGATTTTTTTCTGATTATACCACCGGAGAGCCGTAAAATCAATCTTTGACATCTCAGGCTTTCACCCGGTATCTCGTGCCGTTCCATCGTCTCCAAGCTGCGACCGGCAGACGAAACAGCGGCGATATATGAAAATTCACAAAGTTTTGTTGATTTAACCCCGCCGAAATGATATAATAAACAACTGAAACGGACGCGTGAGTCATATATAGGAGGTTTTACAATGAAGAAGTCCCTTGCGGCACTTCTTGTGACGCTTATTATTTTCGGTTGTGCCGCGCTTACCGCGTGCAACAAGGCAAGCCTTGCTTCCGAGGCGGGAGACGGTCAGACAATTTCGGCGGACGAAATAGCCGATACCATGACCTCAAAGGACGGAAAGTACGAGATAGCCATGGTCACGAATGTCGGCAGGCTCAAGGATAAATCCTTTAACCAGGGCACCTGGGACGGGGTCAAGCTCTTTGCCTATAAAAACGGCAAGTCGTATAAATATTATCAGCCCAGAAACGGCAGCAAGGCGTCTGATGACGACAGATACAATGCCTTCATCGAAGCGATAAACGGCGGCGCGAATATAATAGTTGCCACCGGCTATGAGCAGGAGACCGCCCTTAAGCGAGCCGCTGTTGAAAATCCGGACACAAAATTTATTTTTATTGACGGCTATGTGCTTACTAACAGCGAGGGACAGGCTCTCTCGAATGTCGCGGCAGTTTCGTTTATGGAGGAGCAGTGCGGCTATCTTGCGGGTTATGCCGCCGTTACCGAGGGCAACACAAAACTCGGCTTTGTCGGCGGCGGAGCGGGCAACAATCCGTCCGTCAACAGATTCGGATACGGCTTTGTCCAGGGCGCGGATGACGCGGCGAAGCTTACGGGCGTCGTCATTGAAATGAAGTACAGCTACCGCTACGGAGACAGCTTCTCGGCTTCTCCGGAGCTTCAGAGCATGGTCAACGAATGGTATAAGTCCGGCACGGAGTGCGTTTTCTCCTGCGGCGGCGAGATGTGCGATTCGGTTTTTGAAGCGGCCTCGGCGAATAACGGCAAGTCCATAGGCGTCGATGTCGATCAGTCCTCAGTCTCCGATACCGTTATAACCTCGGCAATGAAGGGACTCAGCTCCGGCGTTCAAAAGACGCTTACCTCATTCTATGACGGAAAATGGGTGCTTGTCGGCGGGCTTCTGTCCAACCTCGGCGTTGACGACAATGCGGTCGGACTGTCCTTTACAACATCGAAGTTTGAAAAGTTTACTGAGAGTGAGTATGTCAAGCTCGTCAACTCCATGAAGAGCGGCGGAACGCTTGAGGTGAAAAACGATTTTACCGCTTTCCTTGCGGGCGATGAGACTTTTGAAAATGTCACCGTCAGCTTCATAAAATAAGCAGCTTTAAGGGAGCCTTGGCGCGTTGAACGTTGAGGCTCCCTTGAGTTTATATTCTCAGCATTTGTCAAACGACGGGTTGAACGAATAATAGTTCTTTGAGCAGAGCCGGTCGGTAACGATGCGCAGACCCTCGCCGAACCGCTGGAAGTGGACTATTTCGCGCTCACGCAGGAATTTTATCGGGTTGCGGACATCCGGGTCGTCAACAAGGCGCAGGATGTTGTCGTAGGTGACTCTCGCTTTCTGCTCGGCAGCCATGTCCTCCATAAGGTCGGCTACCGTGTCGCCCTTGCACTGCATCGATCCCGCGCTGTACGGCATTCCGTTTGCTCCGGCAGGATATACTCCGGCGGTATGGGTGACGAAATATGCGTCGAATCCGCTCTTCTTTATTTCCTCGGGAGTGAGGTTTCTCGTAAGCTGATAGACTATCGCACCAATCATTTCAAGATGTCCGAGCTCCTCTGTGCCTATGTCCGTCAGCAGCCCTTTTAGCTGCGCATACGGCATTGTGAACCGCTGACTGAGATAGCGGAGCGATGCGCCGAGCTCCCCGTCGGGTCCGCCGTATTGGTCGAGTATTATCTTTGCGTATTTCGGGTTCGGATTTGCTATTTTTATCGGATACTGAAGCTTCTTTTCATATACAAACATCAGCAGCCACACTCCTCTGTATCCCACGGCCACGGATCCTTGAGCCACTCCGCACCCGTCGCATCGAGTGCCGTGAGCGCACCGAACCGAGCTTCGTATTCGCTCCTGAGTGCCCTGTACCGCGCATCGCACTTGCGAAACAGTGCAAGCGCCTGAAGGTCTGACGGGTGGGTGTCAAGATACAGATGCAGCTCCCACTGCGTGAACTGTGCGGCACTCAGCCGCCTGAGCATTGTCTCGCGCTTCGTCATCCCGAGCACCTCGCAGGATTGAAAGGCTTGTTCAGAACGGGAAAGAGCGTGCCCGCTTCCAGTGCTTTCATCTCGTCGTATACGCTTATATCCGTCTGTATCGGAACATATGCCATGGCGACGCTGTAGTCCTCGGGAAACGGAGTCGTCGCCTCACGCACGGAGCAGGAGCAGCCTCCGGCGCTTCGGTTGCTGTAATTCATATCGGACATTACTCCTTTATCTTGCTTTTTATGAGGCTTCCCTCTGTACATAATATGATCTGTACTGATTTTTGACAAAGCGCGAGCCTTAGAACATAACGGAGGAACAGAAAATGGACATCAGAGAAATTCTTAAAAAAGTCGATCACACCCTGCTCGGAGTAACAGCCGGGTGGAGCGACATCGAACAGATACTCATCGATGCCGAAAAATTCGGCACGGCGAGCGCGTGCATACCGCCCGCGTTTGTCAAAAGAGCCGGGGAATATGTCGGGGACAGAGTGAAGATATGCACCGTCATAGGCTTCCCTAACGGCTATAACACCACTGCCGCCAAGGTCTTTGAGACGAAAGATGCAGTTGCAAACGGCGCGGACGAGATAGATATGGTCATAAATGTCGGCGAGCTCAAGTCCGGCAACACCGTCTATGTCGAGAATGAGATAAAGGCGGTTCGCGCTGCGTGCGAGGGCAAGATATTGAAGGTCATTATCGAGACCTGCCTGCTGACCGAAAACGAAAAAATAACGATGTGCGAAATAGTTAACCGCTCGGGCGCGGACTATATAAAGACCTCGACCGGATTTTCTCTCGGCGGAGCAACATTTGATGATATAAAGCTCTTTTCGGAGCATATAGGAAGTAATGTGAAAATGAAAGCCGCAGGCGGCATCAGCAGCCTCGACGATGCGGAAAAGTTCATAGCCCTCGGCTGCGACAGGCTCGGCACGAGCAGAATAGTCAAGCTCGCCAAGAACCTCGATGTGTCCGAACATTGAAAGGAGAATCAAAATGTCAACCGCACATAATACCGCAAACAAAGGCGATTTCGCCAGAACAGTCCTCATGCCCGGCGATCCGCTCAGGGCGAAGTATATCGCCGAGAATTTTATCGACGACGCCCGCCTTGTCAACAATGTAAGAGGTGTTCAGGGCTATACCGGAGCTTATCGCGGAAAGCCCGTCTCGGTCATGGCGTCCGGTATGGGTATGCCCTCGATGGGGATATATTCCTATGAGCTTTTCAACTTCTACGATGTTGACAATATCATCCGCGTCGGCTCTGCCGGCGGCATAGCTCACGGGCTCAAGCTGCGCGATGTAGTCATAGGCGCGGGCGCATGCACCAATTCAAATTTTGCCCACCAGTTCGGTCTGCCGGGTGCGTTTGCGCCGATAGCGTCGTTCTCTCTGCTCGAAAAAGCTGTGTCCGCCGCGAGAAAGGCCGGCAAAGAGCCTGTAGTCGGCAACCTCGTATCGTCCGATACCTTTTATGAGGATATCCCGAGCTTTGAGCTGTGGCGAAAAATGGGCGTCCTGGCAGTTGAAATGGAGGCGGCAGCACTCTACATGAACGCCGCACGCTTCGGTAAAAACGCACTGTGCATCTGCACCATATCCGACCTGCCCATGGATCCGGCGAGCGGCGAGTGCTCGCCCGCAGAGCGTGAGCAGAGCTTTAACGAAATGATAGAAATAGCCCTCAATACTCTTTAAGCGGAGTGATTTTCTTGAGAATAAAGCGAGTTTTTCTTATAGTTCTCGACTCCTTCGGCGTCGGTGAGCTGCCCGATGCCGCTAAATACGGCGACTGCGGCAGCGACACCTTCGGAGCGGTCAGCCGCTCGGAATATTTTGATGTGCCTAATATGCGTTCTCTCGGTCTTTACAATATCGACGGAGCTTCGCCCAAAGGCGCAGTTGAGTCCCCGCGCGGCGCATTCGGCAGAGCCGCCGAGCGTTCCGCCGGCAAGGATACGACTACGGGTCATTGGGAGATAGCCGGAGTCGTGTCTGAAAGACCCATGCCGACCTTTCCGGACGGTTTTCCGCAGTATGCTATCGATGAGTTCTCGCGCCTTACCGGACGCGGCGTGCTCTGCAACAAGCCCTATTCGGGTACGCAGGTCATACTCGACTACGGCAGACAGCATATGGAGACCGGCGACCTCATCGTCTATACCTCTGCGGACAGCGTCTTTCAGATAGCCGCTCACGAGGATATAATTCCCCGTGAGGAGCTCTATGATATCTGTCGCACAGCCCGCGGTATGCTCAAGGACGGGCTTGCCGTCGGCAGAGTTATAGCCCGCCCGTTCAAAGGCGAATACCCCAATTTTTACAGAACCGACGGCAGGCACGATTTTTCCCTCGAACCGACGGGGGAAACGATGCTCGATTCCCTGAAGGCTTCGGGCTTCGATGTCATATCCGTCGGCAAGATAAACGATATTTTTGCATCCCGAGGCGTCACGGATCACAGGGGTATCAATAAAAACAACGCCGACGGCATGGAAAAGACGCTTGAGCTCCAAAAGGAGGCTTTCAACGGTCTCTGCTTTGTCAATCTCGTCGATTTCGATATGCTCTACGGACACAGAAACGATGTTGACGGCTACGCAAAAGCCCTGACGGAATTTGACGGATATCTCGGCGAATTTCTCAAAAATATGCGCACTGACGATGTGCTCATAATAACCGCCGACCACGGCTGCGATCCGTCAACCCCGAGCACCGACCACTCCCGCGAATATATCCCGATAATCATATGCGGCGACAAGATAAAAGCCGGTGTGAATATCGGAACGCGCCCGACCTTCGCCGATATCTCGGCATCCGTGCTCGACTGCTTCGGCTTGCCACCTCTTAAAAGCGGCGAGAGCTTTTTGCGGGAGGTGCTCAGTTTATGACCGATAACGAACGCAGCGAGCTCTTCGGGAAGGCCGTCGAAGCCCGACTCAAAGCATATTCGCCATATTCCGGCTACAGTGTCGGCGCGGCGCTTCTCTGCGCCGATGGTACTGTATATGCAGGATGTAATATAGAAAACGCCGCATATACTCCGACCGTCTGTGCCGAGCGCACCGCTTTTTTTAAAGCCGTGTCGGACGGCAGGCGCGACTTTTGCGCGATAGCAGTCGCGGGCGGAAAAGACAGCGTTGATACGTGTATGCCCTGCGGGGTCTGCCGTCAGGTGATGGCGGAGTTCTGCGACACGGAGAAATTCGAGATAATCTGCAACACGGAGCACGGACTTCAATCGTTCAGACTCAGGGAGCTTCTGCCGGGCTCATTCGGTCCGGCAAATCTGAAACAGGAGAAACAGCTTTGAAAAACTTTCGGCGTATAATATCTGCTCTTTGTGCGGCAGTGATGCTCTTTGGACTCTGTGCCTGCTCAAAGCGCGAGAAGTACGACGCGGTGTTCATCACCGATGTCGGCGATGTCTATGACAGGTCGTATAATTCCGCGGTGTGGGACGGGGTCAAGAGCTACGCCGCCGATTACGGCGTCAACTGCAAATATTACAGACCGTCTCAGCGCGGCACAAAATATTTCTTCAGAGCGATAAAAACGGCAATAAATCACGGCGCGAGGGCAATAGTCTGTCACGGCGATGAATTTTACGATGCGGTTATAAAGGCGGCTGAGCGCTGGGACGATGTCAAATTTATCATCATCGACTGCGAGGAGAAAAATCTTCCCTCAAATGTGCTTGCCGTCGGTTATTCCACCCTCGATGCGGGATATCTTGCGGGCTACGCTTCGGTGTCAAACGGCTTTCAGCGCCTCGGTTTTCAGGGCAGCAACCCGTCTGATGATTATGTAAATTACTGCTTCGGATTCATTCAGGGTGCCGAACGCGCTGCCGAGGATTTGAAGCTTGAGGTTATGTCGGTCGAGATAAAGGTGAATTTTCTCAAGACCGACGAGGATGAGGACGATGTGGAGGCACGCGCAAAGTCGTGGTTTTCGACGGGTACGCAGGTCATATTTGCCTGCGGGACGAAGACCTTCGCAACCGTCGCCGGCATTGCGGAGCGCAATGTCGGAAGCTGGGTCATCGGTGCCGATACGGACAAATCCTATGTCTCGGATTCGGTTTTGACCAGCGCGGAAAAATCCGTCTCGACGAGCGTATACCGTGCTCTCGCCGAAGTGAAGGACGGCAGCTTCGAAGGCGGACGCTCGGTGACCTACGGCATATGCGAAGACGGGGTGCGGCTCGACCTCCAGCGCTCCCTGTTCTCCCTGTTCACTCAGGCGGACTACGATGCAATAGTCGAGCGCGTCAAAGCCGATCCCGATATGATATCCTCGCTTGTCACCGCCGACGATGCCAAGAACATAGTCCTCGGTGACGACCAGGAGCTGTCATCAATATTCTCGCTCAATCATGTACTTATCTTCACGAACTGAGGTGTGTTTTATGTATATGCCAGAGCTTATCCGCAAAAAGCGCGACGGCGGTGAGCTGACCGCGCAGGAGATTTCCTATATAATCAACGGCTGCGTCTCCGGCAAGGTGCCTGACTACCAGCTTTCGGCGTTCGCCATGGCGGTATTTTTTCGCGGAATGACAAATGCCGAGACGGTCGCGCTTACCCTTGCAATGCGTGACTCAGGCGACAAGACCGATCTCAGCGGGATAAACGGTGTCAAGGTCGATAAGCATTCGACAGGCGGAGTGGGCGATAAAACTACGCTTATAGTGGCACCCACAGTTGCGGCGTGTGGTGTGAGGGTGGCGAAAATGTCCGGCAGAGGACTCGGTCACACCGGCGGAACGGTCGATAAGCTTGAATCGATTCCCGGCTTTCGTACTTCGATATCAACGCAGGAGATGCGTGAGACCGTTGAAAAATGCGGTTTGAGCGTCACGGGACAGAGCGGGAATATGTGCCCCGCTGACAAAAAGCTTTACGCCCTGCGCGATGTCACCGCAACCGTTGACAGTATACCGCTCATAGCCTCGAGCGTCATGAGTAAGAAGCTCGCCGACGGCTCGGACTGTATTGTGCTCGATGTCAAAACGGGGAGCGGAGCTTTTATGAAAACGCTCGACGATGCCCGTCTGCTTGCACGAACGATGGTCGATATCGGCAGGGGAGCGGGTGTCAAGACCGCCGCGCTGATAACAAATATGGATTCTCCGCTCGGGAGTGCGGTCGGCAACTCGCTTGAGGTTATTGAGTCCGTTGAGGTGCTCAAGGGCAACACTTCGGGAGATCTTTGGACTGTCTGCCGCGAGCTTTCGTGCAGGATGCTGATGCTCGCCGGTATAGGCGACGAAGATGAATGCGGCAGGCTTGTTGACAGAGCCGTCAAAAACGGCGAAGCACTCAGGCGTTTTGAAATGATGGTCAAATTACAGGGCGGCGACGTCTCGTATATTGAGGACACGTCAAAATTCAGAAAAGCCTCCTTTTGCCGCGAGGTATACGCTCCTGCGGGCGGATATATAACCCACATGGATGCCGAGAAAATAGGCTTGACCGCCGTACTGCTCGGAGCGGGCAGAGAGCAAAAAGAGGATGAGATCAATCACGCGGCAGGAATAATAACAGCCGCAAAGACCGGAGCTTTTGTAAAGCGCGGCGAATTGCTCGCAACGCTTTTTACGGACGATGAGAGCTGCCTCGACGGTGCCGAAGCACGGTATCTTTCCTCGGTTTCGATCGGCGACAAGAGACCTGCGGAGCAGCCCATGATACTCGATTATATCGACTGATATTTCGGTTGACATCCGCTTTTTATCATGTTATCATTTAAAAGCTGTAAAAGAGTGAGGAGTGTGTTTTTGTGATAAGTCTTAAAATGAATTATTATACACGCCGCACCCTGCGCTCTCTCGTGTAGCAGGTGATTTGCGGACGGCCGCCGGCTGTCCGCTTTTTGATTGTTTTTTCGGAGTGACTATGAATAACCTCAAGAAAAAAGTAAAAAGAAGACTGCGCCGTATGCTCGGCAGACCCGAACCGCCGAAGCGAAAGACTCCCGACCGGCTGCCCGACGATATCGATGCGTCAGTAAGAAAGAACGGTCTTGAGACCGGCGGCTTTATAAAAGTTGTCGAAAGCGATATGGATTTCGACGGCTGTTATCTCACTGCGTGGACAGCCCTTGACAACGAGGGCATATATTTCATCCTCGGCGATGAGAAGGTCACAAAAAAGCGTGGGAACAGGAAAATCAAATCAGAGTACGAGCTCAAGGAAATACGCTCATATCCGCTCGCGGATTTTGACTTACTCAAATGCGAGCAGTATGTCTCTACAGGTCGTCTCATAGCCGAAAAGAACGGCGACGATATAGGTCTGATAAAATTCAGTCTCAACTTTCTCGGCAGCTATGACGAATTTTGCAAGGCGTTCAACAGCCTCAAGACAGGCACACCGATGCCGCAGAGCAGTGAAAGGCCGAAAGGCGGAGTCTGCCCGAAGTGCAAAAGACCCTATCCGCCCGGGCACAGCTCCTGCCCGAAATGCGATAAAAACGGCTCGACCGTCAAACGCCTGTTCTCTTTCTTCGGCGGCTATAAGCTTCAAATGACGCTTATTGTCACCGCCATACTCATAAGCACCGCCATGAATATGGCAATGCCGCAGATAAGCACAAAGACGCTCTTTGACGATGTGCTGAGCAAGGTCGGCTCAACACCCGCGCAGCAGCTGCTCGCTACGCTCGGCTATCTTATCGGCACGGTCGTCGGAATGAAGCTTTTGGGACTGCTTATGACCGTGTCGTTCCAGTTCCTTATGGGCAGTATAATGCCGAGAGTCATATATGACATAAAAGTCAGGATTTTCGCCGCCATGCAGCGCCTGTCCGTCGGCTTTTACTCGTCCAAGCAGACCGGCTCGCTCATGGAGCGCGTGACAAGGGACTCTAATAATATCTATTGGTTCTTCGTTGACGGACTGCCGTATGTCATAACAAATGTTATAACCGTTGTCGGCGTTCTGATAATAATGTTCGTCATGTCGTGGGAACTGGCGCTTCTGTGCTGCGTAGCAGCCCCGATTTTCCTTGTCCTGCTCATTTTCGGCGGCAGGTTTTTCAGAACCCTGCATCACAGAAGCTGGGCACGCAACGCAAGGCTCACATCCATGGTCAGCGACAACATCAACGGTCAGCGTATAATAAAGGCTTTCTCAAAAGAGGATGAGGAGCTCGACCGTTTTGATACGGTCAGCAACGATTTATACGAGGCGGATTTAAAGCTCAACAATTCAGAAACAACTCTTTTCCCCCTGCTCACAATACTTCTCTCAATGCTCGCCGCATTTATACTGACTTTCGGCGGACTTATGGTTGCAAACGGCGAGATGACCGTCGGCACGCTTCTCAATTTTACCGTCTACCTGACCATGCTTGTCGGTCCGCTGGATTTTCTCTCGTGGGTGTCTAATTGGTGGGCACGCTGCGTCGATTCGGCTCAGCGCGTGTTTGAGATAGTCGACGCAAAGCCGGAGATAGTCGAAAAAGAGCACCCGACCGAAATAGGTGAGGTGCGCGGCGATATCGAGATATCAAGGCTTGAGTTTGAATATGAGCCCGCACAGCCTGTTATAAAAAATCTCGACCTCAAGGTAATTGCAGGTCAGATGCTCGGAATAGTCGGCAAGACGGGAGCGGGCAAAACGACAATAGCCAATCTTATAGCGCGTCTTTACGACCCGAAAGCCGGCTGCGTCAAAATCGACGGAGTCGATGTGCGCGACCTGCCGCTCGACACCATCAGAAAGAATGTCGGACTGGTCTCGCAGGATATCTATCTGTTCATCGGCACTATAGCCGATAATATCCGCTACGCAAAGCCGGATGCCACAATGGATGAGATAATCGCCGCGGCAAAGGCGGCGAGTGCGCATGATTTTATTATGAAGCTGCCCGATGCCTACGAGACGCGCGTCGGGGCGGGCGGTCACGACCTATCGGGCGGCGAGCGCCAGAGAATATCAATAGCCAGAACTGTAATCCAGAATCCGCGAATTCTTATTCTCGATGAGGCGACTGCGGCAATGGATACCGAAACAGAGCGCAATATCCAGTATTCGCTCACGAAGCTCATGCAGGGCAGAACAACCGTCGCCATAGCCCACCGCCTCTCGACTCTGCGCGACGCAGATATGCTCGCTGTCATAAGCGAGGGCGAGGTGGTTGAATACGGCAGCTATGCCGAGCTTCTCAAAAAGCGCGGCGAGTTCTATAAGCTATATAAAATACAGGCCGAAGCCCTCAAGGCTGTCGGCATAATCGATTGAGGAGGGTTAAAATGGGAGAACTCAATACTATGTCAATAAACTTCCTCGACCCCGAAAAGTGCAGATTCTATATAAATCCGAACGGCTTTACAGCCCTCAAAACCGAGGATAAGGACTATCGCCGAGTGCGCCTTCTGCGTACTCTGCCCCTGCACAGACCGTTTGAGTATATCAGCGTCAGTGATATGGACAAGAACGAGATCGGCATAATAAGAAATGCCGCCGATTTTCCTCCCGAGAGCAGAGAGATAATCGAGAAGGATCTCGCTGCACGCTATTATTGCCCGCAGATATCGGAAATATCTTCGATAGACGAGAAGATGGGTTCGTTCTATTTTGACGTGTCGATAGACGGCTTTAAAAAGACCTTCGGTGTCAAGGATATCAGTCGCAATATCAAGATGCTCGATTCCGGTGCGGTCATGCTCACCGACGCCGACGGCAACCGTTTTGTAATTCCTGATATCAACGCTCTCAAGCCGAGAACGCGCAGGAAAATCGAACCGTTTCTGTATTGATTTTTTGCATAAATTTTGAAGAAAGGAGCGGCTGTGCGCCGTATGGTTTTAAATATGACCGAGGTAAAATATGACCTTGATTTGAATTCGAAGCCGTGCCGCGGTGTCCTGCGGTATGAAAACGGCGCAGTCTGTGCGCTTGAAGACGGCAAAGAGGTGTTTTCTCATTCGCTTGAAAATGTCGGCGAACTCGTGCAGTATACCGATGTCGGCTGCGGCTGCCTTGAAATGTCGCCGTTTGCGGATAAGCTCGGCTTCGATTATGACGGTGCAGAGAATATTATCCTCTGCCGCTTCTCTATGGACGCCGCAGAGGATATAGGCGAATTCCGCAAGGCGGTCAATCACTATATAAAGACAGGCGAAGAACCTCAGCTGAGCACCGATAATGCCGACCGATGCCCGATCTGCGGCAGGCGTTACCCCAAGGGCACCGATGTCTGCATGTTCTGCGTTGATAAGAGCTATATATGGCGCAGAACGCTTAAAATGCTTCGGCAGTTTATGCCGACGCTTATCGTGTCGAGCATACTTGTCACTCTCGCAAATCTTATGTCCGCAGCGCAGCCTGTGCTTCAAGGCAAGCTTGTTGACGGCTTTTCATCCGGCGGACTCTCCGCAAAGCAGAATGTTATTATCATCGGCATCGCCATGGCTCTGACTTATCTGCTTGAAAACATTTTCCAGATATTCTCGGGACGCACCGCGAACAGCGTCGGACTCGGCTTTTCAAAATATCTGCGCTCGGTTGTCTACGACAAGGTTCAGCGTATGTCTGTCTCGTCCATGTCGCGCAAAACTGCGGGCGATCTTATAAAACGCGTTACGCGTGACACAAATACGGTGCAGAACTTCTTCGTCGATAAAGGACGCTATGCGCTCGAACAGGTTATACTTTTTGTCGTTGTCGGCATATTTATGCTGCGGATGAGTCCGCTGCTGACCCTTCTCGCAGTCGTTCCTGCGCCGATATGTATTATCGCGCTCAACAGCTTCAAGCGCTATATCCACTTGCGCTATGATAAGCAGTGGCGGTACGACAGCCGCGCAAACTCTATACTTCACGATATAATCAAGGGTATCCGCGTTGTCAAAACCTTCGGCAGTGAAAAGCGCGAGGTCGCAAAGTTTTCTTCTGCAAGCAAGGCTCTTGCCGATATCTCCGTGAGCAACGAAAGAGTGTGGGCGGTTATCTTTCCGGTCATAGGCTTCTTTATGAACTCCGGCAATTTCCTTGTGCTCTATTTCGGCGGCAGGATGGTTATAAACGGCACTATGACTGCGGGCGAGCTGTGGAGCTTTGTGCTTCTGCTTTCGTATATCTATAAACCGCTTGACTGGCTTGCCAATATGCCTCGCTGGATAGCGGAGGTCACAACGAGCCTTATAAAGATATATGAGGTTCTCGATGAAAAGCCGCAGGTCGGAGACTCCGAAAATGCCGAAAAATATCCGATAACGGGCGAGGTTGAGTTCGATGCCGTCGGCTTCGGCTATAAGAGCTACGAGCCGGTGCTCAAGGATATAGATTTGAAGATAAAACCGGGCGAGATGATAGGTCTTGTCGGTCACTCGGGAGCGGGCAAGTCCACGATGATAAATCTTGTCCTGCGCCTCTATGATGTTGACGGCGGAACGCTCAGAATAGACGGCAGGGATATCCGCGACTACGACCAGTACTATCTGCGTGAGAATATGGGCGTTGTGTTTCAGGAGACATATCTTTTCTCGGGCACCGTCTATGACAATATCTCTTATGCAAAGCCGGACGCATCTCCCGAGGAGGTATTCTCGGCGGCAAAAGCGGCAAATGCTCACGGCTTCATAATGGAGCTCAAGGACGGGTACAATACCGTCGTCGGAGAGAACGGCTATAACCTTTCGGGCGGCGAGCGTCAGCGCGTGGCAATAGCCAGAGCGATACTGCGCGACCCGAAGATACTCATTCTCGATGAGGCGACGAGTGCGCTCGACCCCGAGACCGAGAGCCATATTCAGGAAGCTCTCGGCAGGCTGGTTCATAACAGAACCACAATAGCCATTGCCCACAGGCTTTCGACACTGCGCCATGCGGACAGACTCGTTGTGCTCGAAAACGGCAGAATAGCCGAGGTCGGCACGCATACGGAGCTTCTCAAGAAGCGCGGTATCTATTATAATCTTGTCATGGCTCAGCGCCAGACCTCAAAGTTGACCTCCGAGGCTCAGGCGGCACTTGACAGACAGTGACTCAAACCGAAACACGGGAGACGGAATCAATCTTGTCGCCCGTGTTCTTTTTTTGTTAAATTGCTGTGAATTTGTCTTTTTGTCTTTACAGCTTGCGTAAAATAAAGTAAAATAGTAGCGGAAAATTATGTTTTTTTGAATGGAGGCAGCAACATGGAGCTTGCGTATAAACGTATACTTCTGAAAATAAGCGGCGAGGTGCTCGCCGGCGGAAAGGGTATGGGCATTGATTACGACACCGTTCTCGGCATCTGCTCCGCAGTCAGGGAATGTGTCGAAATGGGCGTTGAGGTCGGTCTTGTCGTCGGCGGCGGCAACTTCTGGCGCGGGCGTTCGAGCGGTGATATGGACAGAACCAGAGCCGACCATATCGGTATGCTCGCCACCGTTATGAATTCCCTTGCTCTCGCCGATGCTCTCGAGCATCTTAAAGTACCCGTAAGGGTTCAGACCGCTATTGCCATGCAGCAGATAGCAGAGCCCTATATCCGCAACAGGGCGGTTCGACATCTCGAAAAGGGCAGAGTTGTTATTTTCGGCTGCGGCACGGGCAATCCGTTCTTCACTACCGATACCGCCGCCGCTCTGCGCGCACTCGAAATAGATGCCGATATCATGTTCAAGGCAACGAATGTAGACGGAGTTTATGACAAGGATCCCAATAAGTTTGAAGATGCGAAGAAGTATGACACCCTCTCGTTCGATGAGATTCTCAGCCACGACCTAAAGGTTATGGACGGCACTGCGGCCTCCCTTTGCAGAGACAATTCCATCCCGATCCTCGTCTTCAATCTCGACGATCCCAGAAACATTGTCCGGGCGATAAACGGCGAAAATGTCGGAACGGTTGTAAAATGATCGGCGAAAGGCCGATGAAAATATGATCTTCTCTTCAAGAAAGGATTGAAATTATGGAAACAGTATTTCAAACAGCACGCGATAAAATGGGTAAGAGCATCAGCTCTCTCAAGGGCGAGTATGCTGCAATAAGAGCAAACAGAGCCACTGCGGCGGTTCTCGACAGGATAACCGTTGATTATTACGGCACTGCCACTCCGATAAATCAGCTTGCGGCTATCTCCGTCGTTGAGGCGAGGATTCTCTGCATCCAGCCGTGGGACGCTTCGACCCTCCATCCGATCGAAAAGGCTATCCAGACCTCCGATCTCGGCATCAATCCTCAGAACGACGGCAAGATTATCAGACTTACCTTCCCGCCCCTGACCGAGGATAAGCGCCGCGAGATAGTCAAGGATGTAAAAAAGCTTGCAGAGGATTGCAAAATTGCCATCCGCTCTATCCGCAGAGACTGCATGGATAAGCTCAAGAAGATGCAGAAGAACGGCGAAATAACCGAGGACGATCTCAAGTACGGCGAGAAGGAAATGCAGGACATAACCGACAAGTTCGTCAAGGAAACCGATTCGGTAGCCGCAGAGAAAGAAAAGGAAATAATGGCGATCTGATTTGTTTTCGGATCATTGAAGCAAAAGGCTTGGCGCTTCGGGCGGTCATGCCTTTTTGCCTGAATACAGAAAGGGATTTTTGCAATGACAAAGTCACCTGAGAACGAACATCTTCCCGAGCATGTTGCCATCATCATGGACGGCAACGGTCGCTGGGCAAAGCAGCGCGGGCTTCCGCGCAGCGAGGGTCACAAGCAGGGAGCAAAGGTGTTCAAGAGAATCTGCGAATACGCCGCGGACAGAGGCATACGCTATGTGACGTTCTATGCTTTTTCCACGGAAAACTGGCGCAGACCGACCGAGGAGGTCAGCGGCATAATGGATCTCTTCCGTGAGTATCTGCACGAGGCGGAGGAGCGCGAGCAGGAGAATGCACAGAAGGGTCTCAGATTAAGATATATAGGAGAACGCGAAGGTCTTGCGGACGATATTCTTGAGCTTGTTGGCGAGCTTGAGCGCAGATCCGCGGACAAGGTCAAAACGACCGTAAACATCGCGATAAATTACGGCGGCAGAAATGAGATACTGTCTGCCTGCAAGCGTCTTGCCGAGCAGTGCGCGAGAGGGGAGCGCACACCCGAAAGTCTGACCGAGCAGGATATATCGGACAATCTCTATACGGCGGGTCAGCCAGACCCCGATCTTATAATCCGTCCGAGCGGAGAATTCAGACTTTCAAATTTTCTCATTTGGCAGGCGGCATATTCGGAGTTTATCTATTCGGATATCCTCTGGCCCGATTATACCGAGCGTGATTTTGACGCCGCTCTTGAGGAATACGCACACCGCAGCAGACGCTTCGGAGGAGTCTGAAAATATTTTGATAGTGAGATGAAAGAAAGATGAAACAGCGCGTTATTACCGGACTTTTAGGCGCTCTTTTCGGACTTACGGTCCTTGCACTTATGTTCACCCCTGTTCTGGGCATAGTTATAGCAGCGGTGTCGCTGCTCGCATCCTATGAGATACAGCATGTTGCAAAAATCGAGAACAAGCTTCTGATGGTAATCAATATGGTTCTCGCCGCGTTTATGCCCTTCGCTTATGAATATAAGCTTTTTTCAAAGTTGCCGTTCCCGACATATATCCTCGCAATAGTCTATGTCATAGTCATGATGTTTATCATGCTCGGCAACTACAAGAAAACAAAGTTTGAAGATGTTGTTATGTCTATGTTCTGCGGCATTATCGTGCCGTATGTCATGTCGACAATAACGCTGCTTAGGAATCTTTGCCTGAGCAGACCCGATCTGTTCCAGCAGTCGCAGGTGTTCTTTATTATCTTCACGGCACTTCTGTCTGCATGGCTGAACGATACTTTTGCATATTTTGTCGGCAGTAAGTTCGGAAAACACAAAATGTCTCCGAATATCAGCCCCAAAAAGAGTGTTGAAGGTGCTGTCGGCGGAATAGTTATAACTATGCTCTTCAACCTTGCGTTCTTCTTTATTTTTGATTATTTCTTCTTCAAGAACGACACAATAAAGTGGTGGATGGTTCCCGGAACTTCAATGTTTCTTTCCGCTGTCAGCATCGGCGGCGATCTTTCGGCGTCCGTTATCAAAAGAAACTTCGGCGCGAAGGATTTCGGAACGATCTTTCCCGGTCACGGCGGCATTATGGACAGATTCGACAGCTACAGCTTCGTTATGCCTATGCTTTACGCAATGATTTCACTGATTCTCAGCGTGGGAGCGTGATCCGATGAAAAGCATGGTTATTCTCGGCTCGACCGGTTCGATAGGTACGCAGGCACTCGATGTTGCAAGACTCAGGAATTTTACGGTCAAAGCTCTGACCTCAAATTCAAATATCGACCTGCTTGAAAAGCAGATAAGAGAGTTTAAGCCCGAAATAGCGGCTGTCGCCGATGATAAAAGAGCGGCGGAGCTCAGGATAAAAGTCGCCGATACTGACACAAAGGTGCTCGGCGGCGAAGAGGGTCTCTGTGCCGCGGCGCAGTTGGACGCCGACAAGGTGCTCAACAGCATCGTAGGAATAGCCGGTCTCAAGCCGACCCTTGCCGCCATTGAGGCAGGCAACGATATTGCCCTCGCCAATAAGGAGACTCTTGTCGCAGGTGGCGAGCTTGTTACGACCCGCGCCAAAGAAAAGGGCGTAGCCATTCTTCCGGTTGACAGTGAGCATTCCGCAATATTCCAGTCGCTCCAAGGGAGCCCCGGAAAAAAGAGCGTCAAGCGCCTTATACTTACTGCCTCAGGCGGTCCGTTTTTCGGCAGAACACGCGATGAGCTTAAGGATGTCACCGTTGAGCAGGCGCTCAGGCATCCGAACTGGAGCATGGGCGCAAAAATTACCGTCGATTCCGCTACAATGATGAACAAGGGTCTTGAGCTTATCGAGGCGGCATGGCTTTTCGATATGCCCGCCGACAAAATCGATGTTCTTGTTCACCGTCAGAGTGTGGTTCATTCGCTTGTCGAGTATGTTGACAACTCGGTTATAGCGCAGCTCGGCGTGCCGGATATGCGCGTGCCGATACAGTACGCGCTGACCTATCCCGAGCGTTACGAGAGCCCCGCAAAGCAGCTCCGCCTCGAGGATTGGAAAACGCTCACCTTCGAGCAGCCCGATTACGATACATTCTCCTGCATCAATCTTTGCAGACAGGCGATAACAAAGGGCGGCATCTGTCCCGCGTCGGCAAACGGCGCTAACGAAGCTGCGAATAAGCTGTTCAGGGACGGAAAGATAAAGTTCCTAGATATAGCCGACGCAGTGGCAGGGGTGCTCGATTCAACCGAATTTTCACCGTGCGACAGTCTTGAGAACATTCTTTTCGCCGATTCCCGCGCAAGGGAAAAGGTGCATGAGATGTTCGGCGGCTGATTTCCACGGGCTGAAAGGATATTTTTCTATATGTTTCTGAATACCGCGCTGTCGTTTTCGACAGCTTGGAGCAAGGTCTGGCCGTTTCTTGTGGCTATACTTTTCTTCGGCATCGTCATAATGTTCCACGAACTCGGACATTTCCTTTTTGCAAAGCTTTTCAAGGTCAAGGTCAATGAGTTCTCTATCGGCATGGGTCCCGCCATCTTCAAAAAGAAGAAGGGCGAGACGGACTATGCCGTGCGCGTTCTGCCCATCGGCGGATATGTCAGCATGGAGGGCGAGGATGAGGACAGCGAGGATCAGCACGCATTCAACAACAAGCCCCTGTGGCAGCGCATGATAATCGTTGCGGCGGGAGCTACCGTCAATCTTATCATGGGCGTGATTATCGTTGCAATTATGCTCTGCCAGTCCGACCTTATCGGCACAACTCAGATTCGCTCTTTTTACGACAACGCAACAAGTGCCGCGAGCGGACTTGAGGCAGGGGATAAGATAGTCAAGATAAACGGTAAACGCGTCTATTCTCAGTATGACATAACCTTTCTCATGATGCGCGACGATGACGGGGTTATGGATTTTGTCGTAAAAAGAGACGGCGAAAATGTTGACCTCAAGGATGTAAAATTTCAGACCAGCCCGATAGAGGGTCAGGAAAACCTTATAAGCATCCACTATGATTTTGTCATCGTCGGCGTTAAACCGACATTCCTGAGCGTCACAAAGAACGCTTTTCTTGAAAGCATATCGATAGGGCGCATGGTCTGGATAAGCCTGTTCGATTTGATAACCGGCAGATACGGGATCAGCGAGGTTTCGGGCCCCATAGGCGTTATAAACTATGTTGCGGATGCGGCGTCGGCCTCGTCTGCTTCTATGGATTGGACTCCGCTCCTGACTATTATGGCGCTGATAGCCATCAACATCGGTCTGTTCAATCTTCTGCCCGTTCCCGCACTTGACGGCGGCAGACTGTTCTTTATGTTTATCGAGCTTATCATTCGCAGACCCATCCCGCAGAAATTTGAAAAGTGGGTTCACGCGGTCGGCATGATACTTCTGCTCGCATTTATGGCTGTGATTTCATTCAAGGATATTCTCAGCCTGATAAGAGGTTAGAATTATGGCATTTGAACGCAGAAAAAGCAAACAAGTCAGAATAGGAAATCTGACTGTCGGCGGCAATTCCCCGATAGCCGTTCAGTCGATGCTCAACATCCCCGCGCATGATATTGAGGGCAGCGTGAAGCAGGCGAAGGCTCTCGAAAAAGCCGGATGCCGGATAATCCGCGCCGCAATCCCCGATATGGGTGCAGTGAAGCTTATTCCGGCTCTCAAAGAGGCAGTAAAAGTGCCGATAGTCGCAGACATACATTTTGATTACAGACTCGCGCTCGAAAGCATATCTGCGGGCGTTGATAAAATACGCATAAATCCCGGCAACATCGGCTCAAAAGACAGAGTAAAGGCCGTTGCCGATGCCTGTGCCAAT
Source organism: Faecalibacterium prausnitzii (assembly GCA_963612725.1). Lineage (GTDB taxonomy): Bacteria > Bacillota > Clostridia > Oscillospirales > Acutalibacteraceae > CAG-177. Next base: position 36,279 of record CAVDWM010000011.1, on the reverse strand, counting down.
AACGGTATCCCGATAAGAGTCGGCGTCAACAGCGGATCTATTGAAAAAGATATTCTCGCAAAATACGGCGCTCCCACCGCGCAGGCTCTTGTTGACAGCGCAATGGGGCATGTGCGCCTTCTCGAGGAGTGCGATTTTGATAATATCGTTATTTCGCTCAAGTCCTCTGATGTTCCGATGACTGTCGAAGCGTATGAGCTTATCTCGCAGATTTGCGATTATCCGCTCCATGTCGGCATAACCGAGGCAGGCACATGGAAAATGAGCCTTGTCAAGTCGAGCGTCGGCATCGGCTCTCTGCTCCTGCACGGAATCGGTGATACGATTCGTGTCTCTATGACCGATGATCCGGTCAAGGAGGTTGCGGCAGGCTACGATATCCTGCGCGCAACAGGTGCTAAAAAAGATTGTGTGCAGATAGTTTCGTGCCCGACCTGCGGCAGAACCAAGATAGATTTGATATCCCTCGCAAACGCGGTCGAGGAACGGCTTTCGACATGCAACAAGGCGATAAAGGTTGCGGTTATGGGCTGCGCCGTCAACGGACCCGGCGAGGCGCGAGAAGCCGATATCGGTGTTGCCGGCGGAGACGGCTGCGCTCTGATATTCAAAAAGGGTCAGATAATTCGGAAAGTGCCCGAGTCAGAGGTGCTTGACTGCCTAATGGAAGAGATAGATAAACTTTAATGGAGACAACAATGTCTGATAAGAAATTAGTTGATTTTGTAAAAGAATATATCGATGATACCGAATTGCTCTCTGAGCTCGCGGATATTCAGCTTGACGATATCAGGCTGAATGTCGAGCAAAGAGAGCTCGAATTGCTTTGCTCGGCGGCTGCTGCGCCGGGCAAGCTTATTTTACGAGCCGTCGAGACTTCGCTCATAAAAGCGTTCACCCTCAATAGCGCGATGATAAACTGCTCGGTCAGGGAAGAAAAATGCGAAGACGCTCCGAAGGAGACGATGAGTGAATTGGGGCTTGCCAAGCTGCTCGTTTCCCTGCGTAAGGAATTTCCCGCAGCAAACGGATTTCTCAATGACGCTAAGTGCTTTGCGTTCGGCGATATGGTGTCCGTCCAGCTCAAGACCGGTGCGGATGTCATAAACAATCTCGGCGCACCCAAGCGCTTTGCGCAGATGATATTTGAGCGCTTCGGAGAGGATGTCGGCGTCGAGTTTACCGACAGCGGCGAGCCCGTCGATGACGACGAGGTCATGCAGTATCAGGAGGAGCTCGACAGCGGTATACGCAACGCGTTTGCGGATAAAATTTCACAGGAAAAGGATCTCAGCAGCCTTACAAGAACATATGACGAATATCCGTTTTCAACGAAATATTCTGTCCCTATCTACGGTTCTGTAATAAAAACTAAGCCCATCCCCTTAAGCGAGATAGCTTCCGACTCCGGCTCGGTCGTTGTCTGGGGAACGGTTTTCGCCTTTGAATCGCGAGACACACGCGACGGAAAGAGAAAGATAATCAATTTCTGCATTACCGATAAGACAAATTCGTATTCAGTCAAGATATTTGAGCTCGCCGAGAACTGCGAAAGCCTGCTCAAGAATATCAAGGACGGCGTCGCCGTTATGGTCAGGGGCATTGTCAACTATGACTCCTATATGAAGTGCGACTGCATAAACGCACGCGCCGTAACGACAATTGACCTTATCGAAAAGAAGGATGAAGCACCCGAAAAGCGCGTCGAGCTTCATCTGCATACCACAATGTCCGCCATGGATGCCGTTTCGAGCGCGACAAAGCTCGTTGAACGCGCCATAGCATGGGGACACAAGGCGATAGCCATAACCGACCACGGCGTTGTTCAGGCATTCCCCGAGGCCTGCGCTGCTGCAAAGGGCAAGATAAAGATACTCTACGGCATGGAGGGCTATTACTTTGACGACCGAGTTGTCGATCCGGCCGAGAAGAAAAAGAGATATAACCACATAATCTTCCTTGCAAAGAACTATGCAGGACTTAAAAACCTCTATAAAATAATCACAAAATCAAACCTCGAATATTTCAGCCGCAAGCCGGGCGTTCCGCGCTCGGTTATTGAAGAGTTCCGCGAAGGTATAATCGTCGGCAGCGCGTGCGAGCAGGGCGAAGTTTACAGAGCCGTACTCGACGGGAAATCCGACGACGAGGTGCTTGAAATCGCCTCGTTTTACGATTACCTTGAGATACAGCCAAACGGCAACAACGCCTTCCTTATCAGAGAGGGCAGGGTCAAGGATGTTCAGGGGCTTGAGGATATAAACAAAAAGATAATCGCCACCGCCGACAGGCTCGGCAAGCTCACCGTCGCCACCTGTGATGTCCATTTCATGGACAAGAGCGACAGCGTTTTCAGAGAGATTATCATGACCGGTCAGGGCTTTACCGACGCGGCTCAGCAGGCTCCGCTCTATTTCAGAACAACTCAGGAGATGCTCGATGAGTTTGCCTATCTCGGCGAGGAGACGGCCCGCGAGGTCGTCATTGAAAACACAAACAAAATAGCGGATATGTGCGAGGTCATCCAGCCTATACCGGACGGCACTTACCCCCCGCGAATCCCCGGCTCCGATGAGGAGCTGCGCGAGATATGCTATAAACACATCAAAGACATCTACGGCGACCCTCTGCCGGAATATGTCGAAAAGCGCCTTGAAAAGGAGCTCAGCTCGATTATCGAACACGGTTACGCAGTGCTTTATATTATCGCTCAGCGACTCGTCAAATTCTCCATGGATCACGGCTATTATGTCGGCTCAAGAGGATCGGTCGGTTCGTCGTTCGTCGCATTCGCGGCGGAGATATCCGAGGTCAACCCGCTTATGCCTCACTACCTGTGCAGGCATTGCAAGAAGAGTACCTTCTTCATGGACGGCTCGATAGGCTCGGGCTTCGACCTGCCGCCGAAGAACTGCGAGATCTGCGGCGAACCGCTCGTCCGCGACGGTCACGATATCCCGTTCGAAACTTTCCTCGGTTTCCACGGCGATAAACAGCCCGATATCGACCTTAACTTCTCCGGCGATTTCCAGTCGCAGGCGCATAAGTATACCGAGACACTTTTCGGCGCAAAGAATGTTTTCAAGGCGGGCACTATCGGTACGCTTGCCGACAAGACCGCTTACGGCTTCGTCAAGAAATGGCTCGACGAAAAGGGGATGACTGTTCAGCGCGCTGAGGAGGAGAGACTGGTTCAGGGCTGCGTCGGAATAAAGCGCACAACGGGTCAGCATCCCGGCGGAATGGTCGTCGTGCCCGACTATAAGGAGGCGGAGGACTTCACGCCCATTCAGCATCCTGCGGACGATCCCGATAAGGGCACGCGAACAACGCACTTCGACTTCCATGCGCTCCACGACACGATACTCAAGCTTGATATTCTCGGTCACGATGTGCCGACATTCTATAAGCATCTTGAAAATCTGACCGGAACATCCGTCATGGATGCCGATGTCTGCGACCCGAAGCTCTATAAGATGCTTTTATCTCCCGAACCGATGGGCGTGACGGAAGATGATATCGACTGCAATACCGGAACCCTTTCTCTGCCCGAACTCGGAACGCCGTTCGTGCGTCAGATGCTTCTTGACTCAAAGCCGAAGAACTTTTCGGATATGCTTCAGATATCGGGACTTTCCCACGGCACCGATGTCTGGCTCGGCAACGCAAAAGACCTTATTGATAACGGAACCTGCACCATTTCCGATGTTATCGGAACACGGGACAGCATTATGACCTATCTTATACATAAGGGCGTCGAGCCGAGCATGGCGTTCAAGATAATGGAGATAACCCGTAAGGGTAAAGCAAAAAAGCTCCTTACCGACGAACACAAGGCGGCGATGCGCGAAAACAATGTCCCTGAGTGGTATATCGACAGCTGTCTTAAAATAAAATATATGTTCCCGAAGGCTCACGCTGCGGCATATGTTATCGCCGCCATGCGCCTTGCGTGGTACAAGCTCTACTATCCCGTTGAGTACTACGCTACATATATGACTGTCCGCGGCGAGGATCTCGATACCGTGTCCATTATGGCGGGTCAGGAAGCCGTCAAGAACAAGATGAAATATCTAAAGACAAAGATGAATATGAAGGAAGCTACCGCCAAGGAGGAGAATATGTTCACATCTCTTCAGGTCGTCAACGAGATGATGGCGCGCGGCGTTAGGTTCTTACCGGTCGATGTCTATAAATCCGATGCCAAGGTATATCATATCGAGGACGGTAAAATAAGACTGCCTTTCTCCGCACTCGGCGGATGCGGCGGCGTTGCCGCAGAGCAGCTTGCCGCAGCGCGTGACGACGGCGAGGGCAAGTACCTTTCCGTCGAGGACTTGCGCAGACGTGCGAGCGTTTCCAAGACCGTTATTGAAGCCCTTGAAGCGGCGGGCGCACTCGAAGATATCCCGAAAACCACGCAGATAAGCCTCTTTGATATGTAATCATATAAAATTTCTATGCTTTTGCAGCGATTTTTGCATTTGAACTATTGTCTGAACAGCGTTTTTCTGATATTATTATACCGATGTTTGACTTCGGGATTTACCGCGTCAAAGTGCAATTAAATCGTTTCACCATACGGTGAGAAAGGAGAAAAGCGATGAACCCAATCTATATACTTTACGGCTTTCTGATAGCTCTCGGTATTTTTATCGTCATAACCCTCATCAGAGCCATATTCTTTGTTCCGAAGAAAAGGGAGACAAAGCCTCTTGAAAAAGAGAATGTCGATGTTGAGCGCGCCGCAAAGCATCTGAGCGGTGCCATTCAGATCCCCACAGTATCTTATTCCGACAAGAGCAGAGTCGATTGGTCGCAGTTTGAAAAATTTCACAAATTCCTTGAGGATTCATATCCTCTGCTGCATAAGACTCTTGAGCGCGAGGATATCTCCGAGGCGAGCCTGCTCTATCGCTGGAGGGGAAAGAATCCCGATCTTGAGCCTATAGCCATGCTTTCGCATCAGGATGTTGTCCCCATAGAGCCCGGCACCGAGGGAGACTGGACCCATGAACCGTTCAGCGGCTATAACGACGGTGAATTTATCTGGGGCAGGGGTGCTCTTGATATGAAAAACCACCTTATCTGCGTCATGGAAGCAGTCGAGACTCTTCTTGAAGAGGGCTATGAGCCGGAGAGAGATGTCTATCTCTGCTTCGGTCACGACGAGGAGGTTGTTGCCTCGAAGGATGCCGGAGCCAAGGCCATTATGGAGACGCTCAAGTCACGCGGTATACACCTCGACAGTGTTATTGACGAGGGCGGCGCGATTCTGCCCATAAACATCAAGCATATTCTCAAGGGCAACCTTGCGGGTATCGGTATCGCCGAAAAGGGCTATGCCGACTTCTCGATGAGCGTCAGAGCCAAGGGCGGTCATTCTTCTCAGCCCCCGAAGCACAGCGCCATCGGAAAAATTGCAAATGTCGTCAGAGATGTTGAAAACCATCAGTTCAAGTCGAAGCTTGAGCCGTTTGTCGTCAAGCTGTTCTCAAACCTCGGCAGGAGAGCAACATATCCTGTCAGAGTCGTTGCCTGCAACCTGTGGCTGCTCAAGCCCCTTGCGAAGTTTATAATGGAGCAGATACCCCCGTCGGCTTCGCTTATCAGAACCACCACCGGGGTCACTATGGCAGAGGGCAGTCCTGCCGCCAATGTCCTTCCGCAGGAAGCGTCGGTTATAGCCAATTTCAGAATGATGCCCGGCACCACCACAGAGGATGTTGATAAGCATCTGCACAAGGTCATCAAAAACAAGGATGTTGAAATAAAATGCCTCAAGAGCAAGGAAGCGTCCAGGTTCTCTCCGACTGATTCGAGAGCCTTCAAGGTTATTGAGGAAATTTGCGTCAGAACGGATCCTGATGTTATTGTTGCGCCCTATCTTGTTATGGGCGGCACCGATGCGTATTTCTATGAGTCGGTCTGTGAAAATGTCTACCGTTTTGCGCCATTCCATGTGAGCACGAAGCTCCTTCTGTGCACTCACGCGACCAACGAGCGCTGCCCGGTCGCCGTCCTTGATGAGGGCGTATCGTTCTTCAAGAGATACATCAGAATGCTTACAAAAGACTGATAATATGAATATTCTTCTGTCACCCGATTCCTTCAAGGGTACTCTGACTTCCTCGGAGGTCTGCGATATCATAGAATCGGCACTCAGAAACAGAATAAGCGATTGTAATGTGACAAAGCTCCCCGTTGCCGATGGCGGCGAGGGGCTTTGCGCAAGCTTTGCAAATTTTAACAACGGCGAATGGATATCTGCCGATGTTAAAGACCCATTCGGACTTCCGATGTCCGCTCGGTACTATATGCTCAAAAACGGCACGGCTGTTATTGAAATCGCCTCCTGTGCGGGACTTCCGCTCGCCGGAGACAGAGCCGATCCGACCGTAACAACCACTGCGGGTGTCGGAATGCTCATAAGCGATGCCGTAAAGCGTGGCGCCAAGCGCGTTGTTTTAGGTCTCGGCGGCAGCGCTACCAACGATTGCGGGGCGGGTATGGCTTTTGAACTCGGCTTTCGGTTTTTTGATAAGAATAATAATTCGTTCGTGCCGGTCGGCGGAACACTTATAGATGTCGAGCATATCATACCGCCCGAAAAGCCGTTTGACATTCCTACAGTCGCAGCTTGTGACGTTACGAATCCGCTTTTCGGTGCTGGCGGCGCGGCATATGTCTTTGCGCCGCAAAAGGGCGCGAATGCCGAACAGGTAGAATTGCTTGACCGAGGGCTTCGCCATATGGCGGAGATTCTCGAAAAAGACCTTGGATTCAACTCAAAAGATCTTACCGGTGCAGGTGCGGCGGGCGGTCTCGGCGCAGGTGCGGCGGCTTTTCTGAATGCCGAGCTCCGAAGCGGCATAGACATAGTATTGGACGAAGCCGATTTTGATGCCCTTGCCGCAAAAGCCGATATAATTATAACGGGCGAGGGGAGATTTGATTCCCAAAGCATCAACGGAAAAGTGATTAGCGGAGTCTGCAAGAGAGCCGCCGAGGCGGGAACGACGGTTTACGCAGTCTGCGGGTGTGCGTCCGACGATACCGACCCCGCAGCTCTCGGAATAAAGAAGCTCTTTTTGTCATCGGACGGAACTCACAGCATGGACGAATTGCGGCTTTCCTGCCGGCGTGAGCTATACGCCGCAGCAGATGCCCTTGCGGAAGAAATAACAAAGCGCGATTAGTTGTTATTTCTTGCTTTTTTGATGAATTTGTGATAAAATGAACACCCAAACGGGGAACAGGTCTGCGGCTTGCGGCAGTATTTTTGACATTTGGCTCGTTTGATGTATTGTGCAAATAATTTTAAACGACCGAAGAGTCAACGAGGAGCATAAATTTGACGAAAAACGCGAAATTTGAAAGCGTCAGAAAAAGCTTGGAATATTATCTTTCCACTGACTGGTTCATGTGGGTCTGTTTCCTTATAGCCTGCTTTATCACCGTTTTGCGCGTTGAGGCCATAGGGCTTCTTATCTTTGCAGCGATTATCTGCACAATACTCGTTTTTTGCGAGGATGTCATGATTGCACTTGAGCCGTTTCTTTTGCTTTGTCTTTGCCTTATCAAGTGTGACGATTCTTATAACGAATTTATCAAGATGGTCTGGCTTATCGTTCCCGCCTCGGCGGCTATAGTCTTTCATTTCAATTATTATCAGCGCAAGTTGCCTCACGGCGAGCTGTTTTGGCCGATACTCGCGGTCTCCGTCGCAGTCACCCTCGGCGGTCTCGGCAAGATAACGGCGAAAGAGTATTTCAGCCTGATGCCCATATTCTTTACCCTCGGTCTCGGCTTCGGTATGCTGCTGTTCTATAATCTTATGCATTCTCACATCCGCCTGAGAAAAAATTATTCTCTGCCGGATAAGATATCGAAAATAATGATAATCATGGGGCTGTTCTGCTGCTTTATGATACTTGAATATTACGGCGAACATCTTAATAAGGTGCTTTCGACTCACGGGCTTCTCGCTTTTCAGTGGCGCAACAATGCCTCAACCTTCCTTATCTTCGCCTTGCCGTTTGCTTTCCTGCGTTCGATAAAGAGTAACCACGGCTGGTTTTGGGTCGGTATGCTGTTCTACGGCTGTATGATGATAACCGGCTCGCGCGGCGGCGCGATAGTCGGCACTGCGGAAGTAATAATGTGCATGATAGCACTTCTCTGCTTCGATAAACGCCACAGGGTACATAATATCATAATTATCACCGTCGGTGTCGTGATGTTTTTTGTGTTCTTTTGGGATCTGATATACTTTTTCCGCGATATGCTCCTGAGACTTATTCAGATAGATGACGACGAGATAAGGGTCAGGCTTATGCACCGTGCCGTTGAGGACTTTCTTTCAAATCCGGTTTTCGGCAGGGGACTCGGCTATTTCGGCAACAGAGATGTTCACCGTTCCGCCAAGGGAGCTCTGTGCTGGTATCACTCATCACCGTTCCAGGTTATCGGCAGCTTCGGCATAGTCGGTATTGCGGCCTACGGATACATCTTCATTGCGCGCATCGTCTACTTTGCCCGACGCAACACCTTGACAAGTAAGTTCATTTTTATTGCATATATCGGCATGCAGCTGATGTCCCTTGTCAATCCGGGTCTGTTCAGTCCCATTCCGTATCTTCTGATGATGACGCTGCTGTTTGTCATTATGGATAAGATAAAAGACGATCCCGAAGAGATAAGGCTCACAGGAAAGGCGGAGAAAAATCTTCGGGGCTCAAGGAAAAAATCTGCGTAGGCGCAGGATAAAAAACAGCATAACAAAAATACGGCACATCTACTGTGCCGGTTTTGCTTGAATAAAAGCTTTAACGGTTTAAAGGAGGAAATTTTCATGAGCTTTTTGCCTATGACACAGTATGAAAGTTCATCGGAAGAGGTCAAGAGGGAATACGAAGATCAGATAGCAAAGCACGGACGTATCACAAATATGAAGCGCACACTGCTCCACAATGTCCCTGCATTCAAAGCATATATGGAGTGGTACACGCTCTATGATGAGCTTGTGCCGGTTATCGGCGACCGTGCAATATCGCTGTTCTCCCACGCTATATCCGAGGGCAACGAGTGCCTGATATGCTCAATCTTTTTCAGAAAAATACTCATTGATTCCGGAGACGATCCGGACAACCCGCATCTGTCGGATACCGAAAAGCTGCTCGTTGATTTCGGCGGCGCTATATGCAAGGATCCGCACAACATACCCGACGAGATATACGATAAGCTCTCCGAGCGTTTTTCAACCGAGGAGACAGTTCTTCTTATCGCTTTTGCCGGCATAATGTACGCCACCAATCTGTTCAATACCGTTGCAAAAGTCCCGCTTGACGAAGTGCTCTACAAATATCGCAAAGAAGGGGACACCCGCAATGTCTGATTTTGAAAATAAAGTCGCTTTCATAACGGGAGCTGCGCACGGTCAAGGCAGGGCTACCGCTCTCGCTCTCGCCGGGGAGGGCGCAGATATAGTCGCATTTGATGTGGCGAAGAAGATTGAATATCCCGCATACTCGTTCGGTACGAGCGACGAGCTCAAGAGCCTGAAAGATGAAGTGGAGGCTCTCGGCAGAAGATGCCTCATCGCTGCGGGCGATGTCAGAGATGATAAAGCCGTCACCGATGCCGTTGACAGAGCCGTCGCCGAATTCGGCAAGATAGATATACTTTTCAACAACGCAGGCATCTGTGCCTATGCCACGGTCGATAAGATGACCGACGAAGAGTGGGACTCGATGATAGACATCAATCTCAAAGGTCCGTTCATCGTTACCCGCAGGGTCGTTCCTCATATGATGGAGGCAAAGAGCGGCGTTATCATCAACAATTCATCCGTTATGGGTCTGCGCGGCGGCAACAGGCTTTCGCACTACACCGCTTCGAAATGGGGACTCACAGGACTTACAAAGGCGTGGGCTATCGAGCTTGCACCCTATAATATTCGTGTTGTCAGTATACACCCGACAGGAGTCAATACTCCCATGAACGACGGTCTTGCGGCTCTTGAGCATTCGACTCCGCTTGAAATTGCCGAGCGTTCCGCCGGCAATCTTCTTCCCGTGCCGTGGATTGAGCCCGAGGATGTCGCGAATATGGTTCTCTATATTGCAAGCGATAAGGCGCGTTATGTGACCGGCTCTCAGTTCGTGCTTGACGCAGGACTTCTGAGTGTGTGATATAAAATCCAAAAAAAGCTGCACCTTGCGATGCGGCTTTTTTCTATGCCTGCTATTCAAACTCTTTTCTTATTGCCGCGACCGTTGCATCAACATCGGTCTTGACAACGAGCAGAGATATGTCGGTCTCTGATGTGTTTATCATTCTTATGTCGCACCCCGCGTCTGCGGCGGCTCTGAATACCCGCGCCGCAACACCCGGTTGCCCTTTCATTTCAGCTCCGCTTACCGATATCTTGCAGTTGCCGGAGCTGACGCTTATTTTTATCCTTTGGTTTTCGGCTCTGAGCTGCGTCGCTATCTCGAGCACGCCGCCGAAATCGTCGTCGCTGACCGTAAACGAAAGCCCTGCGTGAGAACTGTTCGGCAGAAACTGCGAAATCATGTCAACATCTATTCCCGCTTCGGCAATCTTTTCGAAGATGCCCGCAATGAAGTTTATGTCGGCGGGGGAGTCGCTGAGCGAAAAAAGAGTCGCGTCCTCGCGAACACTTATGGATTCGATTATCTTCACATATTCGCATCCTTTCCGTCTATCATGTCGCTCATGCTGTAGAGCCCGGGTTCTTTATTTTGTATGAACCTCGCGGCGTTTACCGCTCCGGCCGCGAACAGTTCCTTGCTCTGCGCACAGTGGCTGAGCTTTATCGTCTCGTTGCAGCCTGCAAATATTATCTCGTGCTCGCCGACCGCCGTTCCGCCGCGTATCGAGTGTATGCCTATTTCGCCGTGCGGGCGTTTTTCGCGTCGCAGATGTCGGTCATATGTGTAGCAGGGCTTGCGCCCAAGCTCCGATGAAATCGCGTCTGCGAGCATCAGCGCCGTTCCGCTCGGCGCGTCTGTTTTTTGCGCGTGGTGAGTCTCAACTATCTCTATGTCATATGTGCTACCGAGCACTCTTGCTGCGGCTTTAGCGAGCTCGCAGAGCAGATTTATTCCGAGCGACATATTAGCGCTGAAAAATATCGGTATCTCTTTTGCCGCTCTATAGATAAGTGCGGTATGCGATTCACTCAGTCCTGTTGTTGCAATGACTGCCGGAGTTTTTGCACCGGCAGCATACTCGAGCAGACCCGGCAGGGCGGCGGGGGACGAAAAGTCGATTATAGCATCGACCTTTCCGTTGAAGCTGAAGGGCGAGACGAATGTCGGAAATTTACATTCGCGCCCCTCTCGGTCTATCCCTGCCGCTATTTTAATATCGTTGCGGCTGTCGGCAAAAGCGGTGACGGCTCTGCCCATGCTTCCGCAGCATCCGCTGAGCATAATATTGAGCATTATTTCGCCCTGCGGCACCCATGTGCCGTTCCTTTCGAGCTTATATCATTCCGAGAGCGGAGAGACTCTTTCTGAGCTTCTCCTTCGCCTGCGGCTGTATCTGCGTCAGCGGCAGTCTGCATGAGCCAATCTCCATGTCCATCATGTTCATCGCTTCTTTTACGGGTATGGGGTTCACATCGGAAAACAGGCTGCTGCAAAGGTCGAGATATTTTAATTGAAGCTCGGTGCTCGCGGCGGTGTCGCCATCGAGATATGTCTTGACCATATCGTGTACCGCCCTCGGTGCGATATTTGAGAGCACAGATATAACTCCTTTTGCGCCGAGCGACATGAACGCCGTTATCTGGTCGTCGTTTCCGCTGTATATCGTCAGTTCGTCGCCGCAGAGCTTTACAGTCTGCGCGAGCGCGGAAATATCTCCGTTCGCTTCCTTTGCCGCTACTATATTCTTATGCTTTGAAAGTTCATAATAGGTCTCGGGCTTTATATTCAGTCCCGTGCGGCTTGGCACATTGTAGAGAATTATCGGTGTGCTGACCCTGTCCGCAATGAAATTGAAATGCTCTATCAGCCCCGCCTGCGATGTCTTATTGTAGTACGGCGTGACCATAAGCAGACCGTCTGCTCCGGCTCTTTCTGCCTCGTTTGAAAGCTTCAACGCATTTTTTGTGTCGTTACTGCCCGTTCCCGCAATGACGGGAACTCTTCCTGCGACATACTCAACGCAGCGGCGCACAACCTGCTCGTGCTCTTCGTAGCTCAATGTCGGGCTCTCTCCGGTAGTTGCGCATACAACTATGGCATCCGTGGAGTTTTCAATTTGATAATCTATAAACTCTTCTAACTTTCCGTAGTTTATACTTCCGTCTTTATGAAACGGCGTGACGAGCGCGACCGCCGCTCCCGTGAAAACAGCTTTCTTCATAAAGCCGGCCTCCTAAAAAACGGAAACCGCCCGGACAGACAGCCGGGCGGCTTTTATGTTATCTGTCCATATATCCCTTTTCGCAAAGCAGCTCCGCCATGAGCACGGCTCCGCCGGCGGCGCCTCTGAGCGTATTGTGTGAAAGGCAGACAAATTTGTAATCATACTGGGTATCTTCGCGCAGACGGCCGACCGAAATCGCCATGCCGCCCTCGAGCTCTCTGTTGAGACGGGTCTGAGGCATATTGTCCTCTTCAAAGTAGTTGAGGAACTGTTTGGGCGCGCTGGGCAGTCCGACCTGCTGGGGATATCCCTTGAAATCCTTCCAGATTTTAAGAATCTGTTCTTTTGTGGGCTTGTTTTCGAATCTCACGAATACCGCCGCCATGTGACCGTCCGATACGGGAACGCGCAGGCACTGTGCGGTGAAGTTCGGGCTCTTTGCGGGGACTATCTCGCCGTCCTCTATCTTGCCCCATATCTTGAGCGGCTCTCTCTCGGACTTTTCTTCCTCGCCGCCGATGTAGGGAATGACATTGTCTATCATCTCCGGCCATGTCTCAAAAGTCTTGCCCGCGCCGGATATCGCCTGATATGTGCAGACAAGAACATCCTTGACTCCGAACTCCGAAAGCGGGAACAGAGCCGGAACATAGCTTTGAAGCGAGCAGTTTGATTTGACGGAGATGAATCCGCGCTTTGTGCCGAGTCTCTTTCTCTGCGCTTTGATTATCTCGGCGTGATCGGAGTTGAGTTCGGGGATTATCATCGGAACATCGGGAGTGAAGCGGTTCGCGCTGTTGTTTGAAACAACCGGGCATTCGGCTTTTGCGTATTTGAGCTCGAGTGCCTTTATCTCATCCTTGTTCATGTTGACCGCGCAGAAAACAAAATCGACCGTCGATGCTATTTTTTCAACATCCTTCTCCGCGTCCATGATTATCATGTTCCTGAACTTTTCGGGAATGGGCTTTTTCATGCACCATTTAGTTCCGAGCGCTTCTTCATATGTCTTGCCTGCTGAGCGTGAGCTCGCGGCGAGCACACATACCTCGAACCAGGGGTGATCCTCAAGCAGGGTGGCGAACCTCTGACCGACCATACCCGTTGCGCCTATGATTCCTACTTTAAAATGCTTCATGATAAAGTTCCTCCGAAAAACGTTTTTTGAGTGAAAAAATTGTTGTATTGACGGAGATTTTGCAATATAATGATGTGTGACCTTGAAAAGAAGCTCCGTCGGGATATTTAAAATGATACCACTAACGGATATTGCAAGTCAAATACTTTTTTAGTCTCAGGACACGAAAGCTGAGGAAATAATGAAAAAAAGCGATTTCTTTTACGACCTGCCGCAGGAGCTCATTGCACAGCATCCGGTTGAGCCGCGTGACAGCTCGAGACTTATGGTGCTCGACAAGAAAACGGGTGCAGTAAAGCACGATGTTTTTCATAATATCACGCAGTATATCGAGCCGGGCGACTGCCTTATTCTCAACGACACAAAGGTGCTTCCCGCACGCCTTTACGGTAAAAGAACGGACACCGGCTCTGTGGTCGAGTTCCTTCTTCTCAACAACAAGGGCGACGACATCTGGGAGGTTATCACGGGCCCCGGTAAAAAGGCTCGCAAGGGTCATAGGTTCACCTTCCATGATATGCTCTTCGCCGAGATTGTTGACGTTCTGCCTGACGGCAACCGTCTTGCAAAATTCACATATGACGGCGTGTTCTTTGAACTGCTCGATAAGATAGGCGAGATGCCTCTGCCGCATTATATAACCGAGAAGCTCGAAAATAACGACAGATATCAGACTGTCTATGCCCGCGAACGCGGCAGCGCCGCCGCACCGACAGCCGGGCTGCATTTCACCCCCGAACTCCTTGACTCCCTGCGCGAAAAGGGTGTCGGTGTCGGATTCGTCACCCTCCATGTCGGTCTCGGAACATTCCGACCCGTTAAAGCAGAGAATGTCGAGGAGCACCATATGCACTCCGAGCATTATATGCTGCCTGAGGCTACGGCGAAACTCATAAACGATACGAAGAAAAACGGCGGACGCGTTTTCGCCGTCGGAACCACCTGCTGCCGCACGCTTGAAAGCGTCGCGACTAAATGCGGCGGGATACGCGCCGACGATGATTGGACGGATATATTTATCTATCCCGGATATCAGTATAAGTGCATCGACGCGCTCATAACTAATTTCCATCTCCCCGAGAGCACGCTTATAATGCTCGTCTCAGCCTTCTGCGGTTACGAGAACACCATGAATGCATATAAAATTGCAGTTCAGGAAAAATATAGATTTTTTAGTTTTGGGGATGCGATGCTAATCGAATAACTCAACCGAAAGGAATAAAAATGAAGTTTACCGTTATAAAAAAAGAGGGAACAGCCCGCCGCGGCGTGTTCGAGACCGTCCACGGAACTGTGCAGACTCCGGCTTTTATGAATGTCGCCACCTGCGGCGCGATTAAAGGCGCTGTCTCGGCATATGATCTCAAGGATATCCACTGCCAGGTTCAGCTGTGCAACACATATCATCTGCATCTGCGCCCGGGCGACGAGCTTGTGAAAGAGCTCGGCGGACTTCACAAGTTCACGGGATGGGACGGCCCCATACTCACGGACAGCGGCGGATTTCAGGTCTTTTCGCTCGCAAAGCTCCGCAAGATAAAAGAAGAGGGCGTCTATTTCTCCTCGCATATCGACGGACGCAAGATTTTCATGGGTCCCGAGGAGAGTATGAGAATCCAGTCGAACCTCGGCTCGACTATCGCCATGGCGTTTGACGAGTGCGTCGAGAATCCCGCAAAATATGAGTACGCCGAGCAGTCCTGCGCACGCACTGTGCGTTGGCTCGAACGCTGCAAAGCGGAGATGGAGCGCCTCAATTCTCTGCCCGGTACGATAAATAAAAATCAGCTTCTATTCGGCATAAACCAGGGCTGCACTTTCGACGACCTGCGCATAGAGCATATGAAGCGCATAGCTACTCTCGACCTCGACGGCTACGCTATAGGCGGACTTGCCGTCGGCGAGCCGAAAGAGGATATGTACCGCATAATTTCGGCTGTCGAGCCGTATATGCCCGCCGATAAGCCGCGCTATCTTATGGGTGTCGGTACTCCGGGAAATATTCTTGAGGGTGTTTCTCGCGGCGTTGATCTTTTTGATTGCGTTATGCCCAGCCGAAACGCCCGTCACGGACATCTTTTTACCATGGGCGGAATAATCAATCTCAACAACGCAAAGTATGAGCGCGACCTGCGCCCTATCGATCCCGAGTGCTCCTGCCCGACCTGCCGCAGACATTCGAGAGCTTATATCCGACACCTGTTCAAGTCCGGCGAGATGCTTGCCATGCGTCTGTGCGTCATGCACAATCTCTGGTTCTACAATACCCTCATGGAGAAGATACGCCAAAGCCTTGGGGACGGCACTTTTGCCGAATTCAAGGAAAAATATACGGAGCTTCTCGACACGAGGATATAAAAAATACAGCGACCGCCCTTCAACGGCTGCAAAGAGGTGATATGCCTTGGAAAAAAAAGTCCGGAAAAAAAGGAGGAGCATTTATGTGGGTGACTTTCGCGCTGCTTTCGGCAGTATTCGCCGCGCTGACATCGATTCTCGCCAAAATAGGCATAGACGGAGTTAATTCCAATCTTGCCACGGCAATAAGAACCGCTGTCGTGCTCGTTCTCGCTTGGGGTATAGTCTTTGCCACGGGCGCATATCACGGCATCAGCAGCATCGGCACACGCAGCTGGATTTTTCTTATCCTCTCCGGCGTTGCAACCGGTCTGTCGTGGCTGTTCTATTACCATGCTCTCCAGATCGGCGAGGCGTCAAAGGTCGTGCCGATAGACAAGTTCAGCGTCGTTATAAGCATCGTGCTTGCGTTCGTTATTCTGCACGAAAAGGTGACCTGGACTACCGTTCTCGGCGGTGCGCTGATAACCGCCGGTACTTTTGTACTTATTCTTTAAAACAAGCCCTGCAATAAGTGAATAAAGCCCTCCCGTTTTGCATATCTATTAGCGACATTGAAAAACGGGAGGGTTCGTTTTGAAAGGAATAGTAGAGGAGAGAGCCGTTGAGCTTGCCGAGTATATAGTCGAGAACAAGACAACTGTCAGGGCGGCGGCAAAACAGTTCGGAGTTTCAAAGTCAACCGTACATATGGATGTCGCACGCAGGCTTCGCAGTCTCAATCCCCGGCTTTACAGCGAGGTACGCGAGATACTCGATATAAACAAGGCTCAGCGACATATCCGCGGCGGACTTGCTACCCGCGAGAAATACAAAAGCATGAAGGAATGAAACCGATAATTATATAAATTTGTTGCATTTTTTTGCCTGTTGTGGTATGTTTTTATACACAATCACAACAGGCAATGCTTTTGCCGAAAAAGGAGAACTGAAATGTCGAAGAAAAAGAAAAGCGGAAAGAGAACTGCACTCAAGGTTATTGGTATTATTCTGGCTGTTATGGTCGTCTTTGTCGGCGTGTATGCCGCACTTATGGCGTGGACGCCTGCGGCAACGACATACAGCGGCGAGATTAATCCTTATATCACGGCTGATGCCGCGCTCGTCTCGGCGCATCGCTCGGGTGGCGGAATCATGCCCGAAAACACGATGCTCGCGTTCGAGTCATGCATGAACAGCACGGATTTTAACACCGACATCTTTGAGTTTGACCTGCATATCACCAAGGATAACAAGCTTATACTTCTGCACGACGATACGCTCGACAGAACCACAAACGCAGTAGAGCATTTCGGCTATGAGGAGGTCAAGCCCATCGACCATACATATGCCGAGCTGCGCGAGCTTAACTTCGGCGAAAACTTCCAAGCCGAGGACGGCAGTTATCCTTACAGGGGACTGCGCGGCGAGGATATTCCCGATGATCTGCGTGCCGTGCTGCTTGAGAATGTGCTTGACACGCTTGAGTCTCACGGGAAATACAGCTATATTATTGAGATAAAAGACGGCGGCGAAAACGGTATGCGCGGCGTCGATATTCTCTACAATGTGCTCAAGGAACGCGGACTTCTTGACCGCGCTATCTTCGGCACCTTCCAGGGAGAAGTCACCGAATATGTTGATGAAAAATATCCCGATATGCTTCGCTCCGCGGGTGTGTCGGAGGTGCTTAAGTTCTACGGCGCGGCGCTTCTCAATCTCGACCTCGACGAGGATTCTTTCAAATACGATGCCCTTCAGATTCCCGCTAACCAGTATCGCATCGTCCGTCTCGGTACCGAGAAGATTGTTGATTATGCGCACCGCTACAATATTGCTGTGCAGTATTGGACGATAAACGACCCCGATGAGATAGAGCGTCTCAACGATATCGGAGCCGATGCCATTATCAGCGATACGCCCGATGTCGCCTATAAAATCATAAAAGAATAAAAGATATTTTCAGCTTTTAAGGTCTGTGCCGCCGTCGCGTAGAGTCAGTTGCTCTGCGTCCGTGCGGCACAGGCTTTTGTTCTCCATACAGAAGAATGCGCCGGTAACATCGGCGGAGTATGTATATCTCACCGTTTCGCTCTGCGTATATTGCGTTACGGCGGTTGCGTAGTTGTTTTCATCGGGCATATTGAGCTTTGCCGCAATATCTTCATATGTGTCCTCTCCGTTTGAATAGGCGGGAATCGCACATTCACAGAATGTCAGAAAACGCGAAAAAAGACCGTTTTGCATATCCTCAACATTCCCGTGCGTGGTTATGCTTATCCGCTTTATCCGAACTCCGCTGCTGTCCGTACACAGGGCTATCAGGATGTTCTCATCCGGTGTCAGATTGAATACGGTGCATCCGTCCGCTTCTGTGACCGCAGCTGTCCCGATATCGAGCAGAGCTCCTTTATATTCTCTGTTGAACCGTCGGCAGAACATTGTAGCGTCGGAATATCTCTGCACCGAGCACGCGCAGAGAAGTACGGTGAGCGCGGCGAACAGAATTGCTGCAATCCTTTTCATTTTTGTCCCTCCGATATCGCTGTGATTTTCACCAAGAAACGGTATGCGTATTCCGGGCGCTGTATATCTATATGTAGAACTTGACTTTCTCAGACTGAAACACTGCTCTGGTTCTTGAAAAAATATCGAAAAAAGCTTATACTGATTAAAATTTAAAAAATATTCACAATTTATACAGCAGCAGGTTTATATTTTGCCTGTACAATTCTGCTGTTATATGTATGTGCTTTGGTGCTTTCCAAAACTTTGAGACGGAGGATACGCATGGAAACAAAGAAGTGGTCAACAAAAAAGAAGGTGCTTGTGTCGATCCTTGTGATCCTGTGCGCCGCCGTTGTGGCGGGCGTGCTGTATATGTTCTTCAAGCCCGATCCGCTGCCGCAGGTCTCGACCGCAAAGGTGACAAAGGATTCGATAACTCAGACTCTTGATGTATCAGGCACGGTCTCGTCGTCGCAAAAGGGGAGCTTTATCCCGATCGACGGCACAAAAGTGCTGACTGTCAATGTCAAGGTCGGCGAATATGTCAAGAAGGGCGATGTGCTCGCAACATTTGATACATCGTCTCTCAATTCCGTTCTTGCCGAGAAACAGCAGGCATATCTGACTGCCGCCGAAAATTATAACAACGCCAAGAATACCGCCGTGAGTTCGTCTGCTCAGCTCAAGGAGATCAACGCCCGCCTTGCAGAGATAAACGAAGAACTCGAAAAGCAGGAGCGGGAGCAGAAGAACAATGCCGACAAGACCGACGATGATCAGAACAAGACTGACAGCGATGCGTCCAATAAGCTCTGGGAGCTTATTTCAAAGGCTCTCGGCATGGATGATATAAACGCTGCACTCAAGAAGCTTGACGAATTGCTCAACAGCGGCAATTCCGATATCTTCGGCTCGGGTGTCTCGGAGCTTCAGATGGAGAAAATGCAGCTTGAGCTCAAAAAAGTTACCCTCGAAGCTCAGTCCGGCACGATAACCCAGAGCACATATAAAACTATCATGGAGGCTTCGAAAAAGGAGCTTGATTCGCTCACCGCATCCATCTCTTCACTCAAAAGCGGGTGGATAGCCGAGTATGACGGCATCGTCAGCGAGGTCAACATAACTCCCGGCGAGACCTGCCGCTCGGCAGCGGGCACGAATATCGATATATCCTCGATAATCGATCTTGCGAGCGGCAACACGAATGTTTCCGATATCGTCAACGCCCTGCTCGGTCAGACTCAGAGCGGTATAACCGTTGAATATTATCCTTTCGTTGTCGATTTCGTCCTCGGTAAGTCGGATATCTTCAAGGTCAGCCTCGATATGCCGTGCCGCGTCACTGCTGCCGACGATACAGTTGTTGACGGCGTGGTCGCTTATATAAGCCCTGTCGCTACGCAGTCGAGCGGAGTTGATATATCCTCTCTCATCGGCTCCGGCTCTGCGAACGGTGTTGATGCGAAGGTCACTATAGAAAATCCCACCTCGAGCGTTATAATCGGTCTCGATGTCGATATATCAATCGATGTTGAGTCAAAGGACGGTGTCCTTGTAGTGCCCAGCGAGGCGGTCAAGAATGACAGCACCGGAACATATGTGTATATATACAATCCGAAGACGAAGAAAATAACCTTCTCAAAGGTCGAACTCGGTATCTCCGACGATACCAGATATGAAATAGTTTCCGGATGCAGTGAGGGCGACATAGTTATAACCTCCGTGCCGACGGGAACAACTCTTGCCGACGGCGATAAGGTAAAAGTGGTAACGTCAAAGTAATTGCCGGAGGTCAGGGATGAATATAAAAGAAAACATCAGAATAGCGATATTTTCGATAAAAACGAATCTCATGCGCTCGCTCCTGACTATGCTCGGCATAATCATCGGTGTTGCGGCGGTTATCGCTATCATAACGCTCGGCAACGGCGGTCGCGATTATATCGTCGGCATGATAAAGAATATGGGCTCGAGCGTTATCAATATCTCGATAAACAGCAAAGAGACCAACGCCTCCGATTATATAACGGCAGAGGATATAAAGGCTATCAAAAATCTTGACAGCGTTGCATATGTCTCTCAGGTCACGATGTCGATAGGAACGGTTACGACCAAATACAATGAGAGTCTCGGTCTCGCGATAGCCGGCAACTCCGATCTCGGCAATATGATGTCCGCCGGAATGCTGAGCGGTCGCTTCTTCACGGATGAGGAGTATGAGTCCGGTTCACGCGTTGCCGTGCTTGATTCCATCAGCGCGAAGCTTCTCTTCGGTTATTCAGACCCGGTGGGGGAGAAGCTGAGCTTCACGGTCAGCGACCAGACGGTGCAGATAAAAATTATCGGCATAATAGACGCCTCCATACTATCAAGCTCAAGCTCAAGTATGTCCGAAACGATGTCCTCGTATATGAGCGATGCGCAGACCGGCTGCAGTATAATAATTCCCGCAACGCTCGCAGACGCCCTCAACGGCAATTCTGCGGGCAGATACGAGATGTGCTATATTATGGCAAAGTCGGATTCCGAGCTTGACGCTGCGGGCAGCGCCGCGATGAATCTGCTCTATACCCGCCACGGCAATTTCGGCAAGAATGCCTATTCGCTTATAAATATGGCGACTTATATCGACCTTCTGGATACGGTCATCAACGTGTTCACGACCTTCATCGCGGCGGTCAGCGCGATATCGCTGCTTGTCGGAGGCATCGGCGTTATGAATATCATGCTGGTCACTGTAACCGAACGAACGCGCGAAATAGGCATAAGAAAAGCTCTCGGCGCAAAGACCTCCACAATACTGTTCCAGTTTCTGACCGAGTCGGTCATACTGTGTCTGCTCGGCGGTCTGATAGGGCTTATTTTGGGGTCTGTCGGTGCGTTCGCCGTAGCGAGTTATATGAACATACCGATTGAGATGAAATTCTCGACCATAGTTATCGCAGTCGGATTTTCTACCGCAATAGGCGTATTCTTCGGAATATATCCTGCGCGCAGAGCCGCAAAGATGCAGCCCATAGATGCATTGAGAAGTATGTAATCGGCAAAAAAATTGTAATTTTTCGGAATAAAACAGCCTCCGCTTGTATAATACTATTTTTTGTAGCGGGACACAGAAAAAATATGTTTGCATATAATTACATATGCAAACATATTTTTAAACAAATTCTAAACAAATTATTGACTTTTGTTTCCGGATATGTAATAATTTATTTGTGTCAGCACGAAAAAGAAACGGAGGCAGGTTTTTATGAAATCAAGAAAGAAGAGTATCGCGGTTCTTTCGGCTGCGCTCGCCCTTGTTCTTGCGGTTCAGATCTTTGCTTTTACTGCTGTCAGGTTCGGTACTTCCGATGCTGCGGACAGTGTTGAGGCAGGCGTGACACGTCAGGTCATGGACGCGAAGCCGGAGAACAAAACGACCGTTGTCAAGGTTACCCAGAGTGCAGATGAGACGGGTGCGTCGGGAATCGGTTCGATGAAGCCGGTAACGGAGTCTATAGCTCCCACCGATGTCGCGGACACTGCGAACAATGTCAAGGTTCTCTCGGAGGAGGATACAAAGACACTCACCGAGATTGCCGAAAAGAAGATAAGGGATGAGAATATCACCGTGGGCGACGGTGAGGTAGTTTATATCCCCGTGGAGGAGCTGCCCGAAGATACCGTTGGAGATATCAAAAATCTCGGCGCGGGCATCGCCTATGACCCGAATACCGGACTCCTTTACGGTGTTGACGGTCACGGACTTCTGTATATCGGTTTCGATTTCGATTCTAAGCAGGGTATTTTCTATAACCCCAAGAATCCCTGGCAGAGGAATTTCGGCTTCTGCGAGATTTACGATGTATGCGCTCCCGTGACCATGATGTTTTACGATACCCAGCGCTACAAGTTCGATTATGAGGGTAAGAATTGGATGATCCAGGTCTGGAAGGGTCAGTACGGCATCACCAGTGGCGCGGAGATCGGTGTTTATACTAAGGCTCCCGAGAACCCCATTGAGTTCTATGCCTGCGCATCCGATGAGGATTGTCTGAAGATGTCATACGATCTTTACAAGAAGGGTGAGCTCTTCTTCCATCGCGAGGACGAGAGCCATTGGTGGCTGACGGGCTTTGCTCCGCTTACCGCTACTTCCGCCTCCGACTTCGAGATGAGAGCTTCCATCACCTGCAAGAGCGCGGAGATGGCAAAGGCTTTCGCCGGCGGACTTGAAGAGAACGGCTATGTCCTCGGTCAGAACTATTGGGTTGACGGCGCAGTTGTCAGATTTAACTGGGGATAATCAATTAAACAGAGTAACCGCCGCAAGCTTCGGTTTGCGGCGGCTTCTTTATGCCTTTTGGCATATTGAAACGGAGAAGTTTACGGCTTACCCCTTGCGATTGACAGAAAATCTTCAATGTACTGTCCCATAGGGTGCAGCACAGAGGCATAGGTTATCAACGGATATATTATATATCTAACAAAACATTTAGCATTATAAAATGTGTTTTAGAAATGTTGACGGGCAGCGGAGGCTGTGATACCATACACGGGCAACGCTATGTTGAAAAACCGAAACCAAGGAGACTTTTATGGAAAAACAACACGATCTGAAATTCTTCGCAAAACCGCCCAAGGGAAAGATGAAAGGCCTGCTTATCGTTTTCGCATGGATCATTCTTTGGAACTTTATCTATCAGGCTGTTCACGGCGCTTGGCACGATATGCCGATTGCAAACTGGGCTTTCTTCATCAGCGTAACAATTTTCTTCATGCAGGAGGAGCTTACCTATAAAGCCCGTTTCTGGCACACGCTTATAGGCGGAGCCGTCGGACTTCTTCTTGCAGCCGGCCTTGTTACCGTTGATGTTCTGCTCGTGAAAAGCGGAGTTCCTCACCTTGCAGCTGTAATGATTCCGCTCACGGTTTGCATTGCCGCGTTGATTCTGCTTAATCCCTATCTTCCCGTTTTCTTCAACAACGTCGGATTCTGCTATTTCATTGTTTCGCTCATCAATGCCAAGGAGGCGGTTGATAAGCTTCCCATATATCTTCTTTCGCTTCTTCTCGGAAGCATCTGTCTCAACCTCGGCTGCAGCGGACTGCTCGCCCTCTATAAGAAAGCGATGGCAAAAAAGGCTGCGGCAAAGGGCAGGGGCGAAAAATAAGTCTAATCCTCAAAATTAACACATAGCATAAGCTTAAAAAAGCCGCAAAAGCGGCGCCCCGGAAAGGAGTGATTTCCCGACCGAAGCGCTCTTTTGCGGCTGTTGTTTTATTTATCAGTACAGATCGTCATCATCGTCATCATAAAACGCTTTTTTGACTTCTTCGTACATCTCTTCAAGCTTCTTTATCTGCTTCTTGGCATAGGGCAGGAGGTTTGAAGAGCTTATGAAGTGGCGGTTGAGCTTTGTCTTCAGCTTGCCTCTGCCGCCGTTTTCTCCCGCATTTTCATTTTCATCGGTTTTGTCCGACAGGGGAATGAAGTGGAACGCCTCCTTGAGCTGTGCCGTTGCATCTCTCTTAAAGCTCTCAAGCTTTGCCTTTGTCTCGTCGAGTGACGGTACCTTGTCGGAAACGCCGTTCTTTATCGTGCCGGCAAAGGTGTTCAGCGTGTCTGATAAGCCCTTAATCTTATCCATGAGCTTTCTGACATCAAGAGCTCTGTACACGGCAAAGACAAGGTCAACGAGAAATATCGCGAGCACGCAGGCAAAGACAATTATTGCCGCTGAGTCGAGTAGCTGTGAGAAGCACTGCACAACGATCGGATGAACAATATAGAGGAAAAGTATTGAGGCGATGCCCCAGTAAAATGTATGTCCGAGACAGATACGACCCTGAATGTTGAACTTCTTGTTTGAGTAGTCCCACCACCTCGCGTGGAAAAGCTTTTCCATAAGCACGCTCGTTATGAACTCAACAATGTCGCAGACCACCATGCCCGCAATAAAGACAAGCAGGGGAGTTATCAAAACCTCGTGACCGAACATAGGGACTCTGATGTCGAGATTTTTGACCGGCGTCAGGGTTATCGCCATCGCGAGTGCTCCCGTGCCGTATATCGGGCACATGGGTCCCTTAAGAAATCCGCGGTTGACCCATTTGCGTGCGCCGACCGAGCAATATATCGATTCGCCGAGCCAGCCGACAGCGCTGTAAAAGAAGAAATACAGCACATATATTACTATCGTCATAAAAATTTTCATAAAGCTTCCCTCTGTTTCGTTGTTCGGTTTATCCTGCTCGGTGAAGTCAGCTTTTCGCGTTCTGCTTAGCTATCTTCATCTCTCTCGAAGCGCAGTATTTATCCGAAAGTGAAAGAACCATTCCCTCCGGACTTGTCGGCGGCAGCGGCGTCAGAGGCCACATGTGCCGGATAATCATCATTTCGCTCTTTCTGTCGAGCTCGCCGCACAGTAATTTGGCGTTTGCGGCGGCGAATTTCGGATGTCGGTAGCCGTGCGGACGGTGACTCCAGTCGTTTTCGTGCCAGTCATAGTAGAACAAATCATGCATAGTTGCGGCTCTTGCAGCCTTGCGGTAATCAAGCCCGAAGTGTCTGCAAATGCGGTATGTCAGATACGCAACACTCGTTATATGCTGGAGTCTGTTCATCTTATCGTGCTGCGGGTATTTTTTTAGGCTCTGCACCTCCGGCGAAAAATATATGTCTTTAACGCAGTCAAAAAAATCCGCGTCGCGCTCTGTGTCGAGCGAGTATGTCCGCGCATATACTTCCTTGAGGCTTTTGAACGGAGAACTCATGTTTTATCCCTGCTTTTCGAGTTTCTTTATCATCAGCTTGGCGGCCTTGTATATGTCGCCGCAGCCGAGCGTTATTACCAGATCGCCTTTTTCGACATTCGCGACAACATAGTCCGCAACCTCTTCAAAGGTGTTGAACCAAACGCTTCCGGGAATTTTCTCGGCAAGCTGCGAGGTGTAGATGTTATATGTGTTCCTCTCGCGTGAGCCCATTATTTCGGTCAGAACCGTTTTGTCGGGTATACTCAGGACACGGCAGAAATCGTCGAAGAGCATCGCCGTGCGCGAATATGTGAACGGCTGGAACACCGCCCAAACTCTGTTGAAGCCCATGCCCATAGCTGTCGTCAGGGTCGCTTCGAGCTCTTTCGGATGGTGAGCGTAGTCGTCCGCAACGGTTATGCCGTCAATTCTCTTGAGTATTTCAAAACGCCTGCCTGCGCCGTGGAAAGCCTCTGCGCATGCGATTATCTTATCCATCGGAATGCCCGCATTGTCCGCCGCAGCTATAGCCGCAAGAGCGTTGTATACATTGTGCTCTCCGGGGATGCCGAGGCTTATCCTGCCGACATTCTCGCCGTATTTGATTATATCGAAGCTCGCAAATTCGTGCTCAAGCACTATGCTGTCGGCTCTGAAATCATTGCCCTCTTTAAGACCGAAGGTGATAAATTTCTTGTCCTTGACTCCTGCGATGGCACGCAGAGTGTTTGCGTCGTCGCCGTTATATATGACCTCCTTGCGGGTCATCGAAGCAAACTTCGTGAATGAAGCGATAAGGTTGTCAAGCGTCTTGAAGTAGTCAAGGTGATCTTCGTCGATGTTGAGCAGAACGCAGACATCGGGTGAGAGCGAAAGAAAAGTGTCAACAAATTCGCACGCCTCGCAGAGCATATGCTCGCTCTTGCCGACAAGACCGTTTGTGCCCGTCAGAGGAAGCTTTCCGCCGATGACCGCCGACGGATCCTCGCCCGCCTGGATGAATATCTGGGTGAGCATGGATGTCGTGGTGGTCTTGCCGTGAGTGCCGCAGACGCAGATGCAGTCGTCAAACATTCTTGTTATCGCGCCGAGCATCTCCTTGCGCTCAAAGGTCGGTATTCCCGATGCCTTCGCCGCGCAGAGCTCCGGGTTATCGGGGAGAAGAGCGGCGGTGTAGACTATCATTTCCGCGCCTTCTATATTCTCGGCTCTCTGTCCGAGCGTTACGGGTATTCCAAGTGCGCGGACGCGGTTGAGCGTATCGCTCTCGTTGTTATCCGAGCCGGTTATCTCATATCCTTTTGAATGAAGTATCTCAACGAGGGGACACATGCCTGAGCCGCCGATGCCGATAAAATGAACCCTCTTCACAGTCTTAAGTACTTCGTCTATTTCTTTCATCATTAACAAGCCTCCGAATTTGTCAGCATATTCAAAAACGAGTCAAAAAAAGAATATGCTTCATGATATACATACGTATAAATTATAAATGCTCGACTTGTATTATAATACGCTGACAGGAAAAATATAATATATTTTTATAAATATTTTGTTACAAAGCTATGACCGAGTCGGGAGGCGATTCATATACTGGGGTGAGGCAAAGGAGGAAAGCCTATGATGAATATCGGAAAACTTCTGACCGTCGGCGGAGATGAGCGTATGCTCTACACCTCTCAGTGCCTTGCGGAAAAAGGCTTTGATGTGGAAATTTTCGCGCCCTCGCCGCCGGCAGGCTTTGAATATATGCGTCCGACAGGGGACAAAAGCATAGCTTCTGCGGCGGCACGTGCCGATGCCGTTATTTTGCCTCTGCCCGTCAGTCGCGACGGCGTTCACCTCAACTCAAGCCCGCTTACATTAAACGAGCTCTCCGATACCCTCGAGCGCGGTCAGACCGTTTTTGCCGGAATGATGGACGGCGAACTCAAATCGAGCTTTTTCAAAAAAGGTATTCGCGTTTTTGACTATTTTGAGCGTGAGGAGCTCGCGGTAAACAATGCCGTGCCGACGGCGCAGGGCGTTATAAAAATAGCTATGGAAAATATGAAGATAACCGTTCACGGTGCGCGGTGCGCCGTCACGGGCTACGGAAGAACGGCAAAGGTGCTCGCCGATATGCTCGCGGCTTTGGGTGCCCGAGTGACGGTTGCGGCGAGAAAATGCAGCGATCTCGCTTGGGCGAGAACGGTCGGACTCGATGCCGTCAACATCTCCGAGCTTATGAAAACAGTACCGGAGCTTGATTTGCTCGTCAACACCGTTCCGAGCCTTGTGCTCGATTGCAAAACGCTCTCTGCACTCCGCCGCGACTGCCTTGTGATAGATATTGCCTCGCCCCCTTACGGAACCGACTTTGTCTGTGCGCGTGAGCTTGGGCTCAATGTTACCGTACCCGGATCTCTGCCCGGCAAGACGGCACCCAAAACGGCGGGAGAAATAATAGCGGATGCCATACTAAATATTATAAGGGAGGGAAGTTGATGACACAGCTGCGCGTGGGCTTTGCCCTGTGCGGGTCATTCTGCACGCTTTCAAAAGCAATAGCCGAGATGCGGGAGCTGAAATCAAAGGGTGCGGATATTCTTCCGATAATGTCAGAAAACGCATATTGCGTTGACACCAGATTCGGAAAAGCTGAGGATATTGTGCGCGAGATAGAAGATATCTGCGGAAAATCCGTTATCCACACAATAACCGACGCCGAGCCGATAGGACCGAAGAAAATGATAGACATTCTCATCATCGAGCCCTGTACGGGGAATACCCTTGCAAAACTCGCAAACGGAATAAACGATACTCCGGTGACTCTTGCGGCGAAATCGCACATCAGAAACGGAGGAGCGGTGCTGCTTGCCGTCTCGACAAACGACGCGCTCGGCGCGGCAGCCGCCAATATCGGCAGACTGCTCAACACCAAGCATATATATTTTGTCCCGATGCGCCAAGACGATCATATAAAAAAGCCGAATTCCATTGTCGCCGATTTTTCAAAAACTTACGATGCAGCCGTTACCGCGCTCTCGGGCGTGCAGCTTGAACCTCTGCTGCTTGCCCCGTCTGCGGTTTGATATATGGGAGCGTGCCCTCCCTGTAATCAGATGTATGCCTTTGAGGTTACAGGGTACTTGGCTGCGCTCCCTTTTTGCTTTGCGGAAGGTATAGAACCCACAGGTTTGTCAAAAATATCTTTGCTTTCTGCGTTTCATACTAAAAATGCCCTTCCGATGCAGCTTTTAGTTGGTACTTCGGGCTATTGAAAAAAATGTACCGTTTTGTTATAATTGTACATATCCTAAATTCGGGAAGTTTGCTCGTCGCAGACTGAAAACGGGGAGATTGTTATTTATGTTGGATTTCCGCCCTCCGATAACCGAGGACAGAAAGTGGGTGGCTCCCATTATCAGCCGTGCAAAACGCCTCGGCTGTGATTACAGCTTCGGCGATATGTTCATCTGGCAGCATGTCTACAATATCAGAATAGCGTTGCATGACGGCTTTCTTTTTTCGATAAACGGCATCGATGACGACAACGGCGTCAAAAGACTGACTTACGGCTTTCCCGTCGGTGAGGGGAATCTGAAAGCGGCAATTGAACTTATCGAGGAGGATTCCGCAAAGAGAGGCTGCGGACTCGAAATGTTCGGTCTCAATAATGAGTGCGTAAAAAAAGTCGAGAAGCTGTTTCCGGACAAGTTTGAGTTTGAGCCGCTCAGAGACAGTTACGACTATATATATCTTACCGAAAATCTTATCAACCTGCCAGGCAAGAAGTTTCACGGCAAGAGAAATCACATCGCCGCATTTATGCGAGAAAACGAGTGGAGCTATGAACCCATAACCGTGGACAACCTTGAAGAGTGCAGAGCGATGAACGCCGAGTGGGAGCGCAGAAACAGGGAAAAAGACCCCGAAGCTATGGACGATGAGCTTGACGCGATAAATATAAGCTTTGAAAACTATTTTGATTTGGGCTTTGTCGGCGGACTGCTCCGAGCGAACGGCGAGGTTGTCGCATTCACCTTCGGCGAGGAGATGAACCCCGAGATTTTCTGCACACATATCGAGAAAGCTTATGCCGATGTGCGCGGGGCATATCCGATGATAAACCGCGAGTTTGCCGCGAACGCGCTCTCGCAGTATAAATATATCAACCGCGAGGACGATACGGGCTCTGAGGGACTGCGTAAAGCAAAGCTCTCATACTGTCCGGATATCCTGCTCGAAAAATATATGGCAAGGGTCAAAAAATGATAGTGTCAATTGCTTCAAAAGAAGATATCGGCGAGCTCACAGCCCTGTGGCAGATCTGCTTCGGGGATGACCTTGACTATATCGGCGCGTTTATGCGCAACCGCTTTGTTCCCGAGTCCACGCTCATTGGGCGCGAGGACGGAAAAATATGCTCGGCGCTCTATCTGCTTGACGGTAAAGTGAGAATAGCAGGGGAGGCGTTTGATGCGGCGTATCTCTATGCCGCCTGCACTCATCCGGATTTTCGCTCGCGCGGGTATATGGGCGAGCTGCTTCGCTCCGCCGAGTCGCTGTGCCGCGATGCGGGACTTGATTATATCTGCCTTGTTCCGGCTGCGGACAGCCTGTTTGATTATTATTCCCGCTTCGGCTACCGCCCGGCTTTTGAAGAAAAGCTTCTGAAAATTGACCGCAGACACCTTGAGCTTGTCGCGGACGGCGGTGCCCAAATCGAAGAGCTGACCGCCGAAAATATGCAGACGGTCAGAAACGCCTGTCTCTGCGGCATTGATTGCTTTGTTTGGGATATCAACGCCCTGCAATATGCAATAGACGAAAACACTAACGCGGGCTGCAAGAGTGTCGCCGCATCCTCGTCCGGCAGGTGCTCTGCATATGCGCTCTTCGACGAGGAGAGCGAAACGGCTTCAATCAGAGAATGTGCCGCGAGGCG
Organism: Faecalibacterium prausnitzii; assembly: GCA_963612725.1. Lineage (GTDB taxonomy): Bacteria > Bacillota > Clostridia > Oscillospirales > Acutalibacteraceae > CAG-177. Next base: position 6,226 of record CAVDWM010000011.1, on the reverse strand, counting down.
CGGATGCGTCCCTGTGCTCGCCCATGCGCTGCTCTCGGCGAGCAACTGCAGCGAGTTTTCGTTCAGGCTTCCGCTTGACTTTCCGCTCTCTGCGGATTTGTTTGAGGTTCGCAACAATGCCATGCTCCTGTCTCTCAATGCGGATTCGGCGTCGGCACTCAACGATATTAAAAATGCCTATATGGGGCTCACTCTCGGTTAAACGGAGGGAAAAGATATGATATACATTTTTCTTGCAAACGGCTTTGAAGAGGTCGAAGCTCTCGCGACAGTCGATGTTCTGCGAAGAGCCGATCTCAAGGTGAAAATCGTCGGCGTCGGCTCCGATGTCATAACCGGAGCGCACGGAATAAGCACCGTGTGCGACGCTGTGGACAGCGGTTTGACACCCGACGACGATACAGAGGCCGTTATTTTGCCCGGCGGAATGCCCGGTACGCTGAATCTCGAACGCTCTGCCACAGTCAACGCTTTTGTTGACTACGCTTATGAAAACGAAAAGCTCCTTTGCGCCATATGCGCAGCACCGTCAATACTCGGTCATAAGGGTATGCTCAAGGGCAAGAAGGCAGTCTGCTTTCCGGGCTTCGAGAGTGAGCTTGAAGGCGCAGAGCTCTCGGATTCGTTTGTTGTGACGCATGACAATATAATAACCGCCAAGGGCATGGGCAGTGCTGTGAAATTCGGCATTGCGATAGGCGCGGCGTTCATCGGTGAAGCAAAGATGAAGAAAATCGAGGAGTCGCTTCAATGCTCCTGAGAGATATACGCGAGGAAAAGGCAGCAATCAGAAGCAGTTGCATACTTCTCCGTTCGCAGCTTACCGCCGATGAGAAGAAAAGCCTCGATATGCGTATCTTCAACCGCCTGACAAATCTCTGGCTGTACAGGGAATGCGGTACGCTCTTGACATATGTCTCGACCGACATGGAGGTCGATACCCGTGCGCTTATCGGGGATGCGTTGACGCGCTCGAAGAGAGTCGCCGTTCCGCGCTGTATACCGGGGCTTCACGAAATGGAGTTTTATTACATAACCTCGTTTGACGACCTGCAAAAGGGTGCTTACGGGATTCTTGAGCCGATAAAATCAAAGTGCGAGAAGTTCGCAGATTTAAACGACGGACTGTGTATAATACCTGCGCTCACCTTCGATGAACAGGGCTATCGCCTCGGCTTCGGCAAGGGATACTATGACAGGTTTCTGTCCCGCTTCAAGGGGGATACGGCGGGAATATGCTACGAGTGCTGCATAAGCGATCGGCTTCCGCGCGGAAGATTCGACAGGTGCGCCGATATCGTAGTGACTGAAAAAAGAGTAATTTCAAACGGCTGAGAGGAGCTATATATGAAAAGAACGCTTAAACTTTACAACGATGACCGAGGCGGCACGCCCGGTACGCCGGACAGACGCGAAAGGGTCAAGAACTTTGTTGTCCATATCGATGAGGACGACAACGCATCGACTCAGCCGCAGGACGATGTGCCCCTCTATAAGGGCGAGGTATACTTCTCCAGCCGTGCCGCCAACAAACATTCGACAGGTTCGCGCTCATCCTCGGGCGGAGCGTCCGCAAAGACAAAGACAAGGACCGATAAAACCGCCGATGCACTTGTCCTGACCGCATTTATACTCGTTATTGTAGCCGTATCGGTCGTGCTCTCGTTTATATCAATTTCATGCATAAACGATGTCCTTGCGATAAACCGCGGCAATGACATAGTCACGGTCAACATCCCGCAGAACGCGACGACGAATCAGATAATCGAAATCCTTGACGATAACGATCTCATTTCCAACAAGGCCTTTTGTAAGATGTTCTATAAAGTATCTTCCGCGGCAAAGGGCACCGGAATGGAAAGCGGACTCAATAAGATACAGAAGCTCGGATACAAGATAAAGGTTCTCTTTGTCGGACCTCCCGAGCCCGAATATATAAGCGGTGTTTATTATCTTCAGCCGAGCATGGGAGTTGAGGGAATGCTGTATGAGTGCCGTGCCGTTCAGGCGGGACCCAATACCGTCACTCTGCTGTTCCCGGAGGGCTGGTCGATTCCGCAGATAGCCGCAAGACTCGAGGAATACGGCGTTTGCACTTCCTCTTATTTCATCAAGGCTATCGGAGAGTCGCAGTTTGATTATTCATTCCTCTCATCGATAAAGGACAGCGAAAACAGAACCTACCGTCTTGAGGGCTATCTTTTCCCGTCAACCTATGACTTCTTCCAGGGCGAGAGCGCCAATATAGCTATCCGCAGATTCCTCGACGCTTTTTCGGAGGTCTGGATCGAAGATTATGACAAGCGCGCCAAGGAACTCGGTTATTCCGTTGATGAGATTCTGACTATCGCTTCGATAATTCAGCGCGAGGCGGCGGACGATACCCAGATGAAGCTTATCTCCTCTGTTATCCATAACCGCCTGAAGAATCAGTCGCAGACCTCGGGCAGGCTTGAGTGCGATTCGACGAAGGACTATATCAAGAATTACATCACGCCCATAACCGATGTCAATCTTGTCAACAAGTACGCCGATGCGTACAACACCTATTCGGCTCAGGGTCTTCCCCCCGGACCCATATGCAACCCCGGTGAGGCGGCAATAAAGGCGGCACTCTATCCGTCAAATACCAAATATTATTATTTCTGCCACGACAAGTTCGGAAATATCTATATGGCGAAGACAAAAAGCGAGCACGATGCCAATGTGCTCAAGGCTTTCAGTCAGAACTGAGAATTACAGGGAGCAGGCGAAATGCTTGCTCCCTTGTCTAAAAAGGAGTGCCGAAATGGATAAAATAAGACCCGAGGTTCTCGCACCCGCAGGAGATGCGGAGCGCTTGAAGGCCGCCGTGTATTACGGCGCGGATGCGGTCTATATTGGCGGAACGCGCTTCGGGATGCGTGCCGCGCCGAAGAATTTTTCGGATGACGAGCTTGCCAAAGCCGTGTCGTTCGCCCATGAGAACGGCGTTAAGGCTTATCTCACCTGCAATATTATTCCAAATACCGCTCAGCTCAAGGAACTGCCGTCATTTTTGGAAGCAGCATCGGCTGCCGGAGTCGATGCGCTGATTATAACCGACCTCGGTGTGCTCTCCTATGCAAAGAAATATGCACCTAAGATTCCGATACACATATCCACACAGACGGGGGTCGCCAATGCCGAGAGCGCACGGATGCTGTTTGACCTCGGCGCGGAAAGAGCGGTCGCTGCGCGTGAGCTCACGCTCGATGAGCTCACGGATCTCCGAGCCGGAATGCCTGAAGAGATGGAGCTCGAATGCTTTGTTCACGGTGCAATGTGCGTCTCTTATTCCGGTCGCTGCCTGCTCTCGAACTATCTTACCGACAGGCACTCAAATAAGGGCGAATGCTCTCAGCCATGCCGCTGGGAGTACAGCCTTATGGAGTGCACCCGCCAGGGAGAATATTTCCCTATTGAAGAAACCGCAGGCGGCACATATATAATGAACTCAAAGGATATGTGTATGATAGAGCATATTCCGGAGCTTGTCGGGGCGGGTATATCGAGCTTCAAAATCGAAGGCAGAGCAAAGACCGAGTATTATACCGCTGTTGTCACGAACGCATACAGAAGTGCCGTCGATGCCTATCTCGCCGTGCCGTCAAGTGATTTCAGATCCGCGCAGTGGATGGTGGACGAGGTCTATAAGATAAGTCACAGAGACTACTGCACAGGATTTTTCTTCGGTTCTCCGCGTGACGATGCCCGGATATATTATAAGGGCGGCTACATCCGCAGCTGGGAGGTGGCGGCAATAGCCGTGAAGTGCGAAAACGGAACACTTACCGTCAGCCAACGCAACAGATTTTTTGAGGGCGACGAGCTTGAAATAATGAACAGGGGAAGGGCTCCGACGGTTATCACCGTCAGAAATCTCAGGAACTCTCTCGGCGAGAGCGTTGACAATGCCCCGAATCCCATGTCGGAATTCACTTTTGACTGCGATGCCGATGTGATGGCAGGCGCGTTTATCCGCCGGAGCACCGACGAAAAATAAAACTTAATTTTAAGCGGCTGTGCGCCCGTATTTTATCGCGCCGAACGGTCAATGATAAATTTATCAACCGTCGGAGATGATATTATGCCGAAACGCGCAGTCGTTGTGTTTTTTATATTCTGTCTGCTCATGGGTGTGGTCTGCCTCCAGCTTATAAGCGTTTCGACAGGTCTCGATACTGCCGCAGAGGCGGTGAAAAATACCCGCAGCATCGAGCTGTCGGATTTGGGCGCACCGATATATGACTGCAACGGACGGCTCATAACAAACGGTTATACCGAATATTTTGCCGCCGCAAGACCGACCGCTGCGGCTCTTTCGGAGCTTCGCGAGATGCTTGACGATGACGGCTTTGAACAGGTTCGTGAAAAGCTTTCAAGGGGTCGTCCTGTGGCTGTCGGAGTGCCGTCGGGCGAGAGCGGATGCGAGGATGTTAAAATAATCGGCGTTGAAAGACGATATTCTCCGCGCCAGCCGGCAGCGCATATCGTCGGTTATACCGATGCAGACGGCAACGGGGTCTGCGGAATAGAAAAGTCGTTTGAAAACATATTTAAAAACAACCGACGGAGTATCAGCGCAGTGTTTTCGGTAGACGCCTATGGGCGCGTGATATCGGGAGCGGATATCACTGCGCGTACCGACGGTGAATACGGAGAGTCGGGCGTGTATTTGACACTCGATCTTGAAATTCAGCAGATAGTTGAGGACTGTATGGACGAGCGCGGCGTGGATATCGGCGCTGTTGTTGTCCTTGACCCGAAAACCGGAGCAATAAGAGCGTGTGCAAGCCGACCGGTGTTCGATTCAAATGATCCGGCGAAAAGTCTTGCGGACAGCAATTCGCCCTTTATCAACCGCGCATTGTGCGCTTTCGCGGTTGGCTCCGTGTTCAAGCCCGCCGTTGCTGCCGCCGCGCTCGATCAGGGGATATCCCCGTTGGTAAAATACGACTGCACGGGCGTGACGGAGGTCGGCGGTGTCGAATTCGGCTGCTATGAGCATAAGGCTCACGGCACCGTTGATATGTGCGGCGCACTTGAGCGCTCCTGCAACGCCTATTTTATCCATCTTGCTCAGAAGCTCGACAAAGAAAAGCTGATAGCGACCCTCTCCGACCTCGGCTTCGGCAAATCCATAGACCTGTGCGACGGTATAACCTCGGCATCGGGATATCTGCCTAAAGCTTCCGAGCTCGACTCGAAGGCGTATGTTGCCAATCTCGCGTTCGGTCAGGGCACGCTTACGGCATCCCCGCTCACGGTCTGTGCTTATATGTCCTGCATAGCAAACGGCGGAGCGTATAACACGCCGTACCTTGTCGAAAAAGCAATTGACGGAGCAAACACCGTATTTGAGCATGAAAAGCGTGCGGGCGAATATGTTATGAGCGGTAATACTGCGTCGATACTTTCAAAATATCTCAAAAGCGCAGTTGAAAACGGAAACGGTAGGGGAGCAAAGCCGGAAAGCTCCACTGCCGCAGGCAAGACCGCAACCGCACAGACCGGTAGGTTCGAAAACGGAGAGGAATTATATAACACATGGTTTTCGGGCTGGTTTCCGTCCGAAAATCCCCGATATGTTATAACCGTTTTCAAAGAGAGGGGAAGCGGAGGCGCATCGGACTGCGCTCCGGTGTTCAAAGCTATCGCAGACAGAATAATCGCTTCGGACAGCGAAGAGTCGTCCTCCTGAACCGCACTGATCTGTTGTGAAGTGACAGACTTATCTTTTCCTGTGGTCATTGCATCTCGACTATATTCTGTTGAGATTTTATAGTGGTGCTATAGGTAGTATTTGATGTTGAATGAATGATTGTGCTTTGTGATCATTGCAAAAAAGTACTACGTTAATATATTCCAAAATGATTTGCCTGCGTAAAAATCGTTAAAGATGATAATTTCGTGTGGTAAATAGTATTGCCGCACCTATTTTTATTTTTCAACTGCGCAGTTGAAAACGACGGCATATTTCGCAAGCGGCTTTCAATCTTCTCGCACACGATACAAGAAAAATCCGACTGCGCAGATTTCTCTAAGCAGTCAGATTTTTACTTGTGTGCTCGGCATGCGTAATAACTTGGTGGTGAAAGTCCACTACAGGCTTGGCAGTAGGAACTGTTAGCCGAAGACAAGGGCGTCCGTCGTGAGGCGGAGTCTGAAAGAAGTCGGATGTGGGGGCTTGAAAGTGCTCCTGCGG
>CAVDWM010000010.1:40415-66888 GCA_963612725.1 Faecalibacterium prausnitzii | reverse complement strand
CCTCACGATGGACACCCTTGCCTTCGGCTAATGCTTCCTGCTACCGAGCGCATAGTGGACTTTCACCACCAAGTTATTGCCCATGTCGGGCGCACCAAAACAACTCATATATCTACGATATATGAAGAAACAGATTTTATTTCATTCTTGCTTTCAGAAATTATCTCACATTAAATGCATCGAACTACTTGCTTCAAATAACAGCTCCGGCGGCAGGGACTTTTCCCCGCCGCCGGTTGTTTTATTTATTTCACGAATGCCGAATATATCGTATTTATCGTGCGCTCGTAGTCGCGTTCCGCGACGGCGATGACGATGTTTATCTCGCTCGAGCCCTGGTCGATCATCTTTATATTTATGTTCTCCTTGGCGAGGCTCGAGAATATCGCGCCCGCAACGCCGCGTGTGGACTTCATCGAGCGTCCGACGACCGCGATGAGCGCGATGCCGTTCTCGACCGTCACGCTGTTTGCCGAAGTGACCTTCTTTATGTCATAGACTATATCATCGGTCTCGTCGCCGAGGCTCGTAGTCTCAACAACGATGCTGAAATTGTCGATTCCCGAGGGGATATGCTCGAAATTCACGCCGTGCTCCTCGAGCACCTCAAGCATTTTGCGCACCGCTCCGCACTCGTCGTGGATGCGGTATTTTTCAATATTTATCGAGGAAAAGCCCTTGCGACCCGCTATGCCGGTGACGGTGTTCTCGGCGGGCTCGTCGGTGTCGGCAAGAATGAGCGTGCCGGTGTCCTCCGGAGAGTTGGTGTTCTTTATTCTGATAGGAATCTTCTTCTGCATGACGGGGAATATCGCGTCCTCGTGAATAACGGTAGCTCCCATATACGAAAGCTCGCGCAGCTCCCTGTATGTGACGGTCTTCATGACCTGCGGCTCATCGACAACATGCGGGTCGGCAAAGAGGAAGCCGGAGACATCCGTCCAGTTCTCATAGAGAGCGGCGTCGGACGCCGCCGCGACTATCGAGCCGGTTATATCCGAGCCGCCGCGCGAAAATGTGCGGATGGTATCGTTGGGCATCGAGCCGTAAAAGCCGGGAATGACGGCGTATTCCGTATAGCTCAGGCGCTCGCGCAGCACGGGCATGGTGCGCTTTGCGTCATATTTGCCGCTCTCGTCGAAGAATATGACATCGGCGGCGTCGATAAATGCGAAGCCGAGCAGCTTTGCTACTATCTTGCCGTTGAGGTACTCGCCTCGCGACGCGGCATAGTCGCGTCCGGCACGACCGATAAAATTGAGCCGTATATGCTCAAAATCCTCTTCGAGCGACATATCGAGCCCGAGCCCGGAAATTATATCATTGTATCGGTTCTTTATCTTCTGAAATATCTCTGCGAAATCGCCGCCCTTCGATGCGGAATCGTAGCAGGCGTAGAACATATCGGTGACCTTTGTGTCTCCGCTGAAACGCTTGCCGGGCGCAGACGGCACGACATAGCGGCGGTCGGGATCGGATCGGATTATATCGGCGACCTTGAGAAACTGCTTCGCCTCCGCGAGCGAAGTTCCGCCGAACTTGACGACTTTTGTCATAAGGCTCTCCCCTTTTAAAACTGAAGATACTTTATTATACTGAATCGCCGCCAAATTGTTACTCTCTAAAAGAAAAATAATCGCATCCGTGCCGATTTTGGAACAAAAGACAAAAAAAGACGGGCTTTGCCCGCATTTATCTGCCATTTTGAGGTCAGTTCCCGCGTTTCAATGAATAGGATATAGACACCCTCACAAATTACAAATCCATAACAGAGTGTAACAGTGGGTTACAAATTTCGCGTGCTTATTGCAAAGTTCGGCTTTTTGTATTATAATTATGTCTGTTCGTGAGTTTCTTGCGGAAAGGAAAAGCAATATGAAAAATTTATTTCGTCGTCTTGCAGCTCTGATTTGCGCTGTGCTCTTCGTGTTCGGCGCGGCAGGCTGCACAGTCAAGAGTAATGAACAAAAAAAAGAGCTGAGTCTCAAGTTTCAGCACACCGCCCAGGACAGAGAGGTCGGCGAAACTCAGTCGATGATAACATATGAAAGCCACTATGCCTACGGCATCCACTATCCGTCGATAGGCGTTGACGCGATAGATAAACAGATAAAGGCTGCGGCGCAGGAAATTGCCGACGGGTTTGTTAAAGAAGTGCCGAGTTCGAAGCCCAAGGGTGATCTGCCGACGCTGAGCGCCGACTATAAGAGCTATCTTGTGACGGACAACGGCACAAACAAGTATGTCAGTGTTGTTTTCGAGATAAAAATCGACATACCGGACAAAAGCGTCAAGACCGACACGATAAAAACTCTCGTGTTCGACATTCCCTCCGGCAAGCTGCTGAGCGCGGACGACTTTTTCTCGGACGGATATGAGAAGCTTGCAAGCACGAGGGTGATATCATATTTCACCGCCAACCGTCTGTTCAGCGACGGCGTTGGCGCGGATAAGTTCAAGCAGAACACCTCGGCAGACAAGAATAACTTCACCAAATTCTCGATAAGCTCCGACAGCTTGACCTTCTATTTTGATTCGGGCGTTCTCTTTGATGAGGATAAGGGCTGCGTTGAGGCGGTCTTCACGCCGAGCGACATAAAGAGCATATTCTCGACGGAGGCGTTAAAGGCTCTGCTCGGCGCGGACGCGGTTGCCGAGAGCAGCACGCAGAGCGCCGCCGCGAAGGACTCGACTCAGAGCAGCAAGCCGAATCTCCCCGCGGGAGTCAAATATATCGCGTTCACCTTTGACGACGGTCCGAGCAAGAACGCGACCAACCGCATTCTCGACACGCTCGAAAAATACAACGGCAAGGCGACATTCTTCGTTCTCGGCACTCGCGTCGGGAGCTACTCGGCAGAGGTCAAGCGAGCCTACTCAATGGGATGCGAGATAGGCAGCCATTCATGGAGCCACGCAAATCTCAGAAAGATAAGTGCGCAGGAGCGCAAGCAGGAGATAAACAAGACGAACGCCATAGTAAAAGAGGTCATCGGGGTTGAGCCTACGCTGTTCAGAGTCCCCTACGGCGACTACAAGGGCATACAGGATGATTTCGACCTTCCGCTCATCCAGTGGAGCATTGACACCGAGGACTGGAAATACAAGGACAAGCAGGGCTCCGGCAGAACCGAGGCTCAGCGGAATGCGGATATGCAGAAGATAATTTCCTCCGTCGTCGATCACGCGACAGGAGGTGAGATAGTCCTTATGCACGACCTTTACGACATGACCGCCGACGCATTCGAGAAAATAGCCGCAGAGCTTCACGCCGAGGGCTTTGAGTTCGTCACAGTCCACGAGCTCTACAGCATCTACGGCAAGACGCTCGAGCCAGGAAAAGTCTACTTCTCCCCCAAACAGTAAAAATTCAAAGGGGCGTCGCATTTAGCGCAGACCAAAGAGCAAAAAGGTTGAAGGTCATAATTCACGGCTGAGAACGCGGATTATGACCTTGTTTTTGCTCTTTTAAGTGCTTTTTGTCGGGCGGGAGCAGGAAACAGATTCCTCTCTCATTTGGTAAAAAACAAGCTCGGGCACAGGAAATATCGCCGTGCCCGAGCTTTTGATATTATTTATTTCCTTCTCTTCTTTCCGGCTATCGGCAGCATTGCCGTGCCGGCGAGAAGGGTCACAGCCGAGACCGCTATCGGCGCTCCGGTCTGCGGAGTCAGCGGAGTTTTGCCGCTGCCGTCTGCCGCGTCACCGGAGGTATTTTTCTTGCCGGAGAGGAACACATAGTTGTCGTATTCGCTGTCGTCCATCGCCGTGAAGGTGAATGTGCGGCTCTTGACGAACGGTATCTGCCCGTTCTTGAGCGAATAGACGACCGTCACGGTGAACGGCTCGGTGCTATTCGGCAGGGAGTGCTTTTCAAGCTCTATCTCGCAGCTCTCGCCGACCTTGAGGACGGTGCCGTTTTTCGCCGAGAGGTCAACATCAATACCGTCCGCCTTGACGCTGATTATCTCGGTGTCGTACTGCTCAGAAAGGCTCTCGACAGTCAGCGCGGTGTCCTTCGAGATGTGGAAGCCCGACGGGGACTTGTCAAACCTGACATAGAGTCCGTTCGCGGGGTTCTGACCGAGGTCGAACTGCGGAAACTCGGGGTCGGAATAGATGTCCGTTATCCTGTCGGTGAAGAAGAATGTCAGATAGAAATTCCTCGTGTATCTGTCCCACGGGCACATTCCGTGGAACTGACCGTTGACGAACCATGTGTTCTCGGGCAGATACGCGCAGCTCGCGTCTATATCGCGCTCGGGCGAGATATGCCAATGGGTAGGGTCGTCACAGACCGTGTTCTGCTTTTGATAATCCGCCGCGAACATCTCGCCGAACGGCGCACAGTATGCTCCGGAGGACGAGTGAACATCAATCACATAGTCCGAGTTGACGCCGGTGCTCGTGCCGATATCGTGCTCGGTGTTTGCGACTATTGCTATCTTTGTGCCGGCAGCCTGAACGCGTTTCAAGCCCTCGCTCATGTGAGCCATGGCGTTATAATGCATCTCGTCGCTCTTGGCTATCAGCTCGGCATTCTCGACGGGGTCAAGATACTGCGCCTTCAGCTCCTCATATTTGTCGAGCGGAACGAAATCCCAAACGCTGCCGAAATTGATAACGATATCAAGAAGATACTGATGAATAAGGTCGTTGAACGCCTGATTGAGGCGGTCAAAGCCGAACGCCTCGACGAGCCACTCATATTCATATTCCTTGCGGAAGCCTATCTCGACATATTCTATGAGCGTGGCAATATCAAAATGGATGTTGCCCTCAAGCAGGTCAACGACGAGCTGAGTGCCGCCTATCGCGGGGGCGTCCATTATTGCGCGGTCAACATCGCCCTTCGTGCCGTAATAATAGAGGTATGTCGCAGTCAGCTGACCGCCGTGGCTGAGCCCGTAGAGATTGACCTTCTCGCTCCCCGTGAGCTCCTTCACGTCCTGAATGAATTCGTCGAGCTTGGCGGCGTTTTCGACCTGCCCCATGCGCCAATCCTCGGTAAAAGTAAAGTGGTTCTCCGCACCGACGCGCTCGATGAGGTCGGCGGAGATCTCTTTTTCGGCTATGTAATTGTCCTCGCCGTTCGCCTTGAGCACGGAGGCACGGGTATTCGCCGCGCCCTCGGGGTAGACGGAGAGATTATATTTCGATGTGCCGTCGGGGTTGCAGCGCAGCGGCTCAAGCAGCTCAAGTCCCGCTTCGCCGACTACCTTGACGAGCCTGTCGTAATCGCCGAACGCCGCGCCGGCAAGACCGCCCGCGAGCTCGGGGATGCGGGCTATGACTATCTTTTTCAAGTCGTCCATATTTATGCCCCAGACCTGATGCTCGTCCTCGCCGCCGAGGTCATAGAACAGCGCGGGACCGGAATAGCCCTGAACAAGAATTATAGGCGTAACGCCGTCCTGCGCAAATGCCGACATCGGCAGGATGCACAGAAGCATAACAATGCAGAGAAGTGCTGATATTATTCTTTTCATGCTTTTTTCTCCTTTGTGACCTTCGCGAGGAAGATAAGCGGCACGATAATGAACACCGCGATTATCGCTGAGACGAGGAATATCGTCGGAATGGGTACGAGGGTGCTCTCGCCGTATTCGTTGAGCATGGTGCCAAGCTCGTATCTTCCGGAGAACCTTGAAATGGTCCAGCTGCCGACCTTCGGTCCTATCACCATAGGCAGGGTGACGGTGAACAGAAGTCTGACTCCCTGGAACTGACCGACCTTATCCTCCGGTGTATAGTCGCGCACGGTAGCGTTGAGGATTATCATCAGCAGACCGTAGCCGAGAATCATGACGAGCGCAAAGAGCGCGAAGGTGAGAAGAGTCTTTGCAAAAAAGACGGCAGTAAGTCCCGCGACAAACAGAAGCACTGCGGGGAACACGAATATTCTCTTGCCTACCTTGTCGAGGAGCTTGCCGAGCAGCACGGTGGCGACGACAAGACCGACAACAGCCGCCGCGCCGCCGATGATTATGGGCGTGGTTATTTGGAAGGTGTTGAGGTCAAACTTGAGATAGTGCTGAACATAGATGAATATGTAGGGCATAAATACCTGAACAGCAGTGTTGAAGATACACGCGGACGCGAGGCAGAGATAGAGCGCCGCATTACTCTTTATGACAGACGGACGAAAGCCGTAAATAAGATCGCTGAAATAGTTTGAGCTCTGTTTTACGCCGCGGCGCGGATCCTTGACAGAAAACAGACCGATGATTCCGCATATTGTCACGAGCGCACCGAGGAACATAAAGCACGCGGGATAGCCCGCCGCCTCAACGCCGACGCCGAAAGCGACGGTGACTATGACGGTTGCGAACACGGGCAGGAGTGCCAAAACCGCTTCTGCAGTGCCGCGGTTTTCGGGGACGGTGACATCGGTGACCCACGCATTGAACGCGGCATCGTTCGAGGTCGAGCCGAAGAAGGTCATCACGCAGTCCATGATGATGACAACGCTGACCGTTGCGGCGACGACCTTGGCGGTGTCGGAGATATTGAAGAGCTTTCCGATATTCTCGCGAGAGATAAAGGCGAACACGGCGACGGTGAAGCCCCAGATTATGTAGCCGCCGCTTATAAATATTTTGCGGCGGTCGAGCTTGTCGCTGAGAGTGCCCATAATAAACGTAGTCACAACTGCGGCTACCGCAGACGCGGCGACCATTTTCGCTATATCGTCGGCAGTGCCGCCGATGTAGTTGAACAGGAAGGTGTTGAAGTAGACATTCTCAACAGCCCATGCGACCTGTCCGATGAAGCCGAACAGGATGATGTTGAAGAGAATCCGTCCTCCGAGCTTTTTGTTTTCCAATTGTATGTCCTCCGTTCCGGGGCGGATTGCCGCACCCGATTTATTTCACAGGATATAATACCAAATCGCGGACGGATAATCAATATATTTTTGTATATCTTTGTCAAATTGTTTTATCTTCGGAGAACTTTGCTTTTAAGTCCGGAATCTCCGTCATCCACACCGCGCACGACTGTCCGTAATACGGAACGACAAAAAACGCTGGCAGAATGAGCACGCAGCTGAGAAACCAGAGAATAAAGCCCGCCTTGAATCGGGCAAACGCACGGCAATGTCCGCGCATAGTCTCGCAGCTTCGGCGCAGAGCCTGTCTTATCGGGATATTCGGGTCGGCTGCCAAAATGTATTCCGCCGCAGACCATGTCTGCCGCGCAGCGGAGCAGAATAAGCAGCCCGAAATGAGCATAAGTATGCTTCCCGTAAAAACAGCGGCTGTCGTCAAGATACCGACGGCAGAGGAGAAAAGCATATATACTCCGCCCGCCGCGAGCGCCGCACCGGGCAGGAGAAAAAATATCCGCAAAACGAGATGCAGCGCCGTGAGAACGATATGCAGGCGCAGCGCGGAAAAGGCGCGTCTGCCGCGAAACACTGCGGTACATTCGACCGCTCGGGGCTTTTTGCCCAGCGCACCGAGCAAAAAATACCGTTTTATCCCCTGCCTCAGCGGTGCGATCAGAGCCGAGACGGCGAGCGTCAAAAGCAGGCACGCCGCCGCATTGACTGCGGGGACGAGCAGCTTTGACACGGAGGAGAGCTCGGAGGTCACTGCGGAGGCGTTGAGCAGCAGCCGCGCCCCGGCGGTCATGAATCCACCGGCGACAGCCGCCGCCGCGAGGCAGCCGAACATAACTGCGCCGCCCGCTCCCGAATCCGTCTGCGCCGCCCTGCCGCACACCCTTATCTGTGAATCCTTCATTTGTGTCACCGCCCGTTTTTTTAAGTATATTATTCCCCCGATTTTCCGTAAAATTCCTCCGAATAATAAAATAAGAAGAAAATTCATTTTACTTTTAAGCTTATGTGATTTATACTGTATACAGTATGAGCAGAAAGAAAACGGAGGTTGAGATGAAGATAACGAGAAAAAACAGCTCCACTCTTTCCGTTGATCTCCACGGTATGCGCGAGCGCGAAGCGAAATTCCGTCTCGAGTCGCTCATTGAAAACGGCTCGTCGGATATAACGCGCCTCGAGATAGTCCACGGCTTCAACGGCGGCACGGTTCTGCAGTCCCTTGTCAGAAGCGGGCTCGAATCGAAAAGGATAAAGGAGATACGCCCGGGAGACAACTCCGGACAGACAATAATAATTCTCAAGCAGGGGGAAAAAAGATGAAAAAGAAAACGAAAATCCTTATCTGCGTGCTCTGCGCCGTCGCGATAGCCGGCGTTGCGTGCGGACTGCTCGCGAAATTCCGCACGAAGAAGATCCAGCCGAAGGAGACCGTCTCGATAAACAGCATCGACGGAATAAACACAGACGAGATAACCCTCACGGCGCACAGGGGTCTGAGTGCGATCGAGCCGGAGAACACCCTCCCCGCTTTCAAGGCGGCGTGCGAAACGAAATACAACTATGTCGAATTTGATATTGAGCCGACCTCCGACGGCAAGTGGATAGTCATGCACGACGACGATCTCAAGCGCACGACGAACGGACACGGCAAGATAACCGAATACACCCTCGCCGAAGTGCGTGCCCTGAAAATCGACAACGGCGCAAACATAGAAAACTACACCGACTTAAAGCTCCCCACCTTCGAGGAGACGATGGCTCTGCTCGACGAATACTATCCCGATGTAAAACCCATGATAGAGATAAAGAGCATAGGCAAGGATAACCTCGACTCGCTCGTTGAGTTCTTTAAAAGCTACGCCGCCGATGGCAAGAGCACGATAGTTATCTCGTTCGACCGCGACATCATCGATACATTATATAGTGAGTGTCCGGAGCAGACCTACTGGCTGCTGACAAGCGAGCTTTCGGACGACGCTCTGGAGTTTTGCAAAAGCCACGGGAATATGCGCGCAGCATTCAACGGCAACAACACAAAGAATACCGACAGCGTGATAAACGCCGCCATAAACGCAGACATCCCGCTCGCCGCATGGACAATAGACGACCCCGACACCATGAAGCGCCTATATTCCCTCGGTATCAGATATTTTACGACAAATTGCATCACTCCTTAAAAATTTTCAGAAAAGTGTTGACAAACGGAAAAAGTATGATATACTAATAACAGTAATCATTACTGATTATGAACTGAGAGGAAGTAATATGAGATATTCGTCACAGCGTGATACGGTTCTGAAAGTCGTCAAAGCGGCTCGCGATCACCCGACTGCGGACACTATTTATTCGCGTGTGCGCACCGAGCTGCCGAAGATAAGCCTCGGCACGGTCTACCGCAACCTGAGTCTGCTCAGCGATATGGGTCTGATAACGACGCTTGAGACGCTCGACAAGAGCATACACTACGACGGCAACACCGACTCGCACAGCCACTTCATCTGCGAGAAATGCGCGAGGATAATCGATCTCGGAGTTGAATGCGGACTGCCCGAAGATATCTCGCGGCTCGGGCTGCTCGTGCGGCACAGGAAAATCATCTATTACGGACTCTGTCCCGACTGTCAGCAAACCACGGCGGAGGATAACGACGCCGGAGTTTTACAATAAAATTTTTTAAAGAGTAAAGGAGAAATCATTATGAAATTCGTATGTCCCGTTTGCGGTTATGTTTATGAAGGCGATTCCGTTCCCGAGGGCTTCAAGTGCCCCCTGTGCGGCGCCGCAGGAGAGAAGTTCATCAAGCAGGAGGAGAACATGACCTGGGCCTCCGAGCATGTTGTCGGCGTCGCCAAGGATGTCGATCCCGAAATACTCCAGGGTCTGAGAGACAACTTCGCGGGCGAGTGCAGCGAGGTCGGCATGTATCTTGCGATGGCGAGAGTCGCCCACAGAGAGGGCTATCCCGAGATAGGTCTCTACTGGGAGAAGGCCGCCTACGAGGAGGCTGAGCATGCCGCCAAATTCGCCGAGCTTCTCGGCGAGGTCGTGACCGACTCGACGAAGAAGAACCTTGAGATGAGGGTTGAAGCCGAGAACGGTGCTACCCTCGGCAAGACCGAGCTTGCAAAGCTCGCAAAGGAAAAGGGTCTCGACGCCATCCACGACACCGTCCACGAGATGGCTCGCGACGAGGCGAGACACGGCAGGGCTTTTGCGGGTCTGCTCAAGAGATACTTCGGGGAGTAATTTCAGACACTGAATATGCACTCACGGCGTACATCAACCGATGTACGCCGTGATGTTTTTATATGTTCTTATCGTGGCTCGAAAGCAACGATTCGATATTCATCGGTCAGCTATCCGTCTCGATTTCCCTCTCCTTGCCGATATTTTGCAGGCAGCTGTATTCGCTGAAAAACGCCGCTCTGCCATTTGACTGCCGCTCGGTCGTTGTGCGGCTCATCACGAGCATATCACGCAGATTATTTGAAGATTTATAGAAATGCTCCTTGAGCGCGATGAGGTCGGAGAGGCTGTCGTCCGTCGCGTCTGCGGGCGCAAATATATATTTTCGCTCGGCTCTTATGCCTATCGGGAGCTTTTCGCCGCCGAGGGTCAGAAAGCTGTCCTGCGTGAAATCCGGCTCTATCCGCGCACCGAGCGGTATTTTGAGTGAAAAGAACAGCAGAGTGTAACGCGACCTGACATCGCTTATCTTTCTTGACGGTATGTCATGAGAAGAGGTCGAAAAAGTGTGCCTTGTCAGCGCGGTGACATACCCTGCGGCGTGGCGCATACTCATGCCGCCGTCGCGGTTTTCGACAATTCCGCTGATTATCGTGTCGCCCTTTAAAACGGCGGCATTTTGCTCCTGCATCGCCGTGCCGCTGAAAATTTCGAGAGTCTGTATCTGCCCGTCCGCCGCGGCGACTATATCGCACGGCGCGTCGTTTTTTTTGACGGTCTTGCCGACTCCCTCGCGCACATCGACATTGACCGAGCAGCCGACTATGTTGACCGACAGCCACGAGATTTCCGGCAGAGCGGACATCGCATCTTCGGCGACGGCGTGCGTGTCGAGCTGCTTTTTTCTCATTCCCGAATATACGCCAAGTCGCTCAACCGTCTCTCTTATATCTTCCTCGGATACTGTCTCGCAGCCCGTCACGTTGACCGTCCATATCCGACCGGAGAGTGCCGCAGTTATCAGCACAAAGCATACCGCACCGACCGCAAGTCCCGCATGGACGCGGTTTTTTGACAGCCAAAACGGCAGCCCGCACTTTTTGACTGCTTTCATTTGCATACCCGCTCTTTTGGCGCAGGGGCGCATCATGCGGTAGCCCTCTGGCGTCGTGCGGACAAACACAACGCCTTTTGTGCAGCAGACATCCCAATACGGGATATTGCCGCGTGAGCAGAGGTTCAGAAAGCGTTCCGGAAAGCCCCCGCTCGCCCTCATGCAGACATAGCCGCGCAGAAAATTGAATATATCGGAAATATTCCCGCCCCCTATTTGCCAAATTCCATGCCCGATATCTCGCCGTGTATAACCGCCTGACCGAGGTCGAAAACATCTATCCTGAGCCCTTTTCCGCGAAAAATTATCTCCTCCTTGCCGGCGCTCAGGCGTATCCGCTCGCCGTCATATTCGAGCACACCGTATAGCCCGTCTATGCTCGCCTCGCCCCTGCCGAAAAATTCGACATGCACCTGCGAATATTTGCTCGATGAATCGAGCGCGTTTATCTTTTTTATCACATCCGCCGCCGAGCGTATTCTCCCGCTCTCCCTGCGTTTTGGCATGTGCATCCCTCTTTTCCCAAATAATGTATGCTTCCGCGGCAATAAAAAGAACGGCGGGTGAATATCAATATGACGGAGGGTGATGACATGAGAGAGTATTTGAAAAAGGCTATGCGCCGTCTGCCGCTTTTGGCGGCGACCTTATCGGCATCAGCACTCATTGTCGCCATGCCGTCGGTCAGCGCGGCGGGGGTAAAAAAGGGGCTGATCATATGCGCCTCGAGCGCAGTGCCGTCGCTCTATCCGTTCTGCGTGCTCTCCGCTTTTTTTGTGCGCTCGGGGCTGTGCGGCTATCTCGGAAAAATTCTCAAAAAGCCCGTGCGGATTCTTTTCGCCCTGCCCGGGAGCGCGGGCGCGGCGGCGTGCATGAGCTTTGTTGCGGGCTACCCCGTGGGCGCGGGTATGACCGCCGCGCTCCTCTCAGATGGCAGCATTTCGCGCAGTGACGCGCAGAGAATGACCCTGTTCTGCGTCAACGCGGGTCCCGCGTTCGTTATAGGCGGGGTCGGCGCGGGGATGCTCGGAAGTGTTCGGGCGGGAGTCCTGATTTTCGCGTCGCTCACTCTCGCAAGCCTCACGCTCGGCATACTGACGCGATTCGTCCCTCACGGCGATACGGGCGAGTACGCCGCCCTGACCGTTTCCGGCTTGCCGCTCTCCCGTGCGCTGACCGAGGCGGTCGCCGATGGGACGAAAAATATAATCTCAATATGCGCGTGGATAGTTATGTTCGCCTGCGCCGCCCAATATATCCCGTTGCTGCGCCTGCCCGACTGGGCAGGCTTACTTCTCAGCTGCACGCTCGAAGTCACAGGCGGGTGCGCCTCTGCCGTCGGGGTGTTCAATATACCCGCCATAGCGGCGGTGCTCGGCTGGGGCGGAGTGAGCGTCCACTGCCAGATAATGCGGCACATAAAGACCTGCGGAACGCCGCTGCCGTATTTTTTCTGTGCGCGACTTGTCTGCGCCGCTCTCGCCGCGCTGTTCTGCGAGGGACTGCTGCGCCTGTTCCCGTGTCCCGTAAGCACCGTTTCGCTGGGCTCGGTCGGCACCGTGCAGATGTTCTCGTTTTCCGCGCCCGCCGCGTTTGCGATGCTTTTAAGCGGCGCGATGCTGATATTGGAGCTTGATACAAGCGAAAAAAAGTGTTAGAATAAAACAAAAAAGAGTTTGGGATGAGATATTTTGAAAAGAAAGCTGCTCAACAAAAAGAGCATACCGCCGGCGTGCGAATACTGCTCCAAGGGCAGCGGTGCTCCGGACGGCAAGACCGTGCTGTGCCCGAAAAAGGGTGTTATGCAGAAGGCTTCGAGCTGTTCCGCGTTCCGCTACGACCCGCTCAAACGCAAACCGAAGCAGCCCGTCGAGCTGCCGCAGTTTGACGCGAGCGACTTTGAGCTTTAATCAAGCCGTTTTTTGTCCGCCGCTTATTGATTTAACGGCGGGAATAATGTAAAATAATAGCATCATTAAACAAAGGGTGATAGAAATGTCAATCAAGCACATGTACTACAGGCTTTATCAGGGCGTTTTCAGGGTCGCCGTCAATTTCCTTGACTGGACTCCGCCCAAGATAATCTCCGGTCCCGGCTCCGTCAAGAAGCTGCCGCAGGTCATCAAGGAGAAGGGTCTGTCGAAGATGATGATCGTCACCGACAAGGGTCTGACCGGACTCAATCTGCTCGACGGACTCTATGAGGGTCTCAAGGCGGACGGTATCGATTATGTCGTCTATGACAAGACTCAGCCGAACCCCTCGATAGACAATATCGAAGAAGTCCGCAAGCTCTATCTTGACAGCGGCTGTCAGGGCTTCATCGCTTTCGGCGGCGGTTCTCCGATGGACTGCGCCAAGGGTGCGGCAGCAAGAGTCGTATGCCCCAACAAGACCGTTCAGAAGATGCGCGGTCAGCTCAAGATTCGCAAGAAGCTGCCCCCGTTCTTCGCGGTTCCCACCACTGCCGGCACCGGCTCCGAGACCACTCTCGCCGCCGTCGTTACCGACACCAAGACCCACGAGAAGTATGCGCTCAACGATCCCGTGCTCCGTCCGAAATACGCAGTCCTCGATCCCGAGCTTACCGTCGGTCTTCCGCCCCACATCACTTCGACCACCGGTATGGACGCACTGACCCACGCGGTTGAAGCCTACATAGGTCACTCCAACACCAAGGACACCTCCGAGAAGGCTGAAGTCGCCACAAAGCTCATCTTCGAGAATCTTGAAGAAGCTTACAAAAACGGTAAGGATATCCACGCAAGAGAGCAGATGCTCCTCGCCTCGCACTATGCGGGCATCGCGTTTACGAGAGCTTATGTCGGCAATGTACACGCCATAGCCCATAACCTCGGCGGATTCTACGGCGTGCCGCACGGACTTGCAAACGCCATCATCCTGCCCTATGTCCTCGACTTCTACGGCGAGACGGCATATGAACGCCTTGCGAGGCTCTGCGAATGTGCAGGCGTTGCGAAGGACGGTCAGTCCGACGGGCAGAAGGCTCTCGACTTCATTCAGGCTATCAGAGACATGAACGCCAGAATGAACATCCCCGACAAGATCGATAAAATACAGGAGAAGGATATCGAGACCATCGCAAAGCGTGCGTGCAAGGAGGCCAACCCCCTCTATCCCGTGCCGAAAATCATGGATCTCGACGACTGCATAGCGATAATCCATCGCCTCATGCCGTAACGAAACAACACAGCGGGGCTGTCGCATTTAGCGCAGACCAAAGAGCAAAAATACAAAGGTCATAATTCACGGATAATACCGCGGGTTATGACCTTTATTTTATTTGATTTTCTATTTACTTTTTTGCTCTTTCAAGCGTCTTTTTGCCCGCTCGCGGTGTACTTATAAAAAAGGCTGAGCGCATTTGCTCAGCCCTTTTTTAACTTATTCAGCTTTGTCTTTATCTTTATCCTTTTCCTCGCGGCGCTCGGCGAACCATCCGCCCTTCTCGCGCTTTGAGTCATCCTCCGCGTCCTCTTTTTCCTCTTCGTCGGGGAGAATTTCAATCTTGACCTTGCCTATTCTCCTGTCCTCAACATTGAGAACGGTGAAGCGCAGGTTCTTGTATTCGACCACGTTCATCTCGCCGTCCTGCGGGAGATAGCCGAGTCTGCTGATGATAAAGCCGCCGACCGTGTCGTAATCGCCCTCGGGGAGAGAGACATGGAACACCTCGTCAAGCTCGTCAATATAGGTCACGCCGTCAACGGTGAAGGTGGTGTCGTCAATTTTTGAAATTTCTTCCTCTTCATCGTCGTATTCGTCCTGAATATTGCCGACTATCGATTCGAGCACATCCTCAAGCGTCACTATTCCCGCCGTGCCGCCGAACTCGTCAACGACTATCGCCATCTGCGTGTGCTTATCGTTCATCTGCTTGAACAGATCGCCGCAGGGCATCGATTCGGGAACGAAAACAGGCTCGCGGATAATATCGCGCAAGGTCACATCCTCGGGCAGGTCTGTGCCGATATATTTGAGCAGATCCTTGACATACGCTATGCCGACTATGTTGTCGGGATCATCGTCATAAACGGGGATCCTCGAATAGCCGTTGTCCATCGACAGGGAGACTATTTCGCTCAGAGGATCGCTTATCTCCGCCGCCGTCATATCGGTGCGGTGGGTCATTATATCGCCGGCATCGAGGTCATCGAACTCGAAGATGTTGTTTATCATCTCTTTCTGCGAGTCCTCTATGACGCCCTTTTCTCCGCCGACATCGACCATCATGCGTATCTCCTCCTCGGTCACGGGCTCCTCCGATGCGTTCGGGTCGTAGCCCATCAGACGAACGAGAGCGTTGGTTGACAGGGAGAGTATTTTTACGAAAGGCTTGGTTATTTTCTTGAAGCCGAGCAGTATCCCGACGACCTTGAAGGATACCTTTTCGGGCGCCTGCATGGCTATTCTCTTGGGCGCAAGCTCGCCCAGGACAAGAGAGAAGTACGAGGTTATGAGCGTAATGACAACGACCGAGAAGCCGTTGATGACGCCTGCGGGGATTCCGCTCAGGACAGATATTTTCCCGATAGCTCCGGAGAGCATATCAACGAAGGTCTGCGAGGCGGAGGCGGAGGTCAGAAAGCCTGCGAGGGTAACGCCGATCTGAATGGTTGAAAGAAATCCGCTCGAATCCGCAGTGAGCTTCAAAACCTGCTTTGCTTTTTTGTTGCCTTCCTCGGCCATTTTCGCTATCTTTGTGTCGTTGAGGGAGATTATCGCAATCTCGCTCATCGCAAAGAAAGCATTGAGAAGAATAAGTACGAACAGCAAAATTATCTGAAGAATAAGATTGCCGGGGTCGGGGTCATCCATAAATGGATTAGCTCCTTTCGGTATAAATATTATTTCACTGCCATACAGCGGCAATGTTAAGCTTTATTATACACACAAATATATTCTCTGTCAAATATTCAAATTCCGTCCCATGCAAAGCGGGAGCGCGTGAGAGTGTCCTGCACGGACACGAAGGGCAGGGAAAGACAAATTCAGTTGTTTTCGGCGAAAATCGCAGGAAATCGGAGCTTTTGCGTCCGTTCGGAGCCGAGGTCGGCTGCATATTGGGGTATTATATTACATCATATAGGCTGAATATGTGAATTTTGACAAATTTCAGAAAGCGCGAAACGGATATTTTCTATTATTTTCGTTTATTTATCTGTTTACATTGAAGCTCAAAAATGTTACTATATTCGTGGTGTCATTTGACCAATGCCATACGTTCAAACGTTTAAAAATAGGGAGGAACTATAGAATGGCAAGAATAGCAAAGAGCATGGACGGCAACAATGCTGCTGCATATGTGTCGTACGCGTTCACGGAGGTTGCCGGTATCTACCCGATAACCCCTTCGAGCCCCATGGCCGACTATGTTGATCAGTGGTCGGCAAAGGGCATGAAAAACATTTTCGGCACGACCGTCAAGGTCGCCGAGATGCAGTCCGAGGCAGGCGCCGCCGGAACCGTTCACGGTTCTCTGGCAGCAGGTGCTCTCACAACCACCTACACCGCTTCTCAAGGTCTGCTCCTCATGATCCCCAATATGTATAAGATCGCAGGCGAGCTGCTTCCCGCAGTTTTCCACGTGTCCGCAAGATGCGTCGCTTCTCACGCTCTTAACATCTTCGGCGATCACTCCGATGTCTACGCATGTCGTCAGACCGGTTTCGCAATGCTCGCCGAAACCAACCCTCAGGAGGTCATGGACCTCGGCGCTGTTGCGCACCTCGCCGCAATCAAGGGACGAGTTCCCTTCATCAACTTCTTCGATGGCTTCCGTACCTCTCACGAGATACAGAAGATTCAGGTCTGGGATTACGAGGATCTCAAGGAGATGTGCGATATGGGCGCTGTTGAGGCGTTCAGAAAGCGCGCTCTCAATCCCGAGCGTCCCGTAATGCGCGGCTCTCACGAGAACGGCGATATCTTCTTCCAGCACCGTGAGGCCTGCAACAAGTATTATGACGCTATCCCCGGCATCGTCGAGGAGTATATGGACAAGGTCAACGCCAAGCTCGGCACTGACTACAAGCCCTTCAACTACTACGGCGCTCCCGATGCCGAGAGAGTAATAATCGCCATGGGCTCCATCTGCGACGTTGCAGAGGAGGTTATCGACTACCTCACCGCTCAGGGCGAAAAGGTCGGTCTTGTCAAGGTTCGCCTTTACAGACCCTTCTCCGCCGACAGACTTGTCGCAGCTATTCCCGCAACCGCCAAGAAGATCGCTGTTCTCGACAGAACGAAGGAGCCCGGTGCTCTCGGCGAGCCTCTCTATCTTGACGTTGTTACCGCTCTTGCCACAAAGGGCGTGACTGCAAAGGTCTGCGGCGGCCGTTACGGCCTCGGTTCCAAGGACACTCCGCCCTCAAGCGTGTTCGCCGTATATGACGAGCTCAAGAAGGACGAGCCCAAGAACCAGTTCACTATCGGCATCAACGACGATGTTACTCACCTGTCCCTCGAGGAGAAGGAAGCTCCCAACACCGCAGCTCCCGGCACCATCGAGTGCAAGTTCTGGGGTCTCGGCGGCGACGGCACGGTCGGCGCGAACAAGGACTCCATCAAGATTATCGGCGACCACACCGACAAGTACATTCAGGCTTATTTCCAGTATGACTCGAAGAAGACGGGCGGTATCACCATCTCCCACCTTCGTTTCGGCGACAACCCGATAAAGAGCCCCTACTATATAAACAAGGCTGACTTCGTTGCCTGCCACAACCCCTCCTATGTCGAGAAGGGCTACAAGATGGTCAACGACGTTAAGCCCGGAGGCGTTTTCCTCATCAACTGCCAGTGGGACGCTGATGAGCTCAACGAGAAGATGCCCGCAGAGGCTAAGCGCTACATAGCCAAGAACAACATCCAGCTCTACACCGTCAACGCTATCGATATCGCGGCAAAGATAGGTCTGGGCAAGCGCACCAACACCGTTCTTCAGTCCGCATTCTTCTCCCTTGCCAAGATCCTTCCCGAGGAAGAGGCTATCGGCTACATGAAGGAGAAGGCTCAGAAGTTCATGAAGAAGGGCAAAGAGATAGTCGAGATGAACGAGAAGGCTATCGACGCGGGTGCTACCGCATATGTAAAGATCGACGTTCCCGCAGACTGGGCTGACGCTGTTGACGCCTCCAAGGCTGTCAGCGAGAACGGTCCCGAGAAGCTCGTCAAGATGGTCGATTCCATCATGAGACCCGTCGGTCTTATGAACGGCGATTCTCTCCCGGTTTCCGTCTTCGTTGACCACGCAGACGGCACATTCGAGCAGGGCGCATCCGCCTATGAGAAGCGCGGCGTTGCGGTCATGGTTCCCGAGTGGAACGCAGAGACCTGCGCACAGTGCAACCAGTGCTCCTTCGTCTGCCCGCACGCAACTATCCGTCCGTACCTTCTGACTGAAGAAGAGGCTGCCAACGCTCCTGAGGGCGCAGCTATCGTCGACAAGAAGGCAGGCAAGGGCAAGGGCATTTACAAGTACTCCCTCGCCGTTTCTCCCCTCGACTGCATGGGCTGCGGCGTCTGCGTAGGTGTCTGCCCGACCAATTCGCTCAAGATGGTCTCCCGTGAGAGCCAGGATGCGAAGCAGTCTGTATTCGATTACATGGTCGCAAACGTCTCCGTTAAGGATGAGGTTGCAGACGGCACCGTTATCGGCAGCCAGTACAAGACTCCGCTGCTCGAGTTCTCCGGTTCCTGCGCAGGCTGCGCCGAGACCGCTTATGCCCGCCTGATAACCCAGCTGTTCGGCGATAAGATGTACATCTCCAACGCCACCGGCTGCTCGTCCATCTGGGGCGGTCCCGCTGCGACTTCCCCCTACACCACCAACAAGGCAGGTCACGGTCCCGCATGGGCTAACTCCCTGTTCGAGGACAACGCTGAGCATGGCTTCGGTATGCTCCTCGGTCAGAATGCCGTGCGCAACAGACTTATAGCAAAGGTCGAGGCTATCGCCGAGTCCGACAAGGCTTCCGATGAAATAAAGGCTGCCGCCAAGGCGTTCCTTGACACGAAGG
Organism: Faecalibacterium prausnitzii; assembly: GCA_963612725.1. Taxonomy (GTDB): domain Bacteria; phylum Bacillota; class Clostridia; order Oscillospirales; family Acutalibacteraceae; genus CAG-177. The sequence goes on along the minus strand of CAVDWM010000010.1, from coordinate 47,702 downwards.
ACGATGTCAAGGTAAACGGCGCTGCTGCCGACGCACTTGCCGACGCTATCAAGGATATCGACTGCGCAGACTGCAAGGATATCGTTGAGAACAAGGAGTTCCTCTCCAAGAAGAGCGTCTGGATCTTCGGCGGCGACGGCTGGGCATACGATATCGGTTTCGGCGGCGTTGATCACGTCCTTGCTTCCGGCGAGAACGTCAACATCATGGTCTTCGATACCGAGGTCTATTCCAACACCGGCGGACAGGCTTCCAAGGCTTCTCAGATCGGTCAGGTCGCTCAGTTCGCGGCTGCCGGTAAGTCGATAGCCAAGAAGAGCCTTGCCGAGATAGCCATGAGCTACGGCTATGTCTATGTCGCTCAGATCGCTATGGGCGCTAACATGAACCAGACGATAAAGGCTATAGAAGAGGCCGAGGCTTATCCGGGTCCGTCCATAGTCATCGCCTACGCTCCCTGCGAGATGCACTCCATCAAGGGCGGCATGGTCAACTGCCAGAAGGAAATGAAGAGAGCTGTTGAGTGCGGCTACTGGAACATGTTCCGCTTCAACCCGATGCTCAAGGCGGAGGGCAAGAACCCCTTCACCATCGACAGCAAGCAGCCTGTCACCGAAGAGTATCGCAACTTCCTGCTCAACGAGGCTCGTTATTCCTCGCTGACCCGCTCGTTCCCCGAGCGCGCAGAGAAGCTGTTCAGCGAAGCTGAAGTCAAGAGCGTCGAGAGATATGAGCACCTGCTCAGACTCAAGGACCTCTATGCACCGAAGGCTGACTGATAAATAAACATAATACGGTTTTCCGCCGCGCTCCAAAAGAGTGCGGCGGTTTTTTGTTCAATTCGTCGGTTTATTTCTTTGCCCTGCTATGATATAATTTATACAATAATATATCTCCGTTTGAGAGGAGCAGGAATATGGAAAAAAATGTGGTTATTGTCGGGGCGAATCAGTCCGCGCTCGTGCTTGCGCGTCTGCTCGGCGAAAAGGGCTTTACTGTGCGCGTATACGAAAGGGAAGCGCGTGAGAATGTCGCCTATGACTGGCATGACGATATGCACCCGTCGGCTTTCGCGGCGGCGGACATTCCCCTGCCCGATGAGCCGTTCTGGTTCCCGAAAGGCGACTGGAGTTTCGTCTCGCCCGACGAGAAGAGCATCACGCGTATTCATCAGGATGCGGAGCGCGTTGACTGGTCAATAGAGCGCAGGAGATTCAACGATTATCTCTATTCCCGCGCCGAGGGCTATGCCGAGTTTCACTACAGCTCGGCGGCGAAGCGCGTTATCGTTGAATCCGGACGCGTTGTCGGCATAGAGCTGGAGAGCGGCGAGAAAGTATATTCCGACCTCGTCGTTGATATTTCCGGCGCGACCTCCGCCTGCCGCAGAAGTCTGCCGGCAGAGTTTAAAATACAGCGCGAGACCGAAAAGGGCGATTTATTCCGCGCATGGCGAGCTTTTGTGACCCGTGCGCCCGGCGTGCCTGACCCCGAATATACCAACAAGGCGTATTTGAAGCATCTCGGCGAAGCGGGCATCTCTTGGTGCATCTGGGATCAGCCGTCCGACACCGTGAACCTGCTCATCGGACGCATAGATGAACTGAGCGATTCGGAATTCGACCGTGCATATGCGGCACTCAAGAAAGACAATCCGATAATCGGCGACACGGTCGTTCGCGGAGACAGAATGTGTACTATCCCCGTCAGGCGACCGATATCGAAGATGTTCGCGGACGGATATGTTCTGCTCGGCGACAGCGCGTTTATGACGATACCCATGCTCGGAAGCGGCATGGCAAGCGGCATAAGGGCGGCGAAGATACTCTCGGATGTGCTCGTATCAGGCGGCGACAAGCCGTTTTCGTCCCGCAACCTCTACCGCTATCAGCGGCAGTTCATGCAGGAGATGGGAGCGAAATTCAGCGGCGTTGAGATGCTCAAAAACTGGCTGCTCAACGCGCCGTCCGACAAAGTATCGTTCCTGTTTAACAAAGGGCTCTTAAGCGAAGAGGATCTGAAGCGCAGCTGCGTGGGCGAGATAGTCAGGCTCACCCCGAAATCGACGGTTCAAAAAGGCGTGCGCGGTGCGACTCAGCTGCCTCTGCTCATAGCTCTGTGCGGGCTGCTGATGAAAATCGACATTCAGATACGCACGGCTAAAAATATGCCTGCCGAATATTCGCCCGATTCCTTTGCCGCATGGCAGAAGAAATACTCCAAGGCGTTCGGCAGGGAGATATAAAGCGGGTAATTATTTTGGATAAGGCAAAAAAGAAAAGAATAATCGTATATATATCGACGATAATCCTGTCCGTGCTCTATCTGCTCGTGGCATATAAAATTGCGATAGGCGACGGAGTTTTCGGCGACAAGGAGGATGTTGTCTCCGTGCGTGCGGAGGTGCTGCGCATCACGGACGAAAAGGAGACTGTAAGCGAAGAAGAGAGCGGCGGAACAATCAGCATGCAGTACATATTCTTCGAGGCTAAGGCAACCTCCGGCAAGGTACGCGGCAAAACGCTCTACGCCGTTCAGGAGAGAGATATTCTCTACGGTCTGCCCCAGCCCGAGGTCGAGGTCGGCGACAAGGTGATTCTCGTCTATGACCCGAACGACGAGGGCACGGCGGACTACTACCTTTCAGACTTCTCGCGAATAACGCCGCTCGTTATGCTCTGCGCCTTTTTCTTCCTGCTGATACTGATTTTCGGGCGCAAAAAGGGACTCGATACGATAATATCGCTCGTATTCACCTGCCTCGCCGTATTCATCAACCTCATTCCGGCGATACTCAACGGGCAGAATATCTATGTCTGGTCGATAATCACTTGCGTCTATATTACTGTCATGACGCTCGTGCTCATTGAGGGACTGAATGTCAAGTGCTTCGCCGCGGGAGTCGGATGCGTGGGCGGCGTGCTCGTCGCGGGTGCGCTTGAGCTGCTGCTGCGCAATCAGATAAAGATGACGGGCGTGCTCGATTCGGAGTGGCTCTATCTCTACAATCTCCGCAAAGACGATCCGATAGACCTCAAGGCGATAATCTTCGCGATGATAATCGTCGGCGCGGTCGGCGCGGTGATGGATGTTGCGATGTCTATAGCCTCGTCGCTGTGCGAGATAAACGAAAAATCGCCCGATCTCCCGGCGCGTGAGCTGCTGAAATCCGGACTCACCATCGGGCGCGATATCATGGGCACGATGGCTAATACGCTCGTGCTCGCCTATATCGGCTCGTCCCTCTGCTGCGTGCTGCTCATGGTGACTTACAGCAGCAATGTCAGCCAGATACTCAACCGCGAGCAGATAGCCGTCGAGATCCTTCAGGCACTCGCCGGATCTATCGGTATTCTCGCCGCCCTGCCGCTGACCGCAGTTACGAGCGTGCTCTGTCTCAAGCCGCTCAACAGAATTAAGCAGAGAAGGCACTGAATAGCTTCACCGTATAAAAAAACTGCCTTGCGTCGCAGGGCAGTTTTTGCGTGTAAGTTTTATCAGCAGGTGCTTTGCTTGCGCTAAGCATCAATATGAAATCAGTTTTGCAGGGCGCGGCGGCGATGCCGCGACAGAGGCACAGAATTATCGTAAAAGCTTACTTTACCGACCGAAGCGGTGAGCTTTGTTCGCCTATCGAAATTCACGCGATTTTTCAGACAGAGTTTCCAGTAGGGACAGCCCTTGCGGCTGTCCGCTATTGGCGCAGCTGATACAAAGTTGTAGCAAACCAAACCGGCAACAACCCTCTTGTTTTCACTTATCCACCGACAAAAGCGACCGTGCATCAGCACAGCCGCTCATTTTTCTATCAGACCTCGGGAATCTCCAGCTCTATCTCATGACCTATTTGAGCGGAACGGTAGATTCCGTCGAGGATAGCCTGGTTGTAGATAGCCTGGCTCGTCGGGACGGGCGCTTCGCCGCCCTCTTTTACGGCGTCGAGGAACTTTCTGACCTTCCAGTAGAACACGCCCTCCTCCGGCTCGGGGAGCATCGGGACGACAGTCTCGACCTGAGCGTCGCCGATGTTTCTGTATATCTTCAGCGGAGCGTCAATGCTGCCCCAGTGACCCGATGACGGTATCTTCAGTCCGGCTTTTGTACCGAGAACGACTGTGTCGCCCATGGTGTCAACATTCATCGCCCATGCGGTCTTGAAGTCTATGGTCAGACCGCCCTCGAGACGGACGAAGCCCGCCGCGAAATCGTCAACGCCGAAAACATCCTTGTATTTGTAGTCGTCCGCCTTGCCGAAATAATCGGAGAGGAAGCCCGTGACCGTCAGCGGCTTGGGATAGCCCATGCCGTTTAAGACCATGTCGAGCGCATAGCAGCCGATGTCGCCGAGTGCGCCGATGCCGCCTGTCTCCTTCTCGATAAAGGTCGTGCCGAACGGGGTCGGAATGCCCCTGCGTCTGCCGCCGCCTATCTGGATATGATAGACCTTGCCGAGCTCGCCCGACTCGATTATGTATTTTATCATCTGCATATTCGGGTTGTAGCGCGGCTGGAAGCCGACGGAGACTATCTTGCCGTTTCTCTTCTCGGCTTTTCTTATCTCGACAGCCTCCTCAAGGGTGACGCACATGGGCTTTTCGAGCAGGACATTGACGCCGTGATCGAGCGCGTAAATAGTACACTCCGCGTGGGTCATATTGTAGGTGCAGACGCTGACTGCGTCGAGCTCCTCGTTGTCAATGAGCTCCTTGTGCGAATGATAGACCCTGACTCCCTCGGGAGCGTCCCACTTTCTGAGAAACTCCTCCGCCTTGCCGTCGACAAGATCCGCCACGCCGACAAGCTCGACATCGGGCATTCTCAAATATTCGCTGATGTGGCTCTCGGCTATCCAGCCGGTGCCGATTATACCGACCTTGAGCTTCTTGCTCGTGTCGATGCTGTAATTGTCCTGATCCTTCGTAAAGAGATTCAGGTCGTTTGCTCTTTTGTCAGACATTTTTTTACCTCACTTATTTTTATGGGCTGCGCCCTTTTTTGTTTATATAATCTCTGCCTCCGAGAATATCATTTCGCGCTCGTCGTCGGTCAGCAGACGTGCCTCGCCCGCTCCGAGCGAGCTGTCAAGCTTCAGCGCACCTATCGCCGTTCGGCGCAGCGCAACAACGCTGTTTTCAACGGACGCGAACATTCTCTTGACCTGATGATACTTGCCCTCGCGTATCTGAACGCGCACCGTGGGCGGCTCATCGCTTATCTTTCTGAGCCTCGCGGGCAGGCACTGCGTGCCGTCGCCGAGCACCGCGCCCCGCCGCAGAATATCGAGTTGTTCTTCGCTTATATCGCTCTCGAGCGTCGCCTCGTATGTTTTATAGACATGGTGCGAGGGCGAGATAAGTCGGTGAGCAAAGTCGCCGTCGTCGGTGATTATCAAAAGCCCCGTTGTGTCCTTGTCGAGCCTGCCGGCGGGAAAAAGTCCGCGCCGGCTGAGCTCGGGCGGCAGAAGATCGACGACCGTCGGGCAGTCGGGATCCTTTGCGGCACTGAGCACGCCGGAGGGCTTATTGAGCATAATATAGAAATATCGGCGCACGGTGACAATCTTTCCGCTTATTTTAAGCTCGTCGGAATTTATATTGATCTGCTCGTCGGCCGCAAATATTTTTTTGCCGTTTACCTCGACCGCTCCGCTTCTTATGAGCTGCCTTGCGCCGCTGCGCGAGAGCCTCGTCTGCTTTGCGACCGTTTTATCGAGTCTGTCCATGCGGCGCCCCCTTTTCCTGATGAAAGGATTTTACCATAAAACGCCGAAATTAACAACATACAAATTAAAAACATATCAAAGCCGCATAAAGAATCCGGCAAAAAACTTTGCCGGACGCTTTTATACCTCTCCCTTACTTATCCCGCACCCAAAGGAAGAGGAATAGGAGAAAACGCTATCTTTGATAGGGCTTAACTATCCATTTCAGGCAATTGTCTTTTTTGTTGCCAAAGATGTCATAACCCATTACGATGTCGTTTAACGGTGCTCTGTGTGTGCACAGGAAATTGGTGTTGAGCTTGCCTTTCTCTATCAGCCGGATAAGCTCGGGGATGTGGTTGGCGTTGACCAGCCCCATATTGATGCTGATGTTTTTGATCCACAGGGTATTCATCTCCAATTCCTGAGGCTTATCGAACACTCCGATAAGGGAAACATGCCCTCCGGGACGAACCGCATCAATCGCCATGTCAAAGGTGGGCTTGAAGCCGTTGGCCTCAATGGTGGCGTCCGCGCCGCGACCCTGAGTCATTTCCCGGATAGCATCGCCCACGTTCTCTACATTATGCGGATTGACAGCAACATCGGCGATGCCGTTCTTTAACGCCAGATCCAAGCGGCTTTGGTTGATGTCCACGGCAATGATTTCAGCTGGTCCCCAAAGCCGTGCTGCCGCCATGGCGCACATGCCCACCGGACCTCCGCCCATCACCGCCACGGTATCCCCGGGTCGGATAAAGGCGTGCTCTGCGCCGTAATAGCCGGTAGAGAGGATGTCCCCGACAAACAGAACATCTTCTTCGGTAAGCCCTTCCGGAATGGTGAACATGCCCAAATTGGCATGAGGCACCCGTACATATTCCGCCTGACTGCCGTCAATCATATAGCCGAAAAGCCAACTGCCGGTGGTGCAATGCGAATACAGCCCCCGAACACAATAGAAGCATTCGCCGCATTGAGTCACGCAGGAAACTGCGACCTTGTCGCCCACCTTGTTGTTGCGCACCGCCGATCCAACCTCCACCACTTCACCGACAAATTCATGTCCAAGGATTCTGCCGGGTTGCACCTCGGGTATTCCTCCGCGCCAGATGTGAATGTCTGTTCCGCAAATGGTAGAGGTCGTCACCTTAACAATGGCATCGTCCGGTTCCGTGATTTTAGGTACCGGCACATCCTCCAAACCGATTTGTCCGGGTCCTCGATAAACTAAAGCCTTCATTGTATCAGCCATATTAAAACCCCCTGTCATGTCTCTGAACCTGACCGCTACCGCTTTGCTCTGAAAACAGTTTGAAATTTGACAAAACACATCACTTTATGGCGCTGAACAGTTGACAATCACAGCCACTGTCAGATAAAAAACATTGGAATCACCTCTTTCATATTACTCTTTACAACTCGATTGTAGCGGATATCCTTTTGCTTGTCAATGCTTGTCAATAATAAGCAAAGGCTTTATTTGCGCTGAATCAAATTAAAAAATTCCGCTTCTAAACGCGCTCGGGCGGTCAATAATAAAAACGAACAGCAGAAATGCGCGGCATTGCCGGCAAAATCTAAAA
>CAVDWM010000010.1:0-40405 GCA_963612725.1 Faecalibacterium prausnitzii | reverse complement strand
AATCTAAAATTTTTATTGCACAACGCCGACGACGCAGAAAAAAGCAATATATTTTTTTGAAAAAGCCCTTTTCAATGGGGCAAAAAGATGATATAATTTAGTGTCGTAAAATGTATTTTTTCTAAATTGATTTTTACTGCTTTTTTATATAAAAACTGTATAGGAGTGAACAAATTGGAAAAGTTCGTGCTCAACGGCGGCACACCTCTCAAGGGAGAGGTCAGCATAAGCGGCGCTAAAAATGCAGTCGTAGCCATTCTTCCCGCAACCATCCTCGCTCAGGATGTATGCGTTATTGAAAACATTCCCAACATCAGCGATGTTTATTATATGACAAAAATTCTCGAACAGCTCGGTGCGCGTATAAAGCGTCTGAACAAAAGCACGCTCGAGATTGACACCAAGGGGGTCAACTCCTATGTCGTGTCGCACGACATGACGAAGCACCTGCGCGCTTCTTATTATTTCATCGGCGCGCTGCTCGGCAGATTTCACCGCGCAAAGGTCGCCATGCCCGGAGGCTGCAACTTCGGCGTGCGCCCGATCGACCGCCACATAAAGGGCTTCGAGCTGCTCGGCTCGACGGTAGCGATTGGCGAAAACGCGATAATCGATGCCGCCGCGGAGAGGCTCGAGGGCAGCCCCGTCTATTTTGACGAGGCTTCGGTCGGCGCGACGGTCAATGTTATCCTCGCCGCAGTCAAGGCGAAGGGGCTGACGGTCATCGAAAACGCCGCCAAGGAGCCGCACATAGTTGACCTTGCGAACTTCCTCAACTCCATGGGTGCGGACATTCGCGGCGCAGGTACGGATACGATAAAAATTCGCGGAGTCGAGCATATGCACGGCTGCACCTATTCAATAATTCCCGACCAGATCGAGGCGGGCACATATATGGTCGCCGCCGCCGCGACGGACGGAAACGTTCTTATAAAGAATGTTATCCCGAAGCATCTTGAATCCATCTCCGCCAAGCTTATAGAGTGCGGCATCGATGTTATAGAAAATGACGACAGCATAAGGGTCTGCGCGAACGGCAGACCCGGCAAATGTACAATAAAGGCTATGCCCTATCCCGGCTTCCCGACCGATATGCAGCCGCAGATGACCGTTCTTCTGAGCATTGCGGACGGCACGAGCTTCGTCTCCGAGGGCGTTTGGGATAATCGCTTCCGCTATGTCGAGCAGCTGACGCGTATGGGCGCATCAATAAAGGTCGAGGGCAAAATGGCGGTAATCGAGGGCGTTGAGCAGCTCAAGGGTGCGCCCGTCAGAGCCGACGACCTGCGTGCGGGCGCGGCAATGATAATCGCCGGACTCATCGCCAAGGGTACGACCGAAATTGAGGAGATCTCGCACATTGACCGCGGATATGAAAATATTGTCGAAAAGCTCACCGGTCTCGGTGCGGACATCCGCCGCGTCGATAAGCCCGAGCCCGACGACATTTCAAGAGCAGTCTGAAAAAATTGACATAAAGATCCTGCATCGGTCACGCCGGCGCAGGATTTTTTGAGGGAGAACAATATGGCAAAATTCTGTCCGCTCTTTTCTTCGAGCAGCGGTAACTGCATATACATAGGCACCTCCGACGGCGGGATACTCATCGACGCGGGGGTCAGCGCAAAAAGAATAACCGGCGCACTCGCAAATATCGGCGTATCGCCCGACAGCATCAGCGCAATTTTTATCACCCACGAACACTCCGACCATATAAACGGGCTGCGCGTCTTTGCGGGCAGCAGAAATATTGATGTCTACGCCTCGGCGGGCACGCTCAGAGCACTTGACTCCATGGGCATACTCAACGGCAGGTTCACCGCACGCGAGATAACCGAAAACGGCGCAGAGGCGGCGGGGATATATGTCAAGCCCTTTGCGACGCCGCACGACGCCGCGCAGAGCTGCGGCTACACGGCCGTCACGCCGGACGGCAGGCGCATATCGATAGCGACCGATCTCGGGCATATGACCGACACGGTGATGAACGCGATATACGGCAGCGACCTCGTGATGCTCGAATCCAATCACGAGATAGACCTGCTGCGCCGCGGTCCGTATCCATATCCGCTAAAGCAGCGCATACTCTCGGACATAGGGCATCTTTCAAACACGGCGTGCTCCGATGCGGCGGTAAAGCTGCTCGACTCGGGCACGGTGCGCTTCATGCTCGGGCATCTCAGCAAGCAGAACAACACGCCCGAGCTCGCATATGAGACGACCCATTCGGCGTTCGCCGTCCACGGTGCAAAGTCGGGCAGCGACTATCTTCTCGGCATCGCGGGCGACGGCGGAAAGGTCATAAGCTTCTGAAACGGAGGGCGCGATGTACAATATTGATATTATCTGCGTCGGCAAGCTCAAGGAGGACTACCTGCGCGGCGCATGTGCCGAATATTCAAAGCGGCTCTCGGCGTTCTGCAAACTGAAAATAACGGAGCTTGCTCCTGCACGCATACCGGACGAACCGTCTCGGGCGCAGATAGACGCGGCTCTCGCGGACGAGGGCAAGCGCATTTTGCAGCTCATCCACCCGTCGGCGCGTGTTTATGCGATGTGTATCGAGGGCAAGCAGCTCTCATCCGAGGAGCTCAGCCGCGACATTGAGCAGGCGGCGGTCGGTGGGAGCGGAAATCTTGTTTTTATTATCGGAGGCTCGCACGGACTGACGGACGAGGTCAAACGCCGCGCAAGCTTCAAGCTCTCGATGTCGAAAATGACATTCCCGCATCAACTCGCACGCGTGATGCTGCTTGAGCAGATCTACCGTGCATTCATGATATCGAGCGGCGGAAAATATCATAAATAAAAAAACGGAGCCGCGCCTCCGTTTTTGCTATATTAAAGACCGCTGTGCCCTTCGACACAGCGGTCTTCGTTAATTTTTATATCAGAGATTAATATCTCTTTCCGCCGTGGCCGCCTCTGCCGCCGCGGTTATCTCTTCTTCCGCCGTCTCTGCCGCCGCGGTTGTCCCTTCTGGGGGCTCTGCGGGGCTCGTCGGACAGGTCATTCTCGGGGACAAGTCCCTCAACCTCGATAAGTGCGTCTCTGCGGGAGAGGTTGAGTCTGCCCTGGTCGTCTATCTCGCGAACCTTGACTATGACCTCGTCGCCGACGGCAACGACATCCTCAACACGGTCAACATGCTTGACATCAAGGTGGCTGATGTGGACAAGCCCCTCTTTGCCGGGGGCTATCTCAACGAATGCGCCGAAGTCCATCAGGCGGGTAACAACACCCTTGTAGATAGCGCCGACCTCGGGATCGTTCGCGATAGTCTCAACCATATTGAGAGCGCGCTTCGCATCGTCAATGTCGATAGCGGAGATGAAGACGGTTCCGTCCTCCTCAACATCGACCTTGCAGTTGCACTCTGCGCAGATCTTCTGGATAACCTTACCCTGCTTGCCGATGACATCGCCGATCTTGTCGGTGTCGATCTTGGTGGTGAGCATCTTGGGCGCATACTTGGAGAGCTCTTTTCTCGGCTCGGAGATAACGGGCAGCATGACTTCATCGAGGATGTAGCAGCGTGCCTTGTAGGTCTTGTCGAGAGCCTCGCGAATAATAGCGGGGGTCAGACCGTGTATTTTAAGATCCATCTGAATAGCGGTGATGCCCTTCTTGGTGCCGCCGACCTTGAAGTCCATATCGCCGAAGAAGTCCTCAAGACCCTGGATATCGACCATGGTCATGAAGCGGTCGCCCTCGGTAACAAGTCCGCAGGAGATACCGGCAACGGGAGCCTTTATCGGCACACCGGCAGCCATAAGCGAAAGGGTCGAGCCGCAGATGGAGGCCTGCGAAGTCGAGCCGTTGGACGAAAGAACCTCGGAGACGAGGCGCAGGCAGTACGGGAACTCCTCAACGCTCGGGATAACGGGCAGAAGAGCACGCTCTGCAAGAGCACCGTGGCCGATCTCGCGGCGTCCGGGACCTCTCGAGGGCTTGGTCTCGCCGACCGAGTACGAGGGGAAGTTGTAGTGGTGCATATAACGCTTGGTGTCCTCGCCGTCGATGCCGTCAAGAATCTGAGAATCGCTGACGGGACCGAGAGTGGTGACGGTCAGAACCTGAGTCTGACCTCTGGTGAACATACCCGAGCCGTGAACTCTGTCGAGCAGGTCAACCTCAGCCGCAAGCGGGCGGATCTCATCGATGCCTCTGCCGTCAACGCGCTTGCCGTCGTCAAGCAGCCAGCGGCGCACGACGAACTTCTGGGTCTTGTAGAGGCAGTCGTCTATTTTCTCTATCTCGTCGGGATAAATCTCGTCGAACTTCTCGTGAACCTTCTCATAGATGGGCTTGAGGCGCTCGTCACGGATGCGCTTGTCATCGGTGTCAAGAGCGGCGCGGATATCGTCAATGGCGAAATCCTTGACAGCCTCGTACATCTCGGGCGCGGGATCGTTTGAGGGGAAGTCGATCTTCTTTTTGCCGACTTCCGCCTGAATGCCCTTTATGAACTCGACGATACGCTGGTTCTCCTTGTGGGCGAACATAATACCGTCGAACATCTCGTCATTGGTGACTTCCTTTGCACCCGCCTCGATCATTGCGACGAGATCGGAGGTGGAGGCAACGGTGACAGCCATGCGGCTGACCTCACGCTGAGCCTCGGTGGGGTTGATGACATACTCGCCGTCAACAAGACCGACGCTCACGCCGGAGATCGGACCGTCCCACGGAATCTCGGAAATGGACAGCGCGATGGAAACGCCGAGCATTGCGGCAATTTCGGGCTGGCAGTCGGGATCGACCGACATAACGGTAGCCACGACGCTGACATCGTTTCTCATGTCCTTGGGGAACAGAGGACGGATGGGTCTGTCGATAACTCTCGATGCAAGAGTTGCCTTCTCGCTCGCTCTGCCCTCACGGCGCTGGAACGAGCCGGGAATCTTGCCCACGGAGTAAAGCTTCTCTTCAAAATCGACCGAAAGCGGGAAGAAATCCACGCCCTCTCTCGGCTTTGCAGCCATGGTTGCGGTGCAGAGCACATTGGTCTCGCCGTAACGGACAAGGCATGAGCCGCCTGCGAGCTGAGCCATTTTGCCGACTTCAACAACGAAGGGTCTGCCGGCGATCTCAGTTTCAAACTTTTTGAAATCCTCGAACATAGTTTTACCTCTTTGTATTTATTTCTACAGACCCCCGGACTTAGCAATAAATCCGTTCCCCGGCTCACCGGAGCCCCGATTCACTGCTAAAACCGTTGCAGCCTGTCGATTGCAAATTCAGAAAAGCAGGCAGAATCAAACTCCTGCCTGCCCGTCGTGCAATTATTTACGGATACCGAGTCTGGCAATGATCGAACGGTAACGCTCAATGTCAACCTTCTGAAGGTACGCCAGGAGATTGCGTCTGTGACCGACCATCTTGAGAAGGCCGCGGCGCGAATGATGATCCTTCGGATGCTCCTTAAGATGCTCCGTCAGGTCGCGGATTCTCTTGGTGAGAACGGCGATCTGAACCTCCGGAGAACCGGTGTCGCCCTCATGGATGGCGTACTCCTGCATAATTGCGGTTTTTTCTGCCTGAGTCATTTCTTTTCACCTCATTTTAATATTTGCTCCGAAACCCAGCAAAAGGCCGGTGAAAACCTCTTTGAGGTTTGATCCACAAAGCCGAGTAGCGGACGCATACAACGGTATTATACCAGTAATAAATCGGTTTGTAAAGAATTTTTTGAAGATTTTGCGTTTTCGCCCGCTTTGATATCGGACACCGAAAACCGTTGCCTGACGGGGCGCGGCGTGGTATAATCTAAGAAGAACACGGAGGTGCTTTTATGTCAAGAGGATTAGACGGAACTTTTTTTGAATTTCATCATCACAACACTGCGGAGGGCAAATACTGGAACCCCGCGCTCGACGCTTTCACCGCCGAAAACTGGCGTGAAAAGGTGCGCGAAATATCGGCGCTCGGAATGGAATACATTGTTGTCATGGCGACGGCGCTCTATGACCGATGCTATTTTGAGTCGTCAGTTTTTCCTTTGGCTGATATCCCCTGCGCCGACCCGATTGAAGCGGTGCTCGATGAGGCAGACAAATGCGGCATAAAGGTTTTCCTCGGCAACGGATTTTACGGTGACTGGACGAAGCCCGGAGTCAACATAACCTCAAAAGAGGTCATTGACCGATCCTTTAAGGCGATGGATGAGCTGACAAAAAAATACGCGCACCACAACAGCTTTTACGGCTGGTACTTCCCGGACGAAACCTGTATTATACTGCGCTTCTCGGGCGACTTTATGAAATATGTAAATCTCTGCTCCGCCCGCTGCCATGAGATAACGCCCGACAAAAAGACGCTCATTGCGCCCTACGGCACGAATCTCACGCTCACGAACTCAAAATATATCGACGCGCTCGCCTCGCTCGATGTCGATTTCATAGCATATCAGGACGAGATCGGGGTCAAAAAGACTCGCGTATGGCAGAGCGAGAGAATATTTGCACGCCTGAAAAAGGCCCATGACAAGGCGGGACGCGCCGCGCTCTGGGCTGATATCGAGCTGTTCAAATTCGAGGGCATGGTGTATAAGAGCGCACTGCTCCCCGCCGATTTCAAGCGAATCGAGCGGCAGATAGCGAATGTCGCGCCGTATGCGGACAAGATAATCGGATATCAGTATATCGGGCTGATGAATCCCGCCGATTCCGGCTCGTTCGCCGGACACGGGAGCTCGGCAGAGCTTTACAGGCAGTATGCGGAGTATCTGAAGAAATAACGGTGATTTTATGAGCGACTTGAGGTTTCGCTGTCTTGTTGACAACGATTTCTGCGATATTGCGCCTTTCGAGCCATATATCGAAAAAGGCTCGCTAAATTTAGGACTGGCTCTCATAGCTTTCGACGAAAGCGAGCTTGATACAATCAAAAGCCTTTTAAAAGAAAGTCAGCTTGAGGGCAGCGACGGATATTTATATATACTGTCGCGAGACTCCGTTGAGAAAAAAGGTAAAATGCCCCATTCAATCATGAAGGCGTACAGATACTATAAGTGCTACAAGAAAAAGCAAAACAGGGCGGCCGCGAATATTGAGAAAAAGCTCAGCCGCAGCGGCGACGGCATAAAGAAAGTATCCGGCGGCAGATTTTCGTCCTATAAATACACCGACCAGGAGAATAAAATATGCTTCCCCTTCCGGCTTCGTGCAAGCAAGGATAAAAACAAGCCGTTATTTGTTCTCTTGCACGGCGCGGGCGCAATGGGCAACGATAATTTTAAGCAGCTGTTTGACAACATACCGTTGTACAAGCAATTATTAAAAACAGATTGCAATATTCTCTTACCGCAGGCACCTTTTGGCTCAAACAGAGGCGAAGCGATGCAGAATTACATAAAATCAATAAAGAGGCTTGCGGATGAGTTGCCGACAGATTTCGACAGAAATCGCATATATATCATCGGCACTTCATTCGGCGGCTGCTGCGTCTGGCAGCTTGTCTATCTTTTCCCCGAATATTTCGCGGCGGCAGTACCCGTGATGGGCAGCTTGTGTCCGGATCGCGACTATGGAAAATATGATATTGGGCGATTAGTCAAAACGCCGATCTGGGCGGCGCATTCGTCGGACGATACAAATGTAAAAATAGACAGCGACGATTATTACGCCGCAGAACTTGAGAAACTCGGAGCAGACATAAAATACACCCGCCGGGATAAATACGGGCATACGATGTCCGGCAAATTCTACAGAACAGAAAAGTGGGCAGAATGGTGTCTGAGTAAAAATTTGAGATAGTTGGATTGGGATTTGCCGCAGAATCCAATTTATATATCCATCTGACAAGCAAAAATAAAAACGGGTCGCAGGAATTTCGTTCGGCGGTATAACACACGGGAAGGTCGCAAAAGCTGTTCCCGCCGCGCTGAAAATCACCGACATCCGCTTTAGATGCCGGCAAGTCAATATAAAAACTCACGGGCACTGTTTTCACAGTGCCCGTAAAGCATATCAAACCGTTTATCAGTAAGTGAATGTGTACTGCTGCTGCCATGTGCCGGTGAAGTCGGCGTCGATGCCTTTACTACTGCCGCCGATGGTGAGCGTGCAGACAACTTTCGCCGGCTCGCTGACATTGATACTCGCAAGAGTGCCGTCTGCGTTGAGCACGAAGGTGAACGTGCCGCTCTGATAGGTGACATTTGTACTCTGCGGGCTGAAGGGCTTGAAGTCTTCGGGGGTCAGCGAAAGCGTATCAAAGCAGGAGCCGTGATGCTTGGGAACATATGTAAGTCCGTCGCCGCTCTCGGTAATGAGAGTGATGCTGACCTTCCAGCCGCTGCCCTGCTTGACGCAGGATGCGGACTTAACGCCTGCGGGGTCTACATTGTAAGAAGTGAGCTTGTCTGCGGGCAGGAAGCTTGCAAGAGTTGCGCCGTCGGAAGACTTGCCGCCGTTGAAGGTTTTTGTCGCAGTCTTGGGATAATCGTTGGGAAGAAGGGGCTCTGCCTTAGCGACAAGGTCGATTCCGAGAACCTTGTCGGGGCTCAGGCTGTTGATCTTCGAGGTCGTTCCCTGAACTCTCTTGACAGTGACCTTGCCGGTGTAACGCTTCATGGCCGTGGCGTACTTGTTGAAGAATGCAACGATGTCAGCCTTGCTGCCGTTGACGGGAGCAGTGATGTCGGCAGCGGTCTTACCGCCCTGAGAGCCGCCCTGAGAGCCGCCCTGCTGACCCTGAGAGACCGCCTCGCTGCCGCCCTCGGAGGGTGCGACTGCCGTGCTGTCGTCAGCGGAGCTCTCCGCCGCATTGCTCTCCGCTTCGCCCGCCTGGGTGTCCTGAGCATCCGCGTTCGCATCCTGCGAGCTTGCCGCTGTTGTGTCATCTTTCTTGTCATCCTTGCTCTTACATGCCGCAAATGCAAATATCATTATCAGCGCGAGCAGGATAGCAACGATCCTTTTCATAATTTTTTCTCCTTTCGTCTTTAGGGCGGAGCGTCGTCCGCCGTATTACAATTCAAGTTTACTTTATGTTTATTCGTTTGTCAAGAGAATAAACTTTATTTTATACTTCCATAATTTCCATGGTTTTTTATCGGTTTTTGTGCACTATATAATAATCCGTCGGGCTTCGGGCACACTATACAGCGAAAAGAAACAGAAAGGGTGCATAGAATGAGCAAGGATACACTTGAGCTGCTGCGCGAATGCGACAGCGGAATAAAGATGGCGGTCGGCAGCATTGACGAAGTGAGCGGACACATAAAGGACGAGGATCTCAAAAATCTGCTTGAAAAGAGTAAGGAGGAGCACAGCCGGCTCGGCGGAACGATAAAGGAGCAGCTGGCTTCGCTCGGCGACGACGGCAAGGACCCGGGGATAATGGCGAAGAGCATGTCGTGGATAAAAACCAATGTCAAGCTCGGCATGAACGACTCGGACAGGACTGTCGCAGGGCTGATGACCGACGGGTGCGACATGGGCATAAAGAGCCTGACCCGCTACCTCAACGAATATAAGGGCGCGGACGGCGCTTCGCGCAGCACGGCGCGCCGTCTCATCGGCATAGAAGAGGATCTTCTCTGCGGGCTCAGACCGTATCTGTAATATATTATTTGCGGGACGGCAGCGTTATTAAAAATAAATCCTGCCCACCGCGGTGCTTCGGACGAAGCTGCTGCGATGGGCTTTTTTGGCATATCGCAGTCTGAAAATATTTATACGCCGAAAATATGAAAAGCGGCGCTCCCCGCCGAGAGTGCCGCTATGTATTTTAATTATTTGAGCATACCGTGCTCTTTTGCGTATTCGTAATATGCCTCGATGCTGCGTCTTCTCGCTTCGCCGACGCTCGCGCCGGCTCTGGTGACGGTCGTCATCGGAACGCCCTGCAGGCTGACAAGATATTTCGCGCTCGCGTTGAAGCCGCTGTCGATAGCGTTATCGAGCAGGATTATCTCGTTGAAGGTCTCTCTCGCCTTGGCTATATCTTTTTCGACGAAGAACTCGTCATACATCTTGCGGAACAGATTCGCGCCGCAGGAGGTCGGGGTTGCGCATACGCCGCGTGCGCCCGCCATATATGCGTCGAACAGCAGCGGGATGTTCGCCTGGAGCACTGCGGAATCGCCCTGAACGGCGATTTTGTCTTTTATTCCCGCCATGGTGCAGGTGGTGTCCTTTATTCCGTGGAATCTGCCGGTCTTGACCAGCTCGCCGTATGCCTTGCCGGACATATTGCACGGCTGCATTCCCGGGAACTCATAGAGAATTATCGGCAGAGTAGTATATCCCGCGAGCTCGCTGAGATATTCGACAAGTCTCTCATCGTTATCGGCATAGCCCTTTGAGACGAAAACGAGTCCGTCAACGCCGGTCTGCTCCATGCGCTTGACCTCTTCGACCTGCATATGCCATGTCGGCTCAAGGTTCGCCGTGGCGACGACCTCCGCGCTGCCGGAGTACTTTGCGGCAATAGTCGCGCACCTGACTCTCTCCTCCGGGGTGAGCAGTGTCATCTCGGAGCTGCCGCAGACGGAGAACAGATGATGGGTTCCCCTCTCGACCTGCCACTCGACATACTGCGCGTAGACATCGTAATCTATCGACTTATCCTCTTTGAACGGGGTGAGCAGAAGGGAATAAACTCCCCTGTAGCTCTCGGGCTTATCAGTAAACATTGGTTTCCACCTTCCGAAAATTGTTCTTTTACCAACGCTGATATCTTACTCCACAACAGACAAAAATGCAATAGAAAAGAGCGAATTGTTGCATTTGCTCTTGAAAAAACCACAGATTTCGATATAATTATTATTGATATTTATGCCGCCCGATGCGGCTTTGATTTTTTTACAAAAGGAGCAGATAAATGAAAAAACGCAGCATGGTATGCCGACTCGGAAAATTCCCCCAGCTGACGAGAACGGTATTCACCTCCGCCGACGGTCTTGCGTCGGACAACATAACCGCGCTCTGCTACGGCGCGGACAACTGCCTCTATGTCGGAACGGACAGAGGTCTTTCGAAGATAGACGGAAAGAAGATAACCGCAGTCGATATCGGCATTGAAAACGCGCCGATATCCATGCTCTTCTGCGCGAACGACGGTCACATCTTCGTCGGCACGGGCAAGAGAATAATTGAACTCGGCGGCAAAAAAATTATAGCGTCCCGCGAGTTCTCGTCCGACGCCGTCGCGATGAAGCAGGACTGCGACAACGTCACATGGATTCTCACAAAGACCGTCCTCTACCGCTTCCCGCAGGGAGCCGAAGATTTTGATCTCGAGATAGGCGTGCCCGGCAAGGGCAGCTGCATCGCCGTATTCGGCAACAACGAGGTTTATGTCGGAACCGAGAGCGACGGTCTCCACGCGCTCGTCGGCAAGAGATGGCACTGGTCGGAGCTCATGGAGGGCGTGACCGGAATACTCAGCAACAACATATCCTGCCTCGACATTGACCCCGCAGGCGATGTCTGGATAGGTACGGACAAGGGCGTCTGCGTCTACGACGACAACAGCTACTGGCTCGACAATTCTAAAATAACCGGTCTGCCCAAGGGCGAGATAACCGGCATGGCGACCGACAGCGAGGGCAGAAGATACTTCACTACCTCCTGCGGTCTCATAATCCTCCGCAACGGCAAGCTCTCATATTACGGCTACAAGCGCTGGCTGCCCGACATGCACGCGACCGGCATCGTCCTCTCGCCCGACGGCAGCTTCTGCGTGTCCACCGCCTCCGGCGGCATCAGCGTTTTCAAAACCGAGATGATGACGCTCGAAGAGAAGGCGAAGCGCCTTCGCGCATTCAGCGAGAAATACAATGTCCGCAAGGACGGCTTCGTGCTTGAGCGCGCACTTGAGCATGAGGGCGTTGTGTTCGAAAATGAGGGCTATGTCTGCACCGGCGACAATGACGGACTCTGGACGGGACTCTATCTCGGTGCGCTATGCTTTGAATATGCCTGCACAAAGGATCCGGAGGTTCGCGCTGCGGCTCACCGCTCGCTGCTCGCGATGATAAAGCTCACCGAGATAACGGACATCGAGGGCTTCACCGCCCGCTCGATAAGATACCCCGACGAAGCAGGCTACGGCACGGGTGTGCGCCACGAATGGCATCACACCGCCGACAAGGACGGCAACGAGCTCGAGTGGCTCGGCGAGACCTCGTCCGACGAGATGGTCGGTCATTTCTACGCATATTCGAACTACTTCGATCTCGTCGCCGACGACGAGGAGAAAAAGCTGATTGCGTCCGTTGTCAAGAAGATTCTCGACCATATTCTCGACAACAAGTTCAGACTCGTTGACACCGACGGCGTGCCGACCACATGGGCGAACTGGGATCCCGATCTGCTCAACAACGACCACAAGTGGATATACGAAAAGGGCACGAACTCTCTTCAGATTCTGACCTTCCTCAAGGCGGGATATCATATCACCGGCGATAAGAGATATGAAGACGCGTTCGAGCATCTCATCAGGGACAAGCACTTTGCCATGAACCTCATGCAATATAAAATACTTGACGGTCACCTGCTCCACATTGACGACAACCACGATTTTCTCATGATATCGCTGCTCATGCGCTATGTTGACGACCCGAAGCTGCGCTCCGTGTTCGCCATGGGTCTGACGCACCACTGGGACGACGAAAAGGCGGAGCGCAACGCGTTCTTCAACTTCGTCTACGGCGCATGTACGGGCGAGCTGTGCAACATTGAGGCTTCTATAGACGAGCTTGCGGACTATCCGATGGATCAGGTGCTCTGGACGCTCTACAACAGTTGGCGCGAGCTCGACTGGGATATGCGCCCGACGGAGGTCGGTATGATTCCTCAGCTGTATCATCCGCTGCCGGCACACGAAAGGCGGCTGAGCAACAACGACAGCAACCGATTCGTTGCGGATTCCGGTATCGTGGGCGAAGCCGAGCGCCTGTTCACGAAGTCGGACGATCCGACCGCATTCACGATGTTCCCCGGCACGGGCGACGACCACGGAATGTACCTCATGGCATGCACAAACTTCACCCACCCCTACTGGTTTGCGCGTTACCACGGTCTTATTGAAGAGGCAGAATAAATCAAAAATCCTACCCGCGTTTTTGGGTAGGATTTTTTCGTAATAAGCCGTGCGGCGCGTTATCTCACTGCCGCTTGAACGGCTCAATAATGATATTTTTTCTTCTTGGCTATGAGGAATGCCGAGCCGAGGACGACGGACATAAGCTCCGCTATAACAACGGATATCCATATGCCGTCAACGCCCCAGATGCGCGGGAGCAGCAGGATGGAGACGCTCTGAAAAAGCAGCGTTCGCAAAAATGATATGAGTGCGGAGGTAAGCCCGTCGTTGAGTGCAGTGAAGAATCCGGAGGCAAAAATGCCGAAGCCCATAAAGCCGAACGAAAGCCCGAATATCCTGAATCCGGAAACAGTCAGCTCAAACAGCTGCGCGTCGTAGCCCACGAATATCTTTGACAGCGGCGAGGCAAGAAGCTCGGCGGAGAGAACCATCCCCACGCCGAAAATACCAACCAAAAGCAGGCTTCTGCGGAGCAGACCTTTAAGTTCATCGTAGTTTTTCGCGCCGTCGTGATAGCTTATGACCGGCGCGGCGCCTATGGAATACCCGATAAACGCGCCGGAAAAAATCATGCTGACATACATCATCACGCCATATGCCGCGATACCGTTTTCTCCGGCATATTTCATAAGCTGAAGATTATACAGCATTCCCACGAGGCTCATGGAGATATTGCTCATAAACTCGGAGGAGCCGTTGGCACACGCCTTCAGGAACGCCCTGCCGTTAAAGCGGGTCTTTCCGAGGCGCAGGATGCTGTTGTTCTTTCTCGAAAAATATATCAGAGGAAATACCCCGCCGACCGTCTGCGCTATGGCGGTGGCTATTGCCGCTCCGGCGAGCTTGAGCTGAGGCGAAAAGGAGATGACAAGCACGGCGTCGAGTATTATATTCGTCACGCCGGAGGATATCGTCACTATAAGCCCGAGATGGGGCTTTTCAGCCGCCACGAAGAAGCTTTGGAACAGCACCTGAAGAATAAAGAACGGAAGAGCTGCCAGAATTATCCGCGCATACACCACGCAGTTGTCGAGCAGTGCCCCCGACGCTCCGAGAACCGCGGCTATCGGGCGGATGAATGCAATGCCGAGAACGGCAAGAACCAAGCCCATGGCGAAGGCAACATAGACGAACATGGAGAACAGGCTGTTTGCCTTTTCTTTGTCGCCCTCGCCGTAGGTCTTTGCTACGAGAGCCGTCCCGCCCGTGCCGAGCATGAAGCCGACCGTGCCGAGTATCATGAGCACCGGCATTATGAGATTGACTGCGGCAAAGGGCGTCTTTCCCGCATAATTTGAAACGAAGAAGCCGTCCACCACATTGTAGATAGAAGTGAATATCATCATCGCGATGGATGGCAGGGTGAATTTTATCAGTTTTTTCAAAGAAAAGTGATCCGAAAGCTGAATACGCATAAAATCCTCCGGGTCACAGTTTGTTTATCTGCTCGCGAAAGCAGTCGTTGTATTTTTCCATCAGGCGGATGTAAGTGCGGATATCCTCCTGCGACCATGTGTCAAAGGCGTCCATCTCCGCGCGATAGAGACGCGCCGCCGTCTTTTGGACATAGTCCTTGCCCTTTTCGGTCAGAACCAGTTTTTTCTTTTTGCCGCCGGAATGCTCAAGGCAAATTATCCCGTCATTTTCAAGGCGGCGCACGGCGGAGTTTACGGTCTGCTTGCTTATACAGGAACTTTTGTAAACGTCGCTCAAGAGACACTCGCCGCCCGAATCATATATTGAATAGAGCACAATCGAAACGCTGTCCGTTATTCCCAGTTTCAGCGATGACAGGTGATAGAGTGAGTCCAGCTCCGAGTTGAGATAGTTGATGCGATGGATCTCGTTGCTATAATTGCCCATATTGTCGCCTCCTGCAAAATCGCACAGGTGACAGTATAGTACGAAATCGTACTATTGTCAAGTAAAAAGACAAAAGTCGGCAAAAATACATATATGCCGCAGGGATGCAAAAAGAAACCCGAAGGCTCAGGAGCAAATAAGGACACTTTTTCAACCGACCAAGACCTTTTTATCCGACGCATATATGCTATAATAAAATTGATGGCAGCGAATAAAACACAGGAGGGATAACCGTGAAGCTAATAAGAACCGTTCTTGCGCTGTTTATGTCATTTTTCATGTTCATTTTAAACTGGCTGGGCGCCGCTTTGCCCGGAATCATCCCGCAGGCAAAGTCCGAGAGCGAGCTGGCGGGACTGACGGATATTTTCGACGCATATCCTCTTGCAGAGGAAATTGCAGTGGTGCAGACGTCCAAGATAACAGGCGAAGAGCGTGCGGCAATCACCTGCCTGCAGGGACTTGTCGGCAGGACGGAGGCATCGATTTTCATCAACTACGGCTACGATTCAAGGACGGAGCTCAACGACCTGGCGGAGGCGGGCTGCAGGCTGCTCTACACCGATGCCGACGGAAATGCCTGGCGTCTTGAAAGCCTCATTCGCCGCTACGCAGCGCATATAAAAGACAACGGCTATGTGCTGTTCACAAGCAGAGACGACTGCGAGCAGATAAATATGGCGTTCAACATTGCAACGGTGTACGGTTGGCTGGCGGTTCCGCAGTCGATGGAAAATGTTGTGAAAGCATTGGGTATGGAAAAGCGTGAGGACTTGACCGGAGTCCAGATAGATACGAGCTATCAACGTTCTTTTTATAACAGCCACAAGAGCGAATTCAGAAAGAACGCGCTCGTCCACCTCTACAGCTATGCCTCCGGACTGCGCGACCTTGCGGTTCAGCAGAGGATATTCATCACCTATGTCGCTGATGACGATTATGTCGGCAGAACTTTCAGAGACGAGATATTCAACGACCTGGATTCGCCTGCGGCGATACTCGGCTGGGGCAAATACGAGGTGAAATATACTCAGTCCGCCTCCTCGTTCGGACACTATGTCATTCCGTCCGATCACTCCTTCAACTCAAGCATTCTCACCTGCAACCGTCTTGAAACGGGCAGCATGGGCGGCAAGGCGGTCAGCACGGAGCTTGACCCGACAAAGCATTATGTCTCGATAATCTACAGCGACGGCGATAATGCGCAGTGGCTATCAAACGGCTTCAACGAATTCTACAAATGGCAGAGCTACGGCATAGACGCCCCGATAACCTGGACTTTTTTGCCGCTGATGAAGAATTTTTCATCCACCGCAGTCAAAAAAGCTGTGGACAATGCGGGCTGCACCTCGTTCATAACGGGACCGTCGGGCGCGGGTTATGCGAGGATATCAAAAATGGCGAGCGGGGAGCTTGAGGCATATTCCGATCTGACGGCTGCCGCGATGCTTGAAAGCGAGCTGACGACAATGACCCTGCTCGACGACAAGCCGAGCCTTCTGACGAACCGCGCATTTGCAAACAAGCTCAAATATTTTGCAAGATACGAAAACATTCACGGCGGAATCCTCCAGCTGGATCCAGACAGGTATTCCTCCGGCGAGGGCAGAGTGTATTTTGCAAACGACAAGCCCTTTGTTGCCGTAAGGCTTTCGTTGTGGCATCCCAGCGGGAATGCGGACAGCGTGACCCACGAATGGTTAAAGGAGCAGGCGGATATCGTCAACTCCTATCCCGCAGACATCGGCTCGATAAACGGCTACTCGGTCATAAATGTCCATCAGTGGACGGTCGGTCCTGACGACCTCGCATATTTTATCGGCTGTCTCGGCGACAATGTGGAAATAATTTCTGCGGACAGCATGATAGCCGCGCTGACCGAAAATATTCCTCATAAATATGCAGTGCCGGAGAAAGGCTGAGCTGAGCCTGTCCTGCACGGAAATCTGAAAAACAAAGGTCATTCTTCACGACAGCTGCCGCGAAAAATGACCTTTGTTTTTGTTTATTTTTGTTTTTTACTGCGTTCTGAGAATCTCCTCGAGCTCGTCGGCGGTGATGTCGCCGCCCTCGCTCTCCTCCTTGAGCAGACCGTTGTAGCGACCTATCCAATAGGGCATAATGAGGTTGTAGGAGCCGTTAATTTCAACTCTGTCATTCCCCTTCCCCTGGCGGGCGTTGAAGAAATCCGTGCCCGTCGCGCCTCGCTCATCCATCGCAACGGCATAGGGAATCTGCTTGTGCGTGTCCTTATACCAGAGCATTCCGTCCTCTTCGCGGGCGTCGGGGCGCGTGGTGTTGTCGATAAAAATCTCACGGGAGCTGACGGGATAGCGCAAGACCTGCCATGCGAGAACCTCCTTGCAGGGTCTGCCGAACGCGTCGTATTTCTCCTCGTCGGGGTACATCAGCTGATAGACGAGCGACCACTCTATATCGCGCCCGTATTTTTCGAGCCTCCACCAGCAGTCCGCACCGCGCCTGAACTTTTCGAGCAATATCGGGTCATCCTCGAGCTGCGACATGGTGTAATAGACTATCGCCGCCATGCGCGTGTCGGAATAATTCATCGTCTTGACGACTATCGGGAACAGCGTCTCGGAGTCGAGCTCCTCGTTGTGCAAAAATTCCTTTATCTTGTTCTCATATCGCTCGTAGTGCTCGCAGGCGAGATCGGCGTAGCGATAAGGCTCTTCGAGCGCAAGCTTGCGGTATTCCTTATCCCAGCGCTCGTTGCCGGTGACATGGTGAGCGACTTTGAACAGCTGGAGCAGGATCATCGTGCCGAGCGGTCCGTCCTCGTAGCCCTCGCAGTCGCGGTTGAGATAGTACTCCCTCGTCATACGCGCCCATGAGGTCGGCTGACCGCCTGCGTCGGTGTGGGCATAGTCGTTGTCCGCGAAGTGGCGGGCGTGGCGCTCGGCTATCGTCGCGATTATCTCGCGGAGCTCCGGGTCGTCCTCGCCGAGTATGTCATATGCAAGCTGCCATATCGCATAGTGACCGGTCAGCTCGTCGTTCGAGGTGTCGCATTTATAGACTATATCATCGTCGCCCCAATGCTTGCCTGTCGCGGGGTCAACCTCGTCCGCATAGAGGCGGCGCAGACGCTCGGGTATTTCTAATGAGCTGTCAACGGTGAGCAGTCCGGGCAGATCGTCGCCCTTGTCGCTGCTCGTGGGCACGCGCACGCTGACGAGCTTCCCGTCGGGGTCATAGACCTTTTTGAAGAAAACGCCGTCACGAAACGGGATAGGGTCGTTGACGGGGTCGGTGACATGGTATGAGCGCGCTATATAGCCCTCGACATTGCGGAAAACTATCTCCGGCACTGCGTCGCGCTCCGCCCAGTCGTCCTCATCGACGGGACCGAGCTCGGCATGGATAAAGCCCGTGGGTCCGACATCGGGGATATTTAATTTGCCCTCTCTGCCGCGCTTGAGATAGCCTTTGGAGGCGCGGTTCGTGCCCGGCTCATTGTAGCGGACGAACGACGCGACCTTGCCCTTCCACGAGGGTATGTATTCAAGCAGAAGTACCGCTTCCGTCCAGCGCGTCGCGACCTTGCGTGCGTGCTCGACCTGCTCCGGGGTATATTTCGGGTCGTTCTTCATCACGCCGTAGCGGCAGATGTCGCCCATTGCGACAAGAGCAGTCCAGAGTCCGTCATTGTCGGACTCATGCGGCATCCATTTGTTTCTTTCGGCATTCCAGTCCGTTCCGCTGAGCATTCCGCGTCGCTGAACTATTCTCTCATCCATTGCGGAATGAAGATTCGCCTTGTGCTCGACCGAGAGCATACGCATTTCAATGTGCGCCACTCCTGTTTCGGTCAGCACCCATACGCCGTTGCTGCCGTCCGACTCAACGGCTTTGACATTGTTATCGAGCATACAGGCGTTGGCCCTGAAGCACTGCACGCGGTCGAGCTCGTCTTTTTCGCTCTCGTCCACGCGCCAAAGTCCCTCATTCGTGCCTATCCACAGCACATTGTTTCCGTCAACGCAAAAGCAGGTGACATCGCCGGAGGCTATAAACTCCGGCAGGCGTCTTTTCTCGTTTTCGCCGAGCTCTTTCTTCGGCAGAGCCTCAAGCTCCGCCGTCTTTTCGGGTTTCTCTTCCTTTTTGTACCGCATCGCAACGCGCATAAGCCGCGCCGAAAGCGAAGCCGGTTTTCCGTGATAATCATGTTTCATCGGCGTTCCTCCTGAGATAATTTCACACACTGTTATTATATCAGAGTTCGGCTATCAGAGTAAAGCCCTTTTCGACTTCCTGCAAAAAACCGTCTATTATTTTCTTGTCCTCCCGAGTTCCGCGGATGCAGGTAGACAGACAAAATTCGCCGTTCACGGTGCAGCCGACGAGCACGACGCAGGGCTTGTTCTTCGCGCCTCCGCACATGAGACTGTCATACGGCACATGACCGCACACGGAGATTTCCTCCGGCTTAAACACGCCGACATTGCTGAAAACGAAGCCGGTGTCCTTGCGAAGCAGCCTTATCACCATGCCCGCCTGAGCGTATATCATGGTGTTATATGCTATTGCGAGCAGGGAAAGTCCGTGGAGCGCCAAAAACTTATCGTCCTTATTTTTGCGGTTGCACTCGGCAACATTTCGGAGCAGCTCGACCATATCGGCTCCGCGACTCGGAACGGAGCAGTTCATAAACGCGGTATAATTTGTTATCCCCGTATTTTCGGGTGACGCCATATGACGGCGGAGATTTACGGCGCAGGATATTTCAAGCGGCTTGCCGGGGTCAAGCTTCTCCGTCTCATAACGGGCATAAAAGCATGCAGCAGTCGCGATATCATTGACTGTCGCGCCGTATTTTTTGCCCGCTTTTCTCGCGGCATCGAACAGCTCCGCCGGTATCTTGCGGCGGATTATTTTTGTCACATCGTCATCGCATGATGCGGTCAGCGGAAGTCTGTTTTTATCCTTTGAGGTGGGGTTCGAGAAAAGCAGTGCAGCCCTTATGCGGTCGGCAACCGTAAAATCTCCGTAGACGCGGCTGAAATTTCTCCTGCCCGTCGGGAAATTTATCGGCGGAACGCCGTTTTCGACATAGGCGGTGTAATTCGCGCAGACCGCCCGCATAATACGCATAAGGTCGCCGCCGTCGGCACACATATGGTTTATCAAAAAGCAGACAGCTGTTTTGCCGTCAAAAAATACTGCGTGACACCGTATCTGAAGCGGTGCGCTGTGCGGTATCGAGCCGCACATAAAGCTCTCTGCGGCGCGGTCATCGGACGAGTGCTCATAGGTCACGACCTCGTCTATCCTGTAATCGCGCACATGCCAGAACGGATTGAAAAAATTCGCCGAAAATGACGAGTGCAGCACCGGCACGCGTTCAAGCAGACATTGAATGACCGTTTTCAATGCATCGATATCGACCGTGAAATCATAGTCGAACCTCATTCTCGTCATCCCGTCCGTGAATTGGCGGCAGGTGTGGTTCATGCGGTCGAAAAGCTCCGCCTTGAGCAGCATCGGCTCTCCCTGACCGCACTCGGAGGCAAGAAGTGCCTCCAGGACGCTCTCGTCTCTCAGTCCTCTTCTTCTGAGAACATCGGCGCGACCGAAATCAGACCTTGACCTTGCGGCAGACATACCTCTCATATTACCATCCTTTCAGTGCGTTCCTTTGACGCACCGTCCCTTAACTTTACGCCGTCCCTCTCGGCGCGATCCGTGCGGATCGTTCTCCAATTAAAGTTTACTATCTCTGACAACGCAAAGTCAAGACAAATGGTAATAAAAATTTTATATTATTTATATTTTGTTTATTCGGTCGTGCTGTGCCGGACGGGGACAAATATCCATCTGACCGCAATCACGCGGCTATGAAAACATATTCGTATATCACATAGGCGTGTATCATGCTGCCCGCGACCATAAACATATGAAACGGCACATGGCACCACGGGTGCTTTCTGCCGACGGCGCAGAATATCGAACCGAAAAGATAGACTGCGCAGCCGAGCACCAAAAGCAGGAGTGCGTGAATATTTATCTCATCTATAACCGCGAGCGAGCATGAGAGCATCACCGCGCCGGCAATTATATAGACCGCGACGCAGGCGGCTTTCGTCCTTTGGAAAAATAAAAGCTTCGCGACAAGCCCGAATATCACGCTCCCCCAGCCGAGCAGGAGCACGGCGGCGCAGCAGAATTTGTTGTGATTATAGAGCGTGATAAGTGCGCACGGGGTCGCGGTGCCCGCGAGCAAAATCGGAATAGCCGAATGATCGACGAGACGGGCTGTCCGCTTCGCTTCACCCTGCGGCAAGCCGTGATAGACCGCCGACGCGCCGTAGAGCAGAATAAGCGAAAGTCCGTAGACAATCGCCGAAGCCGTATATCGTGCGCTGTTAAACGGCACCGCCTTTTTAATCAGCAGAACGAGCACCGCCGCGCCGAGCACTGCGCCGAGTGCGTGAGTGACGCAGTTGAGCGCGTCCTGCGCCTTTGTGTATTCTATAAGCTCCACGCTGTCTTTGTTTTTCACAGTCTGACCTCCGAAACACCGATAAATAAAGTTTACTCTCTATAGCATAATACAGTCAACGGGGTTTTCCGCGCAAAAAATTATCCGCCGCACCTTTTGCAGCGGATAATTGAATTTGGGGTTATCAGATGCTCTTGAGCAGGTTCGGGAGTCCCTTGACAACGGCGGGAATCGCCTTGCCTATAAGAACGAGTATGCCGCGTCCCATGGGCTTTTTGTCGTTGAGGATATCCAGAAGCTGATGTCCGAGCTCCTCGCTGAACACGCCCATGCTCATGGAGACGAAATTCTTGACGGGAGTCTGGAGCGCTATCGAGCACGCCATGCCGTCCGAGCCGACAAACTTGCGCAGCAGCTTGCAGAGCTTCGCGCCGTTCTTGCCGCAGGCGGCGTCCTCAAGAGTATTGGCAAAGGTCAGGTTCGGATAGTCGTGAATCTCGCTCTCGGGAATCTCATGACCGAGAAGAGCCTCAAACTGATCGTCCGGGACATTCATAACATCCGCCGAATAATAAGCGGGCATGGTCTCTCTGAGATCCTTGACGGGAGCGTCAACGGTGCTCTCGACCTTTACGCTGCCCTCGAGGCGGATATCGCGGCTCGATGCGCCGACGAGAAGCTTATAATTATCCGTCTCAACATGCCAGTCGCCGAGATCGACATCGTAAAAAGCGAATGCACGCTTACTGAGTTCGATTTCGACCTCTTTCTCCTCGCCCGCCTTGAGGAAGACTTTCTTAAAGCCCTTGAGCTCCTTCTCGGGGCGGAAGATGGTGCTGTTTTCCTGGGCAACATAGAGCTCGGCAACCTCTGCGCCGTCTCTGTCGCCGGTGTTCTTTATCTTGAACGAAACCTTGAGAGTGTCGGTGTCCTTTATGCTGTCCGCAGAGACCTTGAGGTCACTGTACTCAAAAGTGGTGTAGGACAGACCGAAGCCGAACGGGAACAGGACGTTCTTCTTCGCCGTGTCATAATAGCGGTAGCCGATATACACGCTCTCACGATACTCGACAGTCGCGGTATGTCCGGGGAAATTGTTGTAGCAGGGGGTGTCCTCAAGGGAGAACGGATAGGTCTCCGCGAGCTTGCCGGAGGGGTTGACATCGCCGAAAAGGATATCGGTGACTGCGCTGCCGCTCGCCTCGCCGCCGAGGTAGCTGTTGAGAAGAGCCTTTGTCTCGCCTATCCACGGCATCTCGACAACCGCACCGCCCGCAAGGACGACGACTATATTCTCGGTAACGCCGCGTATAGCGCTGAGCAGTGCGACATGCTCGGGCGGGATGCGAAGATGGGTTCTGTCGAAGCCCTCGGATTCGAACTCGTCGGTAAGACCGATGAACAGAACTGCGACATCCGCTTTCTTTGCCGCCTCAACTGCGTCGGCTATGTAAGTCTCGGGAGAATTTTTCTTCTCCTTCTTCGTCATCGCATAGCCGTCGGCGTAGATAACATCGATGCCCTCTTCGAACATGGTGTTATATGCGCTGTCTATCTTGATAGAGTTGACAAGAGAGCTGCCGGCGCCCTGGTGACGCGGCTTCTTTGCCATCTGACCGATAACTGCGACCTTTGCCTTCTTGCTCAGTGGCAGGATATTGTCATCATTCTTGAGAAGCACCATACTCTCGCCCGCAATTTTGCGTGCCGCCGCGTGATGCTCGCCCGCATTGTAGCCCTTGCCGTCCGCAAGAACTTCCTTTGCACGCATGATAACATCGACAACGCCGTCGACCATCTCGTCGAGGAAGTCCTCGCTTATCTCGCCGCGCTTGACTGCGTCATATATCTTTCTGTTGCCGTCGCCGTTCGAGGTGGGCATTTCGAGATTCTGACCTGCGAGCAGACCGAGAACACGGTCGTTCTCCGCGCCCCAGTCGGTGACTATCATGCCCTCAAAGCCGAAATCATGGCGGAGGACATCGGTAAGAAGCCACTTGTTTTCTGCGCCGTAGACGCCGTTGAGGCGGTTGTACATGCACATGATAGTCCAGGGCTGAGACTCCCTGACGGCTATCTCATAAGCGGTGAGATATATCTCGCGCAGAGTTCTCTCGTCAACGACTGCGCTGACGGTCATTCTGCGGGTCTCCTGGCTGTTGACCGCGTAATGCTTGAGCGAAGTGCCGATGCCCTTGGACTGAACGCCGTTTATGAAAGCGGCGGACATCTTACCGGCAAGATACGGATCCTCCGAAAAATACTCGAAGTTTCTGCCGCAGAGGGGCGAACGCTTCATGTTGGTTCCGGGTCCGAGCAGGACGGATACTTTCTCAGCTATGCACTCTTCGCCGAGGAGCTCGCCCATGCCGTAGATGAGCTCGGGATCCCAAGAGCAGGCGGTAGTCGCCGCAGTGGGATAGCAGATTGCCGGAATACCGCCGAGCAGCCCGTCGATTCCCTCGCTCTTCTCCTTTTTCTTGTCCTTGTCGTCCTTATCGTGAGTACCCACGCTGTTGCGGATACCGTGAGGGCCGTCGCTCCAGAGTATGGAAGGAATGCCCAGACGCTCGATGGACGCGGTGTGCCAATAGTCGCTGCCGGAGCAGAACGCGACTTTTTCCTCCAGCGTCATCTGCGAGATGAGATCTGCGTGCTTCATTAAAAAAACCTCCAAAATACTTGATATTTATGATAATGAGTCAATTTCACACAGTGCGCAACGGCGTTAAAATACAACCTGCACAAAGTGATTATAGCATAGACTAAAGCAAAAAGTAAATACGAAAAAACAATTAAGAGAGCCTATTCGAGGCGATTTATCTAAAAAATAAAGCCGTAGGCAACACTTTTTTGCAAAGTGTCCCACATCGCCGCACCCAACAGAACCGACCCGCCGGATAAAAGAAAAAACTGCCGCGGAGATTCCACAGCAGTTTTTGTTATTCAAAGTTAAATTACTTAACCTCGACAGTTGCGCCTGCCTCTTCGAGCTTAGCCTTGGCAGCCTCAGCGTCGTCAGCAGAAACCTTCTCCTTAACAGCCTTGGGAGCGCCGTCAACGAGCTCCTTAGCTTCCTTCAGACCGAGACCGGTGATCTCACGGACAGCCTTGATAACGTTGATCTTGGCAGCGCCGGCAGAAGTAAGGATAACGTCGAACTCGGTCTGCTCCTCGGCAGCAGCAGCACCGCCCTCAGCGGGAGCAGCAACAGCAACAGCGGCAGCAGCGGAAACACCGTATCTCTCCTCAACAGCGGAGACGAGCTCGGAAAGCTCGATAACGGTAAGGGTGTCAAGAGTCTCTAAAATGCTTGTAATTTTCTCGTTTGCCATTTTGAATTACCTCCAATTAGTAAGTTAGCTTTTTCTTTAAGCTTCGGCTGCCGCCTCTTCGGCGGGAACCGGGGTTACGCCGCCCTTTTCAACAAGAGCCTGCATAGCTCTGGCGAAAGCGGCGATGGGTGCTTGGAACGCGTTGCAGACGGTTGCAAGAAGCACGTCCTTTGAAGGCAGCTTTGCAAGGCTTTCGACAGTGTCAACGCCTATGACCTTACCGTCCAGGAAGCCCTTCTTAACGGTGAAGGTCTTGCTGGTGCTCGCATACTTGCAAAGGATACGGGCGGCGGCGGTATAATCGTCTGCGCTCGTTGCGATAGCGGTCGTGCCCTCAAGAACATCATCGATATCGGAAAGCTCCGCCTTCTCGGCTGCAAGCTTGAGGATAGTGTTCTTGACGACTGCGTACTTGACGCCCGCCTCGCGAAGATCCTTACGCAGCTTTGTGTCGTCCTCGACATTGATACCCTTGTAGTCAACGATAACACCTGCGACGGAAGAGCTGAGTGTGTCTGCAAGATCGCTCACGATCTGCTTCTTCTGTTCAAGAATTTTTTCGCTTGGCATAGTTTCACCTCCGGAAATGGTGGTTGCAAAGGCAAAAGGAAAAACCCTCTTCCGCAAGCTGGGAAAAGGGTTAAATATCTGCATAATACGCAGAATAACTGCGCGCAGCTTCCTTTCCTCGGCAGGCGGTTTTCACCTTATGCCGGGCCTAAAGCCCGTTGCACCTGCTGTCTTTGGTTAGAACAGCTTTATTATACTAACACACGAACAGGCGCGTGTCAATAACTTTTTTATTCGGCAGAGCCCGCATTGAGAACCTTGGAGGGGTTGATGCGGATGCCGGGGCCCATAGTCGAAGCGACGACGCAGGACTTGATATACTGACCCTTGGAGGCGGCGGGCTTAGCCTTGACTATAGCGTCGAGCAGGGTGTTGAAGTTCTCACCGAGCTTCTCGGCACCGAAGGAAGCCTTGCCGATGGGGCAGTGGATGATGTTGGTCTTGTCGAGACGGTACTCGATCTTACCGGCCTTAGCCTCGTTGACAGCCTTGGCGACATCGGGTGTAACCGTGCCGGCCTTGGGGCTGGGCATAAGACCTCTGGGACCGAGAACCTTACCGAGACGGCCGACGAGACCCATCATGTTCGGAGCGGCGATGGCGACATCGAAATCCATGAAGCCCTCGCCCTGAATCTTGGCGACAAGATCCTCTGCACCGACGATCTCGGCGCCTGCGGCAACAGCAGCCTCAGCGTCCGCACCCTTGGCGAAGACGGCTACGCGAACCTTCTTGCCGGTGCCGTTCGGAAGAACGACGGCGCCTCTGACCTGCTGGTCGGCGTGGCGGGAGTCAACACCCAGGCGGATGTGAACTTCGACAGTCTCATCGAACTTTGCCGTTGCAGTCTTAACGGCTATGTCAAGAGCCTCGTTGGGCTCATAAAGGGCAGCTCTGTCAACAAGCTGAGCACCCTGGTTGTATTTCTTACCGTGTTTCATTATAGTTTCCTCCCAATCGTGTGGTTAAATCGGATTCTTCCTCCCACAGGAAGCATCAATCAGCAACTGTGACGCCCATGCTGCGTGCGGTACCGGCTATCATGCTCATAGCGGTCTCGATGCTTGCAGCGGTGAGGTCGGGCATCTTCTGCTCGGCGATCTTTCTTATCTGCTCGGTAGTGATCGTTGCGACCTTTGTCTTGTTGGGAACGCCTGAACCGCTCTCGATTCCGCATGCCTTCTTGATGAGGACTGCGGCGGGCGGAGTCTTTGTTACGAATGTGAAGGAACGATCCGCATAGACGGTGATGACGACGGGGATTATAAGACCCATGTCATTCTTCGTTCTCTCGTTGAATTCCTTTGTGAACGCCATGATGTTGACGCCGTGCTGACCGAGCGCGGGGCCGACGGGCGGAGCCGGAGTTGCCTTACCGGCGGGAATCTGCAATTTGATTAAGCCAACAACTTTCTGTGCCATGACTTGCACCTCCATAAGAATGTGGTAAATGTCGGGGAAGCATCCCCTCCCACGGGAGCCGAAGCTCCGCGCGCATAAAGCGCTATAATAAGGACATAGAGTCCGTATTACCGGGATAAAAAATTACTTTTCGAGTTCGACCTGATCGAGCTCAAGCTCGACAGACGTCTCTTTTCCGAAGAACGCGGAAACGGAGACGGTGACAGTCTCGCTATCCATATCGATCTTCGTGACCGTGCCGGAGAAGCCCTCAAGGCGTTCATCCGTGATTTTCACGGTATCGCCCACCTTATATTCGACCTCAATGCTCTTCTTTTCAACGCCGAGCTTGAGAACCTCATCATCGGAGAGCGGAGTAGCCTTGCTCTCGGGACCTACGAATCCGGTCACGCCTCTGGTATTTCTGATCACGAACCATGCGTCGTCGCTCATAGAGGGGACGTTGTTCTCGTCATAGGTAACAGCGGCCTTGACAAGCACATAGCCTGGGAAGAGCTTGCGCTCAACCTCGCGCTTTTTGTCGTCCTTTATCTCGGTGACGATCTCGGTGGGGATCTGAACCTCAAGGATCTGATCCTGCATCTTACGGTTCTCGACCATTTTTTCGATATTCGTGGCGACCTTATTCTCGTAGCCGGAATAGGTGTGCACCACATACCATTTGGCATCAGCAGACATCGCGTTTTCCTCCGTTATAAGCCGAGACCCATCATGCTCAGGATCGCGGCGGCAGTTTCCTTGTTCTCGCCGGTCTTCTGGGCAAGCTCAATAAGCTTGGATACGAGGAAAGACAGACCCTGGTCGATGGCATAGATGACTACGCCGACAACAGCGACCGAAACGAGCACGACGCCGGTGTTCTTGAGAACGGTTTTCGCGCCGGGCCATGTGATTTTTTTGATCTCGCCTCTGAAGTCCTTCCAGAACTTCTTGAAACCCTTGGCAAAACGCTTGAAGACATTCCCGTTGGGATTCTTGGGTTTTGCGCTCTTCGCCTTGGACTTTTCAGCCTTGGCGACCTTCTGGGCAGAAGTAAGCTTGGAGTCATCGGTGCCTTTTTTGGCCTGCTTCTCGGCCTTGGCGACCTTTGCGGCGGCAGAGGTGTTCTCTTTTTTCGCCATTTTTATACCTCCCGACTTACTTTGTTTCTTTGTGGAGAGTATGCTTCCTGCAGAAACGGCAGTACTTGTTCATCTCCAGCCTGTCCGGTGTGTTCTTCTTGTTTTTAACAGTGTTGTAGTTGCGCTGCTTGCATTCCGTGCAAGCAAGAGTAATCTTTACTCTCATGACGGCACCTCCAATATCTTAGGATTTGATTAGCCTCCCTCTGAACCGGCCAAAAATAAGGGCAGAAAAAAATAGCCCTCTCACAGAGGTATAATCAGTTTAGCACAGACATACCCGTTCGTCAAGTTTTTTCGCCCAAATCTTGAAAAATTTTATTTTTCGGCCGCCGCGAGAGCGTTTTTGATATCCTCTGTGAGTATGCTGCGCATACGCACGGGGTATTTTTCGGGGTTTATCGCACGCAGAGCCTCGGCTATTTTCTGCCTGAGCTCGGGCTTTGCATCGGTTATAAGCGGCAGTGCCTGAATGCACTGGCGAACCGTCGTCGCCTGCTCCGTGCCGACGGTATTGAGAAGTCTGTCGATATTCCTGTCGATTTTCTTTCTCGAATCCCATGCGACATTCTTGGCTATAAGCACGAATGCGCGGGTGCGCGCATAGGGGTTGCGGTCATCGAGAAGCTTGAAGAGCTTGTCGAGATGAGCGTAGACCTCTTTGCTTTTGCCGGACTCCGTTTCGAGCTGACGCATAGCTTCGCAGCCTATCGCCGTGCTCATAGATCCAAGCTTCGAAATGTTCGTAAGAATTACATCGTTATCCATATTGATATCTCCCTCTCCCGCCCTTTCGGGCGACCTTATTCCTTTTCTTTATTTGTATGGAACTTTTTTACGGCTGAGACGGTGTGTCCGTCTCCGCCGGTGCAAGACCTGCCGAAATCAGATTGGCTCGGTGCTCCTCCGCCGTTGCCGCATAGCGGTAAACTCCGTCCTCCCCGACGCAGAAATACAGATAGTCCGTGTCCAGCGGACTGATAGCGGACTTCACGGCCTCAGAGCCGGGACTGCATATCGGTCCTGCGGGAAGCCCCGCGCACTTGAAGGTATTGTAATACTCCTCATATTTGCTCTGCGTCTCCGGGTCGTCGCTCTTTATATAGTTTTTTATAACCGAATCGACATATCTGCCGGTCGAGTTCATTTCGAGCTGCATACCCGCCTTGAGCCTGTTCTGAATGACGGACGAGATTTTCGCCATCTGGGCGACATCGCCGCCGCTCTCCGTTTCAACAATTGAAGCTATCGTGATAACCTCATCGACGCTCATGTTTCTCGCCGCTATCTGACGGCGCATGGAGGTGCTCACAAAGCTCTCCATGCTGCGCAGCAGTCTGCTTATGACATCGGCGGGCGCGGTATTTTTGGTAAAAGTATACGTGCCTGCGCGTATATACCCCTCGAGTGCAAACGCCCTGCCGGTTTTTCCCTGCGCACCTATAAGCGGAAAATAGCTGAAGTCGGTGTTGACTGCGGTGTTCATCAATGCGCTGAACGAGGCGACCCCTTTTGCTTCGAGAATCGCGAACATATCCGCCATCGTTGCGCCCTCCGGCAGAGTGACGCTGACCGACTCGGCATTGCTCCGCTCCGCGGTTTCGCTTATTCTGCTTCCGCCCTTGAGCACCGTATGAGGCTGCTCGGCGCCGTCCTGAACGGTCTGCGTCGGCTGTTCAACGACGATATAAGTTTCGCCGTTCGTGTTTGTCTCAATCTCCGTCACCGGCATCTCTTCGCCGAGAGTCTCCTCCGGAATATTTGAGATGTCGTAGGTACCGTTGTAGACATAGTTGATCGTGGTGTCGCTGCTCTCGGGCTCTTTCTGCACAGTTTCCCTTGAGCACGCCCACAGACCCGAAGCCACGCACACCGCGAGTCCCAGGCAGGCGACCGCTTTGAGTTTGTTTTTCATTTTCTTTTTCCTCTCGTTGGACGCGGTGCGTCCGGTCTCCTATATACCATCGGGCCGAGTGCCCGATATAAACAAATCAACCGCCGAACGGCGTTTGGACAAGGCGTTCGCGCATAACGAAGCGCACATAGTTTATCGCCCTGTCCGCGCTGAAGGTCCAGCGCGTCAGCTGAGCCACCCGCTCGCCCGGTGCGAGCTTCAGCTGCTTCTGCTCCTTTGCGGTCGGCATCCGCAGAACTATCTTCATATCTATCCTGTCAACATCGACGCCGTCGCTGTCAAGTATCGCGTGCGCCACCGACTTGTTCGGGTCGAGGGAGCGCACAATGTCATACAGCTCCTCGGTAAAGTAACTGTCCTCAATCGCCACGGTCTCGCCGCCGGCAAGGCGCAGCCTGCTGAGTCTGCCTATTTTCTTATCCTGCGGAAAGTGCCTCGTAAGCTCGCCCTTCGGATATTCGAGCCCCGATGAAATGATGACGTTTCTTATCTCAAATCCGAGCTTCTCGAGCGAATAGGTCAGAGAGATTATCGGCTCGAAGGCGGGTCTCCACTTGTTGGAGCTGACAAATGTGCCGACTCCGTGGCGCTTGTATATCCTGCCGTCATGCTCAAGCTCGGAGAGCGCGGAGCGAACGGTCGCCCTGCCCACGCCGAGGGTATTCATCAGTTCCTTTTCCGTCGGCAGCTTTGAACCGGCAGGATAGTCGCCGGAGTCTATCATAGAGGTTATGTAATTTTTGACCTGCAGATAGAGCGGCAACCTGCTCAGACTGTCCATAGAAACTCCCCGATGAAATTAAGATAAAATAAACTTTTCAATACACTTGACACTATTCTAATATAATGCTATAATTTTGTCAAGATGTTCGGACAACCGAACAAGAATCGTAAAAAATATAAAGCAAGGTTCCGCCGTTCGCCGTGGCTTTTCTTTTGCATTTATGTTATCATTATATATGCAGAGAGGTTCGGCATACAATGCGCGATACCGCAGTCAAAGGGGAGATGAATATGGCTCAGAAAGTGCAGAAGGTTCGCAGCAAGCTCGAGAAAAAGGGCTATGGCGGAATAGAATGCACCGAGGTCGGCAAGTGTATTCGCCTTGAGGGCGAGATGACCGAGTGGACCGACATTGTAAAGGCAGGCAGGACTGCCGCCAAGTTCGGCTACAAGGGCGTGCTCAACGATATCTCGCTCAGGGGATTCACCGAGCCCGCCATACGCGCACCGAAGTTCACCGACGGTTCGCTCGAGGGCGCTCAGCCCGATGTTCTCATCATCGGCGGCGGCGTTATCGGCTGCTCTGTCGCGAGAGAGCTGACACGCTACAGGCTCAATATTCTGCTCGTCGATAAAGAGAGCGATGTTGCGATGCAGACCTCGTCGAGAAACGACGGCATGATCCATCCGGGCATCGCGTCCCATGTCGGCACAAAGCGCGGCGAGATGAACGTGCGCGGCAACGCGATGTACACTCAGGTGTGCAGGGAGCTTTCCGTTCCGTTCGAGCGCTGGAGCAATCTTATACTCTACAGCGAGAAGATATTCGGCTTCTTCTCGCCTCTCGTGTTCAACTACCGCGAAAAGCATCTCGGAATAGAGGGCAGGAAGATAAGCCGCGAGGAGCTCCACCGCATCGAGCCCAACATCACGGACGAGGCTATAGGCGCGTTTGAGTTTCCGTCATCCGGCGTGCTCTCGCCCTATAAATTAACCGTTGCGTTCGCGGAGAACGCAGTCGAAAACGGCGCGAAGGTCTCGCTCGACACGATTGTAACTTCAATTGATACCGAGGGCGACAGGATAGTTGCCGTACATACGAACAGAGGTACCGTTCACCCCAAGGCGGTCATAAACGCGGCGGGCGTGTTCTCGGACAAGATAGCCGAAATGGCGGGCGACCGCTTCTTCACCATCCATCCGAGAAAGGGGCACCTTGCGATACTCGACAAGAAGCAGGGACCTCTTGTTCAGAGGTCAATGGGACTCATCGGTCTCTCACAGGCGACCTCGGACACCAAGGGCGGCGGCGTTATGCGCACGATAGACGGCAATGTTCTTGTCGGTCCCGACGCATTCGAGCAGCCGTACAGGGAGGACTTCTCGACAAAGCGCGAGAATGTCGATGCGATGCTCGACAAGCATCTTCAGCTGATAAAGGGCTTCTCAAAAGCAGATGTTATAACATATTTTGCAGGCATACGCGCCGCGACATACGAGGAGGAGTTCATCGTCGAGGGCTCCGAAAAGCTTTGGAATCTCATCCACGCCGCCGGAATCCAGTCCCCCGGACTCGCGAGCGCTCCGGCGATAGCGGAGGATATCGGCAAAATAACCGTTGACCGCCTCTCGAAGGTCATGGAGGTCGTGCCCAACGAGAAATTCGACCCCAACCGCAGAGTGACCCCCGTCATGGCGAAGCTCTCGGTTGCGGAGAGACAGGCGGCGATTGAAAAGAATCCCGATTACGGCATCGTCGTGTGCCGCTGCGAGGGCATCAGCCGCGGCGAGATAATCGACGCGATAAACTCCCCCGTTCCCGCGACCTCGATCGACGCGATAAAGCGCCGCGTGCGCCCCGGAATGGGCAGATGTCAGGGAGGCTTCTGTATGCCGCTGGTCACGGGCATTATCTGCGAGCAGACCGGCATGAGGATGACCGACGTCACCAAGAGCGGCGGAGACAGCAGCCTGCTGTTTGAAAAGGAGGACACCGACAATGACTGAGCTCATATATGATGTAATAGTCCTCGGCGGCGGTCCGGCAGGTCTTGCGGCCGCGATATCCGCGCACAAGAACGGTGCGAACGTGCTGCTTATAGAGCGCGAGCACAAGCTCGGCGGAATCCTCAAGCAGTGCGTGCATGACGGCTTCGGACTCATCCGCTTCGGCGAGCGTCTGACCGGTTCCGAATATGCGGGAAGATTCATCAGGGAGTTTCTCTCCCTCGGAATAGATTACAGAATAAATGCATTCGTAACGGACGCCGAGAAAACGGCGGAGGGCTTCACCCTCACCGTGCAGAGCGCACAGGGCATACTTGTCTGCCGCTCAAAGGCTGTTGTTATCGCGTGCGGCTGCCGCGAGCGCACCTCGCGTCAGGTGTTCATCCACGGCGACAGACCCGCCGGCATATACACCGCCGGCACTGCTCAGTATTTCGTCAACATCCTCGGTCAGATACCCACGCGCCGCTGCGTTATTCTCGGCAGCGGAGACATCGGCATGATAATGGCACGCCGCCTCACCCTTGAGGGCGCGAGCGTCGAGGGCGTATACGAGATAAAGGACACCCCCGCAGGTCTTGCGCGAAATGTCCACCAGTGCCTGCACGATTTCAATATCCCGCT
This sequence comes from Faecalibacterium prausnitzii, assembly GCA_963612725.1. Lineage (GTDB taxonomy): Bacteria > Bacillota > Clostridia > Oscillospirales > Acutalibacteraceae > CAG-177. Next base: position 7,306 of record CAVDWM010000010.1, on the reverse strand, counting down.
CCACCTCTCGACCACGGTCACAAAGGTTTTCGGCGTCAAGCGCGTTGAAGCGGTCGAGGTCTGCCGGGTTGACGAAAGGATGCAGCCGACAGAATCCACCGCACGGATAATCCCCTGCGACGCGCTCATCCTCTCCGTCGGACTTCTGCCCGAGAACGAGGTGGCGCAGATGCTCGGAGTCAAGCTTGACCCCGCGACAAAGGGCGCGGCAGTCGATCAGACGCTGATGACGAACGTGCCCGGCGTATTCTCCTGCGGCAACGCACTGCATGTCAACGACCTTGTCGATTATGTCTCCGTTTCGGGGGATCAGGCGGGCGAATCCGCAGCCGAATACTGCAAGGGCGCAAATAAGATGAGCGACAAAATACCCGTTGAATATGACAGAACAAAGTTTCTCTATGTTGTCCCGCAGTATTACGACAAGGCGGCGAAGGACGGCATGACAATGTATTTCAGAACGCGCAGCGAATTCAAAAAGCAGTCCGTCACTGTCGCGAGCGGCAACAACGAGCTGATAAGCAAACGGTTTGCAAATCTCTCCTCCTCGGAGATGGAGGTTCTGAGCACCGAAAATATTTCAGACAGAACAGCAGACAGGATAACCGTCGGCATGGAGGACATAAAATGAAGATAAAATATCTCGGTACGGCGGCAGCCGAGGGCGTTCCGGCAATTTTCTGCCGCTGCGAGGTGTGCAAAAAATCAAGGGCGGCGGGCGGCAGGAATATCCGCACCCGCTCCCAGGCGATAATCGACGACCGTCTTCTTCTCGACTTTTGCCCCGACACCTTTATTCACACCCTGCGCGACAATATCGATCTTATCTCGATAAAGTCCTGTCTTATCACCCACGCGCACGAGGATCACCTCTATCCGCAGGACATTCAGATGCGCCTGCCGGAATGCTTCGCAAATTTCATGGGCGACGAGGTGACTCCGCTGAGCTTCTACGGTTCGGATGCGACGCTTCAACAGATAAGGGACATGGCGTGGTGCGATGAGCTGACAGAAAAGCATGTTCTCGCGCTGCACCCCGTAAGGGCGTTTGAGCCGTTTGAGGTCGAGGGCTGCACCGTGACCGCGCTCAAGGCGGATCACGATCAAAAGACCGACCCGTTTATCTATATAATATCAAACGGCGAAAAGACGATGCTCTACGCGCACGACACCGGATATTTCCCCGACGAGACATGGGAATATCTCGAGCGGGAAAAGCCCGTATTCGATTTTGTCTCAATAGACTGCACGGGCATGTTCGAGAACTACCGCCAAGGTCACATGGGTCTCTCCGCCGACGCGGACACGAAGGATCGCATGATAAAAGAGGGGCTTGCGACGGATAAGACGGTTTTCTGCTGCAACCACTTCTCCCACAACGGCGGCGCGACCCACGACGAATTTGTCCCCGCGGCGGCGGAGAAGGGCTTCCTCGTCGCCTACGATTCCATGGAATATGAGTTTTAACCGAAAGGACTGACGCAAAGTGAATGTCATCGAAATGGTCTGTATAGTCTGCCCCAACGGCTGCCGCCTGAAGGTCAGCCGCGACGGCGACAGGATAGACGTTCAGGGCGCGAAGTGCAAGAGGGGCATCGAGTTCGGCACGACCGAGCTGACAAATCCCACCCGCTCCCTAACGACTACAGTCGAAACCGCGTTTCCCGATATGCCCCGCCTGCCGGTCAAAACGAGCTGCGAGATACCCAAAGAGCATCTGCTCGACGCCATGAAAGCCATTCGAGCCTTCAGGCTCAGCAAGCGCGTGAACACCGGAGATGTCGTTATCAAGGACGTTTTCGGTGCGGACATAGTAGCAACAGCCGACATGAACTGAACATACCGCATTATAAAGGAGGAAGCACCGTGAGCAAAGCAAAGAAGTTCGTACCCGATTGGTACCACGAGAAAGCACCCGAAAGATCCTACCGCTCCATTCTCAAATGGGGCGACCCCGAGGCGTTCAAGGCTCCGAACGCAAAGCTCTACGAGCTGATGAAGGAGGCCTTTCACATGACCGACGACGATTTCAAGGTCAAGCGTGAGATGGGTCTCGAGGAGGTCGATTACGATATCCCCTGCCGCCTGAGTGAGACGCAGATAGCCTCTCTCGAGGAGATAGTCGGCAAGGCAAACGTCAGCACCGATAACTATGACAGGCTCTCCGTTGCATACGGTAAGACGATGGTAGACCTTATGAGACTGCGCAAGCACATCGTTGAGAATGTCCCCGACGCTGTTGTCTATCCCAAGAACCGCGAGGATATTATCGCCCTCGTCAAATACTGCTGCGAGCAGAAGATACCGATGTATGTCTACGGCGGCGGCTCATCCGTCACCCGCGGCGTTGAGGCGGTCAAGGGCGGCATCACGCTCGATATGAGAAAGAACTTCAACAAGGTCATCTCCTTCAGCGAGCGCAATCAGACGATAACCGTCGAGGCGGGCATGAGCGGTCCGAAGCTTGAGGAGACGCTCAACAACGCCGTCACGACCCTCGGCGCAAAACGCGCATATACCTGCGGCCACTTCCCGCAGAGCTTCGAGTATTCCTCGGTCGGCGGCTGGGCTGTCACCCGCGGCGCGGGGCAGAACTCAAGCTATTACGGCAAGATCGAGGACATAGTAATAAGCCAGGAGTATGTCACCCCCATCGGCATCATCAAGAGCGACGAGTTCCCGAGAAACGCGACCGGTCCCTCAATAGACCAGATAATGATGGGCAGCGAGGGAACCTTCGGTATCCTTACGCATGTCACGCTCAGGATTTTCAAGTATATGCCCGAAAACCGCAAGAAGTTCTCCTATGTTTTCAAGGATTGGGAGAACGGACTCAACGCGGCGCGTGAGATAATGCAGGGAGAGTTCGGCTTCCCGTCGGTCTTCCGTCTCTCAGACCCAGAGGAGACCTCTGTCGCCTTCCGCCTCTACGGCGTTGCGGACACCGTTATTGACAAAATGCTCTCCGCCAAGGGCTATAAGGACGGCAAGCGCGTGCTCATGCTCGGCTGGAGCGAGGGCGAGAAGCATTTCAGCAAAAATGTCGCAAAGCAGATTGACAGGATATGCAAGAAGCATGGCGCAATGTACACCACCGGCATCGTCACCAAGGGCTGGGAAAAGGGACGCTTCACCGACCCTTACCTGCGCGAGGACATGGGCGACTACGGTCTTATGCTCGACACCCTTGAGTGCGCGGTCAGCTGGGACAACTTCACCAGCGTCTACGAAAATGTCCGCCGCTTCTGCAAGAGCAGACCCGACACTATCTGCATGACCCATATGTCCCACTTCTATCCCCAGGGCGCAAACCTCTACTTCATATTTGAAGCGAAGATGAGCGACCTCGACGAATATCTCGAATATCAGAGCGGCATCATGGACAACATTCAGAAGTACGGCGCGGCGATGAGCCACCATCACGGCATAGGCAAGATGACCGCTCCGTGGCTTGAGGCGCAGATCGGTAAAAATCAGATGGATATCTACCGTGCGCTCAAGCGGCACTTCGACCCCGACAACCTGATGAATCCGGGCGGAACTCTCGGTCTTGACCTCGCAGAGGAGCAGAAGAGAGACTTCATCAACAAATAAACCACCTCCATTTTTGTCGGAGATATGAGAACAGAGCGTGCCCTGCGGAAGTTGCCGCAGGGCACGCCGCTTTTTTCGGCAAAAAATCGAAACGACCCCTGCTGCACACAAGCCGCAGGGATCGTTCCGAATATAGGAGATTTGTGGTTGTCGATTTTGTGCGGACGCCGTTAAGGCGTCCGGCATAGCACGCGGAGCAGGAGTCCGCGTTTGCTGAACGAACCCCCGTTCGCTCAGCATTTTTCGCGCCGCTTTTTGCCGTTTTTTAACACGGTCTTCCTGCCCCCGTTTTATACGAACTATATGATACACCATTTCTTCAAAAAATGGAATAGACTTTGTACAACTGGTAAATTTTGAGGACAAATAACCGTCTTAAATTCTTTAAAGAGGATATAATTTAATTTGCGGCGGTTATATTGCTCTTTTTGACTTTTAATTTGCGCTGTTTTCGTTGCTGTGAGACATTAAGAATGAGCTGAATTTTCACTCGATGTTGATTTTTCCGTATATCCTGCTCACGGGGATAAACAGCAAAAAAGTGAGCACGGAATTGAGGCTCGCCTTTATGAGATTGAACGGGATTATTGCGGGAATGAGCATTTTGACGACCGCCCCGACACCCGTGCCCATGAAAATGCCGGTGAACACGAGGTTGAGCGGTATCATAACGAGGGTCATCAGCACCGAGCCGACCGCGAGTCCCGCCGCCATACCCTTTTTGCCGCCGATTTTTTTATACATCAGACCGGAGGCTACAACGAGCACGCCCGACGCGCAGAAGTGCATAAGAAAGCCGATAATGTGGCTCGACGAGCTGACGGTAAATGCCTGGATAGCCGAGGTGATGAGCAGGATAACAAGCCCCGCAGACGGTCCGAACAGCATCGTGCCGATAAGCACGGGGACATCCGCGATATCGTATTCGAGAAACGGCGCGGAGGGCAAAAGCGGAAATTTGATGAAATAGACCGACACCACGGCAAGCGCCGCAAGCATCGCCATGACCGTTATTTTCCGCAGGTTCTGTCTTGAATTTTTCTTCATGGGTATCTTCCTCTCTTTTTTGTGCAATCGGGAAGATGAAAAAGCAAAAGCCCCGCCAAATAAGCGGGGCGCAAATGCATTTTTCGCATCCTCTTCCATCCGGACTTTACCGTCGGCTCCGGAATCGCACCGGATCAACCGCTCTCGCGGCTCGCGGGCTTCGGCTTTCGCCTTCACCGCCGGTGGGGAATTTCACCCCGCCCCTGAGATTGCTGTATATATTGTTGCACTTTGCTAAGGTTTTGTCAATAGCTACGCGGCTCTTGGCATGAGCAATATCAAAAGTTTACATCCGGTTCAAATATTATCCTTGCGGCGCAAGCTTCGGGTGCCGTTTGCGGACAGTGGGTAAAATCTCGGACAGATGAGTGCTTTATTCCGTTGTATTTCGCGCCGCCGTATGTTATACTTAACCCGACAAACAAACGGAGGCAACAGCATGAATTTCACTCAATTCAACAAAACCGGCGGCGTTGAGGGCTTCTGCCTGATAAAGACCGTCGAGCGCAAGATGACCGCAAGAGGCGTGCCCTATCTCGACCTCACGCTCGCCGATCCCGACGGCGAAATAAACGCAAAGCTCTGGGACTATAAAGAGGAGCTTCACGGCGAATTTGCCGCAAACGATCTGATAAAGGTTCGCGGAACCGTTCAGCCGTTCAACGATTCGCAGCAGCTGAGGATAGAGCGCATACGCAAGGTAACGGAAGCGGACGGCGTGCGTATCGAGGACTTTGTCCCCTCGGCGGGCTTCTCGGGCGAGGCTATGTTCAACGAGCTGATGAAGACGGCTGATAATTTCAGGGACGGGGAGCTGAAAAAGCTCGTCACCGCCCTGCTCAACGAATACAGGGACAGACTGCTCTACTGGCCGGCGGCGTTCAGGCTGCACCACGCTATACGCGGCGGTCTGCTCTATCATACGCTCTCCATTCTCCGCATGGCTCAGGGAGTCGCGGATATTTATCCGTTTATAGACAGCGACCTGCTCTTTGCGGGCGTTATACTTCACGATATCGCAAAGACCGAGGAATTTGACGTCGCGCAGACCGGCATAGCCTCGGGCTACACGACCGACGGCAATCTGATAGGTCATCTCGTGCGCGGCGCGATGGCGGTTGACAGATGCGGGCGAGAGCTCGGCATCAATGATAACACGCTCATGCTCGTCGAGCACATGCTGATCTCACACCACGGCGAGCCGGAGTTCGGCGCGGCGGTGCGCCCGATGTTCCTCGAGGCGGAGATACTCTCCTCGCTCGACACGCTCGACGCGAAGATATATGAGATCGAGCAGGCGTGCAGAAATGTTCAGCCCGGCGAATTCACTCCCCGCCAGTGGGCGCTCGACAACCGCAAGCTCTATAACCACGACCGCAGCCACGCCGATTTCAAGGCGGAGCTGATAAAATAAGGAGAGCCTATGGACTGGACAGAAATAAAGATAACCGTTGACGCAAAGGATATCGACACTGCCGGCGACATTGCAAATATGGTCGTGCCCTACGGCATATATATCGAGGACTACAGATTCCTTGAGCGCGAGGCTATGGAGATAGCCCACATCGATCTTATCGACGAGGAGCTGCTCGCCAAGGACAGGACAAAGGGAATTGTCCATATCTATATCGACCCGCAGGATCACCCGCAGGAGGCTGCCGCCTTCCTGACGGAACGGCTCGCGGCGGCGGGAATAGAGAATGAAATTGACCTCACCCGATGTAAAAATGCCGACTGGGAGAACAACTGGAAACAGTATTTTCACCCGATAAAGATAGGCGAGCGTCTGCTTATACGCCCGACATGGGAGAACGAATATGAAGCCGAGGGACGCGCCGTGCTCCATCTCGAGCCCGGACTTGCGTTCGGCACGGGCAACCATGAGACGACCCGCCTCTGCCTTGAGGCGCTTGAGAAGAACATAAAGGGCGGCGAAAAGGTTCTCGATGTCGGCTGCGGGAGCGGAATTCTCGCAATAGCCTCTCTCCTGCTCGGCGCAGAGAGTGCGACAGGCGTTGACATAGACGAGCTCGCGGTCAAGACTGCGGAGGAAAACGGAAAGATGAACGGCTTCGGCGGCGACCGTCTGACCTTCATCCACGGCGACCTCGCAGACAAGGTAAGCGGCAAGTTTGACATAGTCGTTGCGAACATCGTTGCCGATGTCATAATCATGTTCTGCAAAACCGTGCCCGATTTCATGGCGGACAACGCCGTGTTCATCACCTCCGGCATAATCGACATACGCGAGCAGGAGGTTGTTGACGCGTTCGCCGAAAACGGCTTTGAAATCCTTGCTCGCCACGCCGACGGCGGCTGGCGATGCTTCGAATGCAGGCGAAAGAAGTAAACATACAAACAGTTTGAGGGACCGCACCGATGTGCAGCCCCTCGATTTATTAGGCTGAAAATTTATTTCATGCCCTGCTCGTAAGCTTCGATCATCTTCTTGACCATCTGTCCGCCGACAGAACCTGCCTCACGGGCGGTCAGGTTGCCGTTATAGCCCTGCTTGAGATTGACGCCTACCTCAGAGGCGGCCTCCATCTTGAAGCGGTCAAGCGCATCGCGTGCCTCGGGGACAACGCCCTTGCCGGAACTCTTAGCCATTTTCTTTACACCCCTTACTTTTCAAAACTTTGTTTGCGTTTGCATCCTTATTATT
>CAVDWM010000009.1:0-73732 GCA_963612725.1 Faecalibacterium prausnitzii | reverse complement strand
GCATACAGCTTTGACATTGCCTTGCAGAACGAGTTTTCCATGCAGGAGAACATCGACCTTGCAAGGCAATTTTTGTTGGACAGTTTTGTGAGCCGCGGCATGGTGGCAGACTTTGCCGTGCATCAGCCAGATAAGGAGGACGGCGGCATTTCCAATCCGCATTTTCACGTCATGTGTCCGATTCGCCCCATTGAGCCGGACGGCAGGTGGGGCAAGAAACAGTGGCGGGAATATGTGCTGGATGAACGCGGAGAGCGCGTTCTGGACGAGGCAGGCAATTATGTATTCAATGCCGTCCCCACAACGGACTGGGGCAAACCGGAGACGCTGGAAGCGTGGCGTCAGGCATGGGCTGACCTGTGCAACGCCAAGTTTGCCGAAAAAGGCTTAGACTGCCGCATTGACCATCGCAGCTTTGCCCGTCAGGGTGTAGATCAGATTCCCACGCAGCACGAAGGTCCTACCGTTCGGGCAATGGAGGCGAAGGGTATCCGCACCGATAAAGGTGATCTCAACCGCTTCATTCGGAAAACCAATGCGCTGCTGCGGGAAGCAAAGGAGAAAATCGCCGCGCTGATCGGCTGGCTGAAGGACGTAAAAGCCGAGCTTGCCAAGCCACAGCCGCCTATGCTGAACGATCTGCTGGCGCTGCATTGCGCCAATCGCAACAAAGGCGCGTACAGCAACAAGGCGAAGACCGCCAATTTGCAGCGATACGCTGAGGCGTTCAGTTTCCTGCAATCTAAGAATCTTTACACCGTAGATGATCTGGACAATGCACTTCACGCCATGCAGGACAAGATTGACACGCTGAAAAGGTCGGCGTCGGCAAAGCAAGCCTGCATCAAGAAGTTGGACGAGTTGCTGCGCATGGTGGACTATTACAAGTCTGGCAAGCCCGCTGCGGATAAGCTGAAATCCATCCGCTTTGAAAAATCCCGGCAGAAGTACAAAGCCGAACACGACGATGCGCTGCGGACATTCTACATGGCAGAGCGAAAATTAAAGCCGTACTTCAAAGACGGCAAGCTGCCCATCACCGCATGGCGCAAAGAACGGGAGCAGTTGGAGCAGGAATACAAAGACATTCAAACGGAGCTTTCGCCGCTCCATGCAGACGCGAAAAAGCTCTGGGCGATTCATTACAACATCTATGAGGTGCAGCATGAGCAGGAGCGCCAGAACACCGCGGCGCGGCAGAAAAAGCAGGAAATCGAACACTAATTTGAATGGAAAATCCGGAGGTATTTATGAACAAGAACAAAGAATTTGAACACGAAATCGACCCTGATCTGCTGGCAGAAATCGAAGAATGGGAAAAGGCTGACCACGATGAGCCAGCGGAATATTACTTCTCCAATCCAGACCCATATTTGAAACCACAACCCCTGCCGCCCGATCATCCTCGGCGCAACTGCTGCTTTGACGAGGACGGGCATCTCTGCGTGAAAAACCTGTCCGCTTTCTGGGTTCCCGAACTGACCGTCACCGAGGTCATTCACGGCACTGTTTATAGCGTCACGGGCAGCTATGAGGGAACAGAGAGCTTTGTCCGCAAGTTAGAGCGTATCACCAGCAAAAAGTTCACAGAAAAGATGGAGGATTCTGAATGACAAATACACAGTCTCTTGGTACAATAGAAGCAACCAATCCTGTACTGACAGTTGCTCCACCAAAGGAGGATTCAGAAATGAACGGAGCAACAAACAAAATCACAGCACTCTACTGCCGTCTTTCGCAGGAGGATGAACGCGCTGGGGAGTCTTTGTCCATTGAAAATCAGAAGGATATGCTTTTGCGGTACGCACGAGAACACCATTTCCCTAACCCCACATTCTTTGTGGATGATGGTGTGAGCGGCGTGACCTATGACCGTCCCGGCTTTCAGGCGATGCTTGCGGAAATCGAAGCTGGCAGAGTGGCAGTCTGCTGCACGAAAGACCTATCCAGACTGGGGCGAAACTCCGCGCTGACAGGGCTTTACACCAACTTCACCTTTCCGCAGTACGGTGTGCGCTATATTGCCATCAACGACAATTTTGACACCATTGACCCCAACAGCACAGATAATGATTTCGCGGGCATCAAGAACTGGTTCAACGAGTTTTACGCGCGAGATACCAGCCGTAAAATCCGTGCTGTCAAAAAGGCAAAGGGTGAGCGCGGCGTTCCGCTGACCGTCAATGTTCCCTACGGCTATCTGAAAGACCCGGAAAATCCAAACCGCTGGAAGGTTGATCCGGTTGCCGCTGATGTGGTGAAGCGCATCTTCTCCATGTGTATGGAGGGCAGAGGTCCACAGCAGATCGCAAAACAGTTGAAAGCGGACAAGGTGTTGACACCGACTGCCTACAAGACGTTGCAGGGGATCAAAAGTCCCAATAAGAAACCGGAAGACCCGTATGGCTGGGGTGACAGCACGGTTGTCAGGATTCTGGAACGCCGGGAGTACACAGGTTGCACCGTCAACTTCAAGACCTACACCAACTCCATCTGGGACAAGAAGCAGCGGGAGACACCCATTGAGAAACGAGCCATCTTTCCCAACACCCATGAACGCATTATTGACGATGATGTGTTTGAAAAGGTGCAGGAGATCCGTCAGCAGCGGCACCGGATGACCCGCACGGGAAGAAGCAGCATTTTCTCCGGACTTGTCTACTGTGCGGACTGCGGCTCCAAAATGCTGTACGGTTCATCCAATAACGGCGATTTCGATCAGGACTTCTTTGACTGCTCCCTGCACCGCAAGCACAAAGAGAAATGCAATGGGCATTTCATTCGCGTCAAGGTGTTGGAGCGGCTGGTTCTCAAGCACATCCAGGCAGTTATGGGGTATATCCTACGGCACGAAGATTATTTCCGCACGATCATGGAGGAACAGCTCCGTGTGGAAAGCTATGAGCAAGTCCGCATTCGCAGAAAGCGTCTGGAAAGCAACGAGCGGCGCATTACCGAACTGAAACGGCTGTTCATCAAGATTTACGAGGACAATGCCAGCGGGCGGCTGACGGATGAACGCTACGATATGCTGAGCCAGACCTATGAAGCGGAGCAGAAGCAGTTGGAAGCGGAAGCGATCACCTTGCAGCAGGAAATCGAAGTACAGGAACGACAGAACGAAAACATTGAAAAGTTCATTCAGAAAGCGCACAAGTATGTCGGCATTGAAGAACTGGACGGCTATGCGCTGCGCGAACTGGTGTCTGCCATCTATGTGGACGCACCGGACAAATCCAGCGGCAAGCGGGTACAGCATATCCATATCAAGTACGACGGACTGGGCTTTATCCCTCTGAATGAGCTGATGAAAAAGGAAACGGCGTGACCGAAGTCACGCCGCCCCTTGAAAACACAAGGTTTTCACCATTTTTTGATTTTACTGTTTTACGACCACCCGGTATTTTGGTATGCAGTGTTTTTTTGAAGTCTTTTAAAGCTCCTGCTTTCTGTTTCCTATTTCCATCTGAGCCTTGGCAAGTCTCTCGAGAGCCGCCATATCGCCGAGGGTTGCCTCCTTGGAAAGAGCAGCTCTTCTTTCGAGAAGCTCCTCATACATTTTCTCCTTCTTTTTACCGGTCAGGTCATAGAAGAGCATCGGAATAATGCTGATGATGCCGGTAAGGAACGGGACGATGGTGAACATTGCAAACAGACCGAACTTCGTCTCGTCGGACTGCGCGGTGCCTCTGACATAGCTCGTGATGTCGTAACCGATAAGCTGCTTGAGCCATGTGGAGATGTAGCCGCTGACTATGCCCGCGAGCTTCTGGGCAAGACCCTGAGCGACGCTCGTCATGCCCTCTGTACGGTAGCCGTTTTTCCACTCGCAGTAGTCCATAGCCTCGTTATACATCTCGGTCGGGATTATGCGGCGCACGCCGTAGAAGAGCATAAATAGCGTCTCCCAAAGCGTCAGCGCGATACCCATCGCCCAAACATTCTTGTAAAGTCCGTGCTTCTTGCCGCCGATGCAGCCGACAAAGAATACGGGCACGAGCAATATGTCTCCTATCTTGCTGCCCATGATATACAGGAAGCGGCTTGAGAAGTGCTGCCTGAACCAGGGAACCGCCATATAGCTGAACGGATTGATGATAGAGCCGGGAATGCCGGTAATAAGACCGAGGGAGGCGAAGTTGAGAACATCGATGTAATAATCCTGCTTGCTTCCGCCGACCGCAAATCCGCCGAGCGTGCTCGACAGCGTCATAAGCAAAATCGGCTTGTTGTTGATTATCGACTTGATGCTCGCCTTGAGGCTCGGCGTCTCGACGGACTGCATGACCCTCTCCTTACAGATAAGGAAGAACCACAGTGCGCCCGCACCCGCGACTATAGCGGTGAACAGACCCATGCCGATAAACGTTCCCTGAAGAGTCAGCTTTATCTTATTTCTGCCGATGAGGTCGAGCAGAACGGTCATTATCTGCTCCGGCAGCTTTTCGCCGAGCGCGCCGGAGACAAAGTCCGCTATAGTTATCAGTCGCGTTCGGTCAACAGGGTGCGGCGTTATAGTCGCCCTGATGCCGTTTTGGGCTATTGCCCTGAAGGTTCCCGCGCCCTCGCGCACGACCATGAGTAAAAGATATCCGATAAATTTCCAAATATCCTCCGAGCCCCTCCCCGCAAAGATCAGCGGCAATATCCAAAAGATACATGTGCCTATCGTGCCGGGGATTCCGAGTGCGACGAGATAAGGCTTGAATTTTCCCCATCTTGTTCTCGTCTTGTCAACTATTGCACCGAAAATAACATCGTTGACGACATCCCAAACACCGTTGATAACATTCGCTATGCGCTGAAATCTCAGGCTCACCTGAAGGATGTTGGTGACAAAGCGACCCCCGTATGTATTGATATTGAAGCTCTGCGACATATCATAGACAATATACGCAACGGTCTCTTTGGTTCCGACATAGCGTCTGTTCTGATAAACATATCCGCTATTTTCGGCATTCCCGCCGGCTTGATTGTCGATTGCGGCGGTTTTTACTTCTGCTGCCAACACATTACCTCCTGTCTGTATTTTTTTACTTTTGAATCATAACATAATTTCTATGCAATTGCAACAGTTTTATTGACTTTTGTTGATAAAAAGCCTGAATTTTGCATAAAACCTTGCAAAACCGGCTGCCGTATTCGGACGCGGCGGGCGTTCTTTGCTTAAAGCGCACCGAAAGCGGGCAAAAAATATTTAAAAAAATCAAAAAAACAAAGGTCACAATCCGCTTTGCAAGCCGTGGATCGTGACCTTTGCTGTTTTACTTTTCGGTTCGGTCTGCGCGAAGGCGGCAGCCCGATTATTTTTTCGTCGAAAGAGGCTTACAGCGCACGGTGGCTGTTGCCTATCTCCATCTGAGCCTTTGCGAGCTTTTCAAGAGCTTCAAGGTCGCCGGAGGTTGCCTCCTTGGACATTGCGGCTCTTCTTTCGAGCAGCTCCTCGTACATCTTTTCCTTCTTCTTGTCGCTCAGATCGTAGAAGAGCATCGGGATGATGCCGAGAGAGGTGGTGATGAACGGTATGATGGTGAACATTGCGAACAGACCGAACTTTGTGGAATCGGACTGCGCAGTGCCTCTTGTGTAAGCAGTCAGATCGTAGCCGATGAGCTGCTTGATGAACAGCGCGATATATCCGCTGACTATGCTCGAAAGCTTCTGGGCAAGACCCTGCGCGACGCTCGTCATGCCCTCGGTGCGGTAGCCGTTCTTCCACTCGCAGTAGTCCATAGCCTCGTTGTACATCTCGGTCGGGATAACATTACGCACGCCGTAGAATACCATGAACAGCGACTCCCAAAGGGTCAGGGCTATCGCCATGGGAACGACCTTCTTATAGAGTCCGTGCTTCTTGCCGCCGATGCAGCCCACGAAGAACACGGGGACAAGCAGGATATCGCCGACATATGTACCCATGATATACAGGAATCGGCTCGAGAAGTGCCGTCTGAACCACGGAACTATGGCATAGCTTATGGGATTGATTATAGCACCGGGAATACCGGTGATGATACCCAATGAGGCGAAGTTCAGAACATCGATAAGATAGTCCGACTTACTGCCGCCGACCGAGAAGCCGCTGAGCATCTTGGAAAGCGTCATAAGCAAAATCGGCTTGTTGTTGATTATCGACTTGATTCCCGCCTTGATGCTCGGGCGTTCGACGGACTGCATGACCCTCTCCTTACAGATAAGGAAGAACCACAGTGCGCCCGCGCCTGCGACAACGGCGGTGAAAACACCCATGCCGATGAAGGTTCCCTGAAGAGTCAGCTTTATCTTATTTCTGCCGATAAGGTCAAGGAGAACGGTCATTATCTGCTCGGGAAGCTTCTCTCCGAAAAAGCCGGAGGCAAAGTTTGCGAGAGTTATTATTCTCGTTCTGTCAACAGGGTGGGGTGTGATCGTGGACTGGATACCCTTCTGCGCAATATCGCGGAAGGTTCCCGCGCCCTCGCGCACGACCATGAGAAAAAGATATCCGATAAATTTCCAGATATCGTTCGGACCTCTGCCCGCAAAGATAAGGGGCATGAGCCAGTAGATGCAAGTGCCTATGGTTCCGGGGATACCGAGTGCAACGAGGTAGGGCTTGAATTTACCCCAACGGGTTCTTGTCTTATCAACTATCGCGCCGAAAAGCACGTCGTTGATGACATCCCAGATACCGTTGATGACATTCGCTATTCTCTGGAACTTCAGGCTGACCTGAAGAATGTTGGTGACGAATCGCTGCGAATACGCGTTGATATTGAAGCTCTGCGACATATCATAGACGACGTAAGCGACAGTCTCTCTCGTACCGACATAGCGTCTGTTCTGAAAGACGTATCCCGACGAATCCTCGCCGGATCCCGCCTGCGGATTAACCGCGGCTGTCTGTTCCTGTGCCAAAAAACGACCTCCTATTAAAAAATCAAGCTTCGTAAGTATAACACAGCTTCAAGCAAAAAGCAACAATTAACATACAAAAAGTTGTGCTTTTCCGCATAAAATTCGGCAAAAATGCCGTATGCCGATTGTCCGAGCCGCATCTTTGTGTTATTATGTTTGCGTTATTCGGATAACGGTCGGAGGTGCGGGAGATGAAAAGCCAAAACGCGGGGCTCTATATTCACATACCTTTCTGCCGCAGCAGGTGCCCCTACTGCGACTTCTATTCTCTGCGCCTTGACGAAGCTGCGGCGGACGCCTACACCGACGCGCTCATTCGGCGTATTCCCGCTCTGATATCGCGTTACAGTATAACCGCAGACACCGTATATATCGGCGGCGGCACTCCGTCGGCACTGGGCGCGGAGAGGCTGAGCAGAATTATCGGTGCGGTGAAGAAGTTTTCTTCTCCGGGGTGCGAGACTACCGTTGAATGCAACCCGTTTGACGCGGCAAAAAAAGGGCTCGACTTCGCTCTGCTCAAAGAGTCGGGGGTCAACAGGATATCCATGGGTATGCAGTCGGCAAACGACGGCGAGAGGCGCACACTCGGCAGGCTCAGCGGCAGGGACGATGTTGCATCAGCCGTAAAGCGTGCGCAGGACGCGGGGATAGACAATATATCGCTCGATCTCATGCTCGCCGTCCCCGGTCAGACGGCGGACTCGCTCAGGGACAGCATAGCCTTCTGCGCGGACGCGGGAGTCCGACATGTCAGCGCATACATATTAAAGATCGAAGAGGGCACGCGTTTTTATGAGAAGCGCGGCGAGCTTGCTCTGCCCGACGAGGACGGGACCTGCGAAATGTATCTGACGGCATGTGAGGAGCTCGAAAAACGCGGATTTGCGCAGTATGAGATATCGAACTTCGCAGAGCCCGGATATGAGAGCCGGCACAATCTCAAATACTGGGACTGCGACGAATATCTCGGCATAGGTCCTGCGGCGCACTCGTTTACAGGCGGCAGGAGATTCTTTTTTCCGCGTGACACCGAGAGCTTTATCGCGGGCTGCGAGCCTACGGACGACGGCGAGGGCGGAAGCTTTGAGGAATATCTCATGCTCCGTCTGCGGCTCAACGAGGGGCTTGTGTTCTCAAAGGTTAAAGAGCGGTTCGGGCACGGCGTACCCGAGGATATAATAAGAAAATGCGCCGAGCTTTCAAGGGCAGGGCTGACGGTCTGCGACAGCGGGCACATCGCGCTGACGAGGCGGGGCTTCCTCGTCTCAAACGCCATACTCTCCGAGCTCATATAGTTGCCGCCCCGACGGCAAAAATAACCAAAAAAGCCTTGACGCAAGCCGAAAAATTTTATATAATGTCCCTTGCAGCCGAATAATGAGTGGTGGAGTCTGTCATAATCCGTATGATATGCGGATTATTTGTTTGAGGTTGAAGCAATGCACAGCTGCGTTGCCATGCTAAAAATGAGAGACGGTTTCGCGCTCCGGTAAGGGGGCGCGTTTTTCTTTGGGGAAAATCGGTCGCTGAGCGTTCGCTGCAAAAAAAATTTTTTGGAGTGTGAAGCATGAGCAGTATCACCGTAACCGCGCTGGTGCTCTTTGCGGCGACGTATGTTCTTATGATGGCGTTTCAGAAGATCCGCCCGTATGTCGCCGTTGCATCGGCAGTTATCTTTGTTATCCTCGGCACTATTGCCACATTTAAGCCCGACCTTTTCGGCGCAGGCTTTTTCTCTCTCGGCTCGGGAGAGACCTTCAGCTATACGTTCAAGGCGGCTGTGCGCGAAATTGACTGGAATGTCATTATGATGATCGCCGGCACCATGGGCACGGTCTATCTCTTTATCGAATCGAAAATGCCCCAGCTGATGAGCGACGTTCTGATTTCCAAGATGCCCGATGTCAAATGGGCAATCGTCTGTATGAGCCTTTTCGCGGGCATCGTCTCCGCGTTCGTTGACAACGTTGCCACGGTTCTGATGATAGCCCCCGTTGCTCTCGCCCTGTGCAAGAAGATAAATATTTCACCCGTTCCGAGCATTGTCTGCATCGCCGTTTCGTCGAACCTCCAGGGCGCGGCGACCCTTGTCGGCGACACGACCTCAATCCTGCTCGCCAAGGCAGCCAATCTCGATTTCTCCGATTTCTTTGTTGACAGCGGCAAGCCCGGTATGTTCTGGGTCGTCGAGGCGGGCGCGGTCGTCAGCGCGCTCATAATCCTCTTTATGTTCCGCAAGGAGAACGAAAAGATAAGCATAAACGAGCGCACCAAGGTTGAGGACAAGTTCCCGACCTTTCTGCTTGTTGCTACCGTTGTTTCGCTTATCGCCGTTTCTTTTATACCCTACAAGAGCAACGCCGCAGAGGGTCAGTTCTACAAGCCCGAAATAACAAACGGTCTTATATGCATATTCTTCTTCTTCGTCGGAATAATCCGTGAGCTGTTCCGCAAGAACACCGAGATAATTAAAAATGCGTTCAAGGAAATAGACTACTACACCATCATTCTTCTGACCGGTCTTTTCGTCGTCATCGGCGGCATAAAGAACGCGGGAGTTATCGACATTATCGGCAACACCATATCAAAGGTCGGCGGAAGCTCCGGCAGCGTGTTCATCGTCTACACAGTCATCGTCTGGATGTCCGTCATACTCTCGGCATTCATAGACAATATTCCCTACACCGCCACCATGCTCACCGTTATCCCGGTCATCGCCGTCAATCTCGGCATCGACCCGAAAATCATGTACTACGGTCTGCTCTGCGGCGCGACTCTCGGCGGCAACCTGACCCCGATCGGCGCCTCCGCGAACATAGCGGGCATCGGCATTCTCCGCAAGGAGGGTCACGAGGTAAAGGCGACGACCTTTATGAAATACGGCGTGCCGTTCACTCTTTCGGCAGTCATAACCGGATATCTCCTCATCTGGCTCATCTGGAAGCCGTAAAAATCAAACAAAAAGCAAAAGTCCCGACTTCGAAAGGAGTCGGGATAAATTTTCAGCCCGCCTGAATCGGCGGGCTTTGTTATTAAAGTACTTTCGAAAGGAAATCTCTGGCGCGGGGGCTCTGCGGATCGGCGAAGAACTTTTCGGGCGTATTCTCCTCAACTATCCTGCCCTCGTCCATGAACACGAGCTTCGTGCCGACCTCGCGGGCGAAGCCCATCTCGTGGGTGACAACGACCATCGTCATGCCCTCGCGGGCGAGCTGCTTCATCAGGTCGAGAACCTCTCCGACCATTTCGGGGTCGAGCGCACTCGTCGGCTCGTCAAAGAGAATGACCTCGGGGTTCATCGCGAGCGAGCGGACGATTGCGACCCGCTGCTTCTGACCGCCCGAGAGCGTTGAGGGATAGACATCCGCCTTATCCTCGAGCCCTATGCGCTCGAGCAGCTTGTGCGCGTTCTCCTCCGCCTCCTTCTTTATCTCCCTGACGGGGCGAACGGGCAGCTTATCCTTATGAAACATATTGTGCATGACGGCCTTGCGCCTGTCCTTCACCGCGCAAATAACCGGTGAGAGCATTATATTCTCAACGACCGTCTTGTTGTTGAAAAGGTTGAAATGCTGGAACACCATTCCCATTTTTCTGCGGTGGATATTGATATCGACCTTCGGGTCGGCGATATCCACGCCCGAAAAGATTATCTTGCCGGAGGTCGGATCCTCCATGCAGTTCAGGCAGCGCAAAAATGTGCTCTTTCCGGAGCCGGACGGACCGATGATGACGACGATATCGCCCTTGTTGATGGTCATATTGATGCCCTTGAGGACCTCGTTGTCCCCAAAGCTCTTTTTCAGGTCAATGACGTCTATCACTCTTCTTCAGGCTCCTTTCCATAAGCTTTACAAGCAGCGTTATCAGGCAGACTATAACGATATAAATGAGCGCCATTGTGATATACGGCACCATAAATTCATAGCTGTTCGAGCCGATGTAGCTGAACGCGACATAGAGGTCGAGCGCACCGACGAACGAGACGACCGAAGTCTCCTTAATAAGGGCGATGAACTCGTTGCCGAGGGTCGGAAGAATATTTTTTATCGCCTGCGGAATAACTATGCGCATCATCGTCGTCGAGAAGCTTAAGCCCACGCTTCTGCCGCCCTCCATCTGACCGTCGTCAACGCTCTGTATTCCGCTTCGCATTATCTCCGATATATACGCGCCGCTGTTGAGACCGAAAACCGCTATTGCCACGCTGACAGACGGAAGATTGACGCCCATTATCGGCAGCACGACATAATAGAACACCAACAGCTGCACGACCATGGGAGTTCCTCTGAAAAGCGCGACATAGAAGGAGCATACGGCATTGAGTATTCTCGGGAGCACCTTGTATTTCGGCACAACGCGCACGGTCGCGATAAGCGTGCCTATAACGATACCGATAATCAGACCGAGAACGGCTATCTTGAGCGTGTTCTGCAAGCCCTGCAGAACTTTCACATAGCCGTTGTAATCTATGAGTATCTCTATGAACTTATCGATTTTTTTCGGTAAGCTTGCTATAAAATCGTTCATTGCTCTTTTCCTTTGTATGTACAGTACTTGGCGGCAAGGACTGCCTTAGATTAAAAGAAAGGCCGTTTCGACCGAAACAGCCTTCTTTCATTATCGGTATTTAAGCTCAGGCGACCTCATTGATGGCCTTTGCGATGCTCGCTGCGGGAGCGGAGTCGATGATAACATAGTCAACACCGCCGTTGATGAGATCCTGAACGGCAAGCGAACCGCTCTTGTAAGCGACAGCCTTTGCCTTGAGACCCGTAAAGCCGAGATCCTCGCTGCCCTCGATGTAGGACTGACCGGTAGTGCCCTGCTGGCAGCCGATCTTCTTGTCCTCGGTCAGACCGTTGAGAATAGCCGTAACCTCGTCTGCGCTCTTGCAGGCGTCGAAGGTGGTGTCGGTGCCCTTGACTATAAGCTTCTGGGATGCTTCATAATAAGAGTCGGAGAAGTTGACATACTCCTTACGGTCTTCGCTGATGGTAAGACCTGCCATTGCGATATCGCACTTGTGCTGGCCGACGGAGAGGCAAACGGCGTCGAAGTCCATATTGCGGATAACGAGCTCCTTGCCGAGCTTGTTGGCGATATAAGCGGCTATTTCCATATCGATGCCGTAGTAATCCTCGCCCTTCATGTACTCAAAGGGCTCGAAAGCGGCGTTGGTCGCGACGACGAGCTGATCCTTGCTCTCGTCAAGAGCTGCGGACTTGACGGCTTCGGGGGTGCCGCTGCCGAAATATTTCTCGCAGATAGCGTCGAATGTTCCGTCGCTTTTTATCTCTTTGATTATGTCGTTGACCTGAGTGAGCAGCTCGGGCTGATTCTTGTCAACGCCGAAGGCGTACTGCTCGCTGGTCAGATCGTAGTCAATAACCTTGACTGCGGCGGTCTTTGTCGTATTGCCGTCGTCCTTCTCGCCGCCGCAGGCCGCGAACGCGGTGCAGATGCAGACAAGCGCAAGCACGAGAGCGATTATCTTCGTAAACTTTTTCATAGTGTTTTCCTCCTGTTTGATTTGATGACTGTATTATAACACCATATTTAAAAAATGCAAGGCTTTGTTGAATATTTTTTCATATTTCCGCCGATTTTCCGCATTTCAGCGGAAATTATGCATCTTATTCATATATATTTGAATACTTGAGACAATGTATCCTCCGGAATGAAGGTGCGGCAGAAGTCGAGAAAATCCTGCGGAGGCGGCGCAGAGAGGCGAACTTCCTCTCCTGAGGTCGGATGAACGAAGCTGCATTCGGCACAGTGGAGCAGATGATGCCCTATCGCGCTCTCCGTCGCGCCGTACATCGTGTCGCCCGCGAGGGGCGCACCCACGGACGCGAAATGCACCCTTATCTGATGCGTTCTGCCGGTCTCGAGAGTGAGTCTCAGCAGGCTGTATCCGTCACCCGCACAGAGGCTTTCCCAATGCGTCACCGCGCTCTCGCACCCCGGCATATTGCCGCACGCACGCAAGGTTTTCATCGAATCGGGGCGGTATATGGGCTTGTTCACCGTGCCGCTCCCCTCAAGGTGTCCGCAGACAACGGCTATATATTTTTTCTTGATATTGCCCGAAAGACGCGCCGCCGCATAGCGGTTCAAAGCGCAGACGACAACGCCGGAGGTTCCCTTGTCGAGCCTGCCGACGCAGCGAAACACCGCGCTCTTTCCCTCTTTTTTCAAATGTCCGGCAACTGCGTTTGCGAGCGTGTCGCCCTGGTGATTGTGGGTCGGGTGCATCGCAAGAAAGGGCGATTTGTTGACGGCGAGCAGATCGGCGTCCTCATATATTACATCTATATTTATGTTCGTCGGCTCGACCGTTTCGGTCTCGGCGGGCAGCGTCACCGTGACGATATCGCCCGCGTGCAGACGGTCTATTGTTCTCAGCGTCTCGCCGTCTCGGGTTATGCCGCCGTCAATGCGCTTGAGAGAGCTTAATGCGCGCGCCGAAATCCCCGCGCAGCCGCGCAGGAAATAAAACGCTTTTTTGCCCTCGTACTCCTCGGGCACGGTGAATTCAAGTTTTCTGTTCAAGCGCGACCTCCGAAAGATTATTTTACCGCCGTAAAGAACAGGCGCGGGAATCTGAAAATTATCTCGCCGTTTTTTGTGCTTTGCAGATAAGCCTTCCGTGCCGCTGTCGCGGCTTGCGTGTTAAGCTGCCTGCAATCGCACCCGCAAACTCTTTTTATCCGAAAAACGGGGCGGCAAACGCCGCCCCGCCGGAGCTGTTTATTTTTCCGCGCTCTCCCGCGCTATGCGTTCCTTCCAGCAGCGGTGGCACATCGCTTCATAGCGGTCGTTGCCGCCGAGGAGCACCTGCGAGCCGCTGGTCACGACCTGTCCGTCCTCGCCTATTCTCGCGTTGACGGTCGCCTTTCTGCCGCAGCGGCAGATGGTCTTTATCTCGGTTATGGAATCCGCGACCTCGAACAGCCTGCGGCTTCCCGGGAAAACATTCGTCAGGAAATCAGTACGCAGCCCGAAGCAGAGCACCGGAATATCGCATTCGTCAACTATTCTGCGGAGCTGATCTATCTGAGTCTCAGTAAAAAACTGGCTCTCATCCGAAATAACGACATCTGCGTCGCGGCATTTCTCGCCGAACATTTCATATATATCGTCCTGCGGGGATATCACCTGCGCCTTTGCGCTGAGCCCTATACGGGAATACACCGCGTCGGAGCCGTCGCGCGTGTCGATGCTCGGTTTTATCAGCCAGACCTTGCGATCCTTCTCCTCATAGTTGAACTTGGTCATGAGTGCCTGAGCCGATTTTGACGAGCCCATCGCGCCGTATTTGAAATAGAGCTTCGCCATCAGTCGACCTTGACTGTCCAGCCGAACTCGTCGGGCAGTCTGCCCCACTGGATACCGGTGAGGGTATCATAGAGCTTCTGCGAGACAGGACCGATCTTGCCGTCGTTGATTATCATATGCTTGTCGCCGTACTTGAGCTCGCCGATGGGCGAAATAACAGCCGCTGTGCCCGAGCCGAACGCCTCGTCGAACTTGCCCTCGTCATATGCCTTGACGAGCTCGCCGATTTCAATATCTCTCTCGGTGACTTTATAGCCCATGTGGCGGAGAATCTCGATGCAGGACTTTCTTGTGATGCCGCCGAGGATGCAGCCTCTGTCAAGGCTCGGGGTGATGACCTCGCCGTCGACGACAAAGAACACGTTCATTGCGCCGACCTCGTCGATATACTTTCTGTGAACGCCGTCAAGCCAGAGGACCTGAGCATAGCCCTGCTCCTCCGCGACCTCCTGCGCCTTCATGGATATAGCATAGTTTGCCGCAGCCTTTGTAAAACCGGTGCCGCCGGTGACGGCGCGGACATAGTGCTCCTCAACATAGATTTTTACGGGAGCAAGTCCGTTGTCGTAATATGCGCCTACGGGCGAAAGGATTATAACAAAGAGCAGATGCTTTGCCGGATGAACGCCGACCATGGGATCGACGGCAAAGATATACGGACGGATATACAGCGAGGTGCCCTCGCTGTGCGGTACCCAGTCCTTATCGACCTCGACAAGGGTCTTTATAGCCTCAACGCCGAACGCCTCGTCTATTTTCGGAATGCAGAGGCGGTCGTTGGAGACATTGAGTCTCGCCATATTCTGATCGGGGCGGAAAAGACCGATGCTGCCGTCGGCTCTTCTGTATGCCTTGAGTCCCTCGAAGTCGGCCTGACCGTAGTGCAGGCACATCGCCGCGGGGTCGAGAGCTATAGGGGCATAGGGTACGATTCTCGGATTGTGCCAGCCTTCGCCCTCGTCATAGTTCATGATAAACATATGGTCGGTAAATATCTTGCCGAAGCCGAGCTTTGTCTCGTCTGTGGGCTTCGCTTTAGGAGCGGTAGTACGCTCGATAGTTATCTTCTGCATAACGGTATCTCCTTTTATCGATAATACACTTATTATATCACCGCGCCGCACAAATTCAAGAGTTAAAGCGTTTAAATATTCGGACAAAATCCGCTCCGTTTTCGTCAGAATACTATACGAAGTTGACATTTGCCGTATGTTTTGGTATCATATACTTGAATAATTTTATCATTGACGCGGATGCTGCACCGTACAGGGTGCAGCTGCGTTATCCCATATTTCGTAAAGGAAGGTCTTCAATGCCTAACACCGATAATTTATGCATGAGCTGCATGAAGCCCATCGGCGACGCGAAGCAGTGCCCCTACTGCGGATACCATGCCGACTCTCCCCAGCTCTCCCCCTATCTTCCGATAAGAAGCGTTGTCGCAAACCGCTATCTTGTCGGCAAGGTGCTGGAGTTTAACGGCGACGGAGTCACCTATGCCGGATGGGACATGTCCGAACGCATAGCCGTCAAGCTCAGGGAATTTCTGCCCGATGCCATATGCTCGCGTGAAAACGGCGATATGCAGGTCAGGGTCATGCAGGGCTGCGAGCGAGCATACACCGACTGCTACCAGAGCTTTCTCGAGCTGTGGCGCAAGCTCATGCGCCTTATGGGACTTTCCGCGCTCATAAGCGTGACTGATGTCGTTGAGGACAACGGCACCGCGTACGCCATATGCGAATACACTGACTCTGTTCCGCTGAGAAAATACCTGCTTTCGACGAGCACGGGATATATCCCGTGGGAACGCGCAAGGCAGATGTTCATGCCCGCTCTTTCGGCGCTCGGCACTCTGCACTCGGCGGGAATAATTCACCGCGGGCTTTCGCCGCAAACCATCCTTGTCACCTCCGACGGCAAGCTCAAGATATCGGGCTTCAGCATCTGGCAGGCACGCACGGCGCGCGGCGATCTGAATCCGGAGCTCTTCCCCGGCTATGCCGCCATAGAGCAGTACGGCTTTGAGGGTCAGCAGGGCGCATGGACGGATATATATGCCTTCGCGGCGGTGCTCTACCGCGCACTCATAGGCACCGATCCTATAGTTGCCACGACCCGCGTGACGAACGACCGCCTGATGATTCCGAGCAAATTCGCCGAGCAGCTTCCGGCATATGTCATAAACGCGCTTATAAACGCACTTCAGATTTTACCGGAGGACAGAACCCGTTCGGTCGAGCAGTTCAGAGCGGAGCTCTCCGCCTCCCCGACTGCGGCATACGCGGGCGAAATTCAGGCGATGAGCGGCGACCGCTCAGTCGAACCTGCGCAGGGCGAAGCTGCTCCGACGGCGCAGAAAAAGAAGAAGAGCGCGGCTCAGCCGTTCCTTGTCGCGGTCGGAATAACGCTCGGTATCGGAATAATAATCTTCGCCGTTCTCATGGCGACGGTTTTCAGAGACAGCTTTTCGAAGAAAGGCGGCACCGACCAGTCAACTCTCAGCTCATCTGTCACGGAGAGTACGAGCACGGAGACGATAGTCGTCCCCGATTTCAAGAACCTCAGCTACGAGGCGATATCCAAGAACCCCGTCTGGGACGGCAAGTTTACCTTCAAGACGAAGTACGAATACAGCGACACCGTCAAGGAGGGCTATGTCATTTCACAGAGCCTGCCCGAGCAGACCACGGTCGCGATAGGCAGCGAGATAGAGCTCGTTATAAGCAGCGGCAAGGAGAGCATTGAGGTTCCCGATGTATTCGGCAAGAGCTATGCCGAGGCAAAGCAGATACTGACGGACAGCGGCTTTGTCTGCACGGTCGCGGGCAGCTACACCGAGGGTGTCGTCGTTTCGATGTCCGTTGAGCCCGGCTCAAAAGCCCCGAAGGGCACGCGCATCGAGCTGACATTTTCCGACTCGACCGAAAACGATGTGACGAGCGCAAGCCAGAGCTCCGGCGGCGGCTCGCTGCTCGACCGCCTGCTCGGTCAGTAAAAGAGTATCGCTTAAAGTTAACGGCCACAGCAGTTTTTGCCGTGGTCGTTTTTTAAATTTAACTTTTTTATTCTGCGCTCTTCTTGCCGGTAATCTGCGGGACGCGACCTATCACCAGCGCGACTATAGCGGTGATGATTATTTCGGGAACCATGTAAAGACCGTTGTAGATAACGGAATAGATGAGTGCAAGGCTCTGACCGCTGAACTTCTCGAGTATCTTTGCGCCGAGGGCGAAGCCGTCCTGCGAGAAGAACCACTCAGCCCATGTGCCGAAGAAGATATAGCCGGAGACGATGTGGGCGATATAGCGCAGCGAGAGCGCGACTATCGAGCCGACGCAGAGGGATGCGGACGGGTTCTTTATCTTATTTCTGAAGATGCCGCCGAAGCCGAGGACGGTATAGGCTACTATGTAGTCGATGAGGCAGACGCAAACAGCCTTCCAGAGCACCATATAGCTGTCGGAGTCGGGCATAAAGAATGCCGAGACGGTTCTGAAGCCGAGGAGCATCTGAACGACTGCGTATACGAAGCCGGTGAGCAGACCCCACTTTGTGCCGTTGCGGTAAGCGGCGAGAACGATCGGGAGCATACTGCAAACGGTGAAGCCGCCGCCGAACGGGAGATTCAGAAACGGGATGAAGCTGCACACGACATTGAGCACGGTGGCGATTGCGATAAGCAGTGCGCACTCGACAAGAACCTTTGTGTTGCTTTTCTTGGTTGTTGACATAAGTTTTCCTCCAAAAATAAATTCAGCGTCCGTGCGGTATGCACAGACGCTGTCAGTTTATATAATACACAGCAGCAAGGCTGTCTATTATTCTTCCTACGCCGGCATTATCCGGATCAGGTCAGAGGGTATCATCTCAGCCGCCCGTATAAGGGCAGCACCCCTGGCTATTTAATTTTCGATTATTTCTGTTCGTGCTGCTCCGCTTTTCCCTCGGGAGTGTCTCTGTAATACTGGGTCTTGGGATGCGGATGCTTTGTGGAATCCCAGAGCTCCTGAGCTACGGGTGCCCACTGAGCGGCAAACTTGTCGCAGCGTGCGCAGAGGGTGTCAACATCCTCCGGCGCGAGCAGGTCGGTGGACTTGGCTCCCGTCTCCTTGACTATCTTTCTCAGGCACTGCGGATTTTCAAGCATCGGACACGGGCGCAGGTGGTTGTTATTGAACGGCTGACCGTGCCAATAGGCCTGGAAGAGAGGTCGCTTGAGTGCCTCGATGAGCGTCTGCTCGCGGATGTTGGAGTCCGAATAGTGTATGAACACGCAGGGCTCGATATCGCCCGCAGAGTTGATGTGGAAATAGTTCCTGCCGCCCGCGATGCACCCGCCGACATATTCGGCGTCGTCCTGGAAATCAATGACGAACATGGGCTTTCCCGTTTTGCTGTTGCGCATTTTACGCAGCCAGCGGTACATATGCGTGCGCTGCTCGGGAGTGGGGATAAGCTCCTCGACCGCACCCGAACCGACGGGCATATAGTTGAAATACCATGCATATCGCACGCCCTTGGAAATCATCAGATCGACGAACTCGTCGGAGGTGACGGCATCGACATTCGCCCGCGTGTAGCATACCGAGATGCCGAACAGGCAGCCTCTGCTCTTGAGCAGATCCATAGCCTTCATAACATGATCGTAACTGCCCTCGCCGCGCCTTGCATCGTTGCTTTCCTTCGTGCCCTCGACGCTTATTGCGAGCGCGATATTGCCGACGCGCTTCATCTCCTCGCAGAATTCCTCGTCAACGAGGTCGGCATTCGTATAGGAGAGGAAAGCACAGTCCGGATGAAGCTCACAGAGCTTGATGAGATCCTTCTTTCTCAGAAGCGGCTCACCGCCGGTAAACATATAGAAATGCGTGCCCATCGCGACGCCCTGGTTGACTATGCTGTTGAGCTCATCGAAGGTGAGGCTCTGCTTGTGACCGTATTCCGCGCTCCAGCAGCCCTTGCACTTGCGGTTGCACGCGCTTGTCGGATCAAGAAGAATGACCCACGGAATGTTGCAGTGATACTTCTCGCGGTTTGCGCGAACGGCCTTTGTGCCGTTGACTCCCGCGCCCAGTCCGAGAGCGAGCATCATGTTCATCAGAACATTGTCATCAATCTCGTCTATGAGCCTGAGTGCGAGCTGACGCCAGACATTTTCGGGATCCTTCGCACCCTCGCGGAAGCTGTCAAAGTTCTTTGCGGGGAAAATATTGCCGACAAACCTTTCCGATCTGTCAACAAGCTTGACGAGATTCGTGTCAGGATCCTTCCTGACATATTTTATCATGCGGGACAGAACCGCTGCTGCGGCTGCTCGCTGAAGTTTTTCCTTGACCGTCATTTGTGCGGCTCCTTTCGTTTTGAAGATAACTTGAACTAATTAAATAGTTTATCACAGCTTTAAAATAAAATCCACATTTAAAAGAAAAAAGTCAAAAAAGAGAATAAAGTTTTCGGTTTGTTCATAAAACATCTCGGAAATTTTATTGAGGTTGCCAAAACCGACTTTTGCGGCTATACTATAGGGTAGAAAATTTTGTTAGGGGAACCGATTTGAAAGATTTCTTTAAAAAGCACCGAGATGTGCTCATGCTCCTTCTGCGCTGTGCGGTTGCGGTGACGCTGCTTGTCATCGCCGTTGTAAACTACGACAGGCTGACAAAAATCGATATGCGTGCCCTCGTTGACGGCGCGGGCAGCACTGCTGCGGCGGTGGCTGTGATAATCGGCGTTTTTGCCGTCAAATCGGTGCTGTTCATAATACCCGCGTCTATGATATACATTTCCGTCGGCATGGCGTTCCCGACCGCTTCGGCCATTGCGATAAATCTCGTCGGCATCGCGCTCGAAATAACCGTCACATATCTGCTCGGTCGGTTTCTCGGCGGCGAATATGTCGAAAAGCGGCTCAAGGGCAGCAAGGCGGGCGACAAGGTGCTCGCCCTCGGCGACGGCAAAAAGCTTTCCGCGCTCTTTCTCGTGCGGCTGCTGCCTGTGTTTCCCATAGATTTCGTCAGTCTGTTTCTCGGAGCGACAAAGCTGCCGTTTTGGAAATACGCGCTGATATCGCTCGGCGGAATAATGCCGCGTGTCATACTGTTCACTATCCTCGGTGACGGCATTTACGACTATATCCCGATGGATAAAATAATTCTTATTATTGTCTGCTGCATCCCCGTTGTGATAATCCGGTGGATAGTAAAATTCCTTCGCAATAAGAAAAATTCATCTGCCGGTTGAGCCGAAGCCGCCCTCGCCGCGCTCCGTCTCATCGAGATTTTCGACCTCTACGGGCTGAGCCGGAACGACGGGCGCGAGCACGAGCTGAGCTATCCTCTCGCCGGGCTGTATAATATAATCCTCGCCCGAGGTGTTAATGAGTCCCACGCATATCTCACCGCGATAGTCGCTGTCAATGACACCAACTCCGTTCGAGAGCGAAATACCGTGCTTTATTCCGAGTCCGCTGCGCGCATAGACGAATGCAGCGGTCTCGTTGTTTTCTATGGCGATCGCGATACCCGTCGGTATTACCGTGCGCTCGCCCGCTTTGAGAATAACCTCATTTTCCGTGCAGGCGCAGAGATCCAGTCCGGCGCTGCCGGAGGTCGCACGCCTCGGGATTATTGCGCCGGGGCGCACCTTTTTCATCTTGAGAGTGAGCATAATCCGTCTCCTTTATTCAACTCCGCGATAGAGAAGTCCGCGTGTAAATTCACCCTGCGGGGCGTCTCCCCTGCGGTAGCTTTCAAGTATTTTTTCACATTCGTCCTTTGTCTCGGTCGTGAACCACAGCAGCGAAAAGTCCGCAAATTCAAACTGTTCGCGCTTGTCGCTCTCGACTATCGGTACGCTGTTGAGCAGGGTCGAGGCAAACAGAGTACACTCGACGGGGAATGTCACGCCCATTCTGTCGGTCAAAAAGCCGTGCTTGCGGCATTTGTCGCAGGTCGTGCCGTTCTTGACCGGACAGTTTCTCGTCTGCATCAGCGGCAGACGCCCGTAGGCAAACACGCCGCGGGGCAGCTTGCCGCCGAGTGCGGCACATTGGGCGAGCTTCAGCTCGGTGCTGAGTACGGCGTCCGTGAAGCCGAGGTGCTCAAGCTCGTTGAGAGAAAATGTGTTGAATATATTTGTTCCGGGCAGGGCGCAGAGCTTCATGCCCGCCCTTTTTGCTGTCGCCGCGCCGTCGAGAGAGCAGACTGCGGCGAGTGATATTCCGTTTCTGCGCGCTCTGACGAGTGAATCGTAAACCGCACCGTCACCGCCGAATATCGCGGCAGGGACTTCGACTGCGGGCTGTATCTTTTTATCTTTGAGGTACTTCACGGTATCTTCACCGACGCCCATAGGCAATATCACGCGGCGCACATATGAGAGATCGGAGGGTATCTGAGAAACATTCCTGACCCTTATGACATAGCCGCGGTTCTGCGAGCGGCGGTGCTTGATTGAAATTTCCTGCGGATAAAACGGAATTTCATCGCGCTCGGCGAGCTTTTCTTCGAGCATCGCGAGAGCCCTTCTGCGAAGCGAGTTTATCTCGGATGCGCTCAAAAATATGTCGTTTCCGATATCCGTTCCGACATCTCCGGCATAGAATTGAGTCGAGCCGCATTTGCGCAGTCTGGTTTCAATTTCTTCGCTCCCGACCGCTCTGTTCTGCGCCCTCTGCACGGCGTTTTCGGATTGTACAAAGACGCTCTTTCCTGCGGCTTTGACCGCGAGACCCGCCCTTTCGCCGACCTGCGCCGAAAGGTGCATATCCGCTCTTATCAGCGGCTGTTCGCCGTCGTAGAGCGCGGCGAGCGGAGCCAAGACCTCCTTCGCGGCGGTAACGTCCTCCTTGCGGCGCACGCCGAACATATCGCGTCCGAGAGCTCCGTCATAGTAGCCGGAGGTAAAGCCGGAGCGGGAGAATATCGCGCCGAGCGTGCGCTCGTATTCGGCGGCACTTTCGCCCGCCAGACTCTTTTTGCAGGCGGTCACTGCGGCGGCGACATATTCCGGCCGCTTCATGCGTCCCTCTATCTTAAACGAGAGAATACCCATCTGCGCGAGCTCCGGCAGATATTCTATCAAAGACATATCCTTGAGGCTCAGGTCGTGTCCGGTGCCGCCGGCGGCTGCAAACGGGAGCCTGCACGGCTGGGCGCATAAGCCCCTGTTGCCCGAGCGCGAGCCGAGCACCGCGCTGAGCAGGCACTGACCCGAAAGGCACATGCACAGTGCGCCGTGGACGAACATCTCAAGCTCTATGGGCGACTGAGCGGCTATCTTCTCTATCTCTTTTTTTGAAAGCTCCCTCGGGAGCACCGCACGGCAAAAGCCCATATCCGCGAGCATTTTTATCCCGTCAAGAGTCTGCACCGAGGTCTGCGTCGAGGCGTGCAGAGGCATATCGGGAGCTGCCTTACGAACAAGCGAAACAAGTCCGATATCCTGTAAAATAAGTGCGTCTGCTTTGACCTCGCAGGCGCACCTGACGGCGTTCATCGCCGTTTCCGTCTCATCGTCACGCACAAGGGTGTTGAGCGTGATGTATACCCTGACACCGCGTGCGTGACAGTACCCGACCGCCTGCGCAAGTTCTTCGTTACTGAAATTTGCGGCGTTGCGGCGTGCATTCAGCTCCCGCCCGCCGAGATATACGGCGTCGGCTCCGCAGCGTACCGCCGCAGTCAGCGCGTCAAAAGATCCTGCGGGCGCAAGTATCTCCGGCTTGTTCATCTTTTGACCTGTGCTTCTTTTTTATATTCGGCGAACTCCTTTGCTATCCTGTCCGCCTCGCGTGTCGCTATCTCGCAGTCGGTCTTGGCGCGTGCCGCGTCATTGAGATAATCCTGAATACTTGAGCGCAAATTTTCTGCATCCGCGCTTGCTTTCCTCTCCGAATCGGCAAATTCAAGCGCCGCGAGAACCGCCGCCTGAGTTACGGAAATTTTCGGATTCTGTCTGAGAATGGAGGTTATTTTTTCATCGACCTCGTCGCCGAGCTCAATCATATATTTGTCTTCTTCTTCCGAGCCTATGACATATTCTGCGCCGCAGATAGTCAGCTTGATTTTATTCTTTTCCACGGTATCACGATCCTTTCTTCGTCACCTTGCGCACTTCTGATTTTATTATACAATAGAAACCCCGGAGAATAAAGAACTTTTTAAAATTTTTGCGTCAAAAAAAGCCCCGCCTGTGGCAGGCAGGGCTTTTTACAAGACTTTTTATCAGTCCTCGTTCTCTTCCTTGACCTTTTCGACTATCTCGTCGGGTATCGCTTCGCCGTGACGGACGACGAGGATACAGAGAGCCGAGAGGATGAAGGCTATCGGGCAATAGTAGAACAGGGACATATAGGTGCCCGTAAGCATACGGACGATACCGTAGAGTATCGGAGTTGCTATCTGCGCGGAGAAGGTCGCGGTGTAGTAATAGCCGGTGAATGTGCCGACCTTGTCAATGCCGCCTATCTCAAGCACGAGAGGCAGGGTGTTGACGGTGATAAACATATTCGCGGCACCGCCGACAACGAGAGCTACCCAAATGAGTGCGCCGCTGAGGGCGTTGATGTGAAGTATCTCGGTCAGGAGATATGCGCCGAAGGCAACGATGAATATAACAAGTCCGCCGAGAATTGTCTTTTTGCGCCCGAACTTCTTGCCGAGCCAGCCTGCCGGAATGGCGGCGACTGCCGAAGCGGCGGCAAATGCGGTGGTCATAATTGTAGCCTGAGCGGCGGTCTTGTGAAGTATCTCATCGGCAAACAGAGCAAAGAAGGTGGAGACTGCGTTCGTGCCGCAGAAGAGGAAGAACAGCCCCATGAGCATGAAGATAAGGCTTCTTCTCTCGCCCGAGGTGAGCTTCTCCTTCTTTCTCGCCTCCTTTTCCGCCTTGGCGGCTTCTTTTTCCGCCTTGCGCTTTGCCTCTGCGTCGGCTGCCTGATTCATCTCGCCCGTGACCTTGATGCGGCTGTCGGGCTCCTTGACAAAGAAGAGTATGACGAGCATACCGATTATCATAACTATCGCGCCGAGCAGGAAAACATAGGGGAAGGTGTTGAGCTCGTTGAACTCATCGGACTTTGACGAGATTCCGGTGGACGCGCAGTAAATAGCGGTGACTATGGTTCCGGCAAACAGTCCTATGGCACTGCCGACGCCGCCCATAAGGTTGATTATAGCGTTGCCCTCGGAGCGGATGTCGCTGGGAGTCAGGTCGGGCATGAGTGCGACGACGGGCGCTCTCCAGAGCGACATGACGAAGACAAAGAGAATGATGAAGATCATCGTCAGCGGAAGGGCTCCGCTTGTGGCTTTTATCGCGACAAGAGGTATTATCGCAAAGAGGACAGCCGAAATCGGTGCGCCGAAGATAACATACGGACGGCGCTTGCCGAAGCGGGAATGTGTGTTGTCGGAAAGCTTGCCGAAGGTCGGCTGGAAGATGACGCCGAAGATATTATCGAACGTCATGATTATACCGATGAACAGCGGAACGAGCGTTATGCCGCCGGTGGCGGTGGTGACATTCTCGCCGTTTGCCGCGGCAAACTCGGCGAGAGCCGGAAACGCGGCGTTAAGCTTTGCCGACCACGAGGTTATTGTAGGGCTGTTTTCGAGCAGGTGATTGAGTATCTTGGTTATGTAGGGATCGTAAATTGCCCACGCGATGGACGACGCAAGGAATCCGAATCCCGTGAGGATGGTGTGCGGATAGTGCAGCTTGCCGTTGGGCTTGGCACAGAAATATTGCTTCGCTTTTTCCATGTTTGGTTATGACCTCCTTAAATGCCGCGCAGCCGGTTCGTCATGTGCGCGGTCTTGAACAGTACAATTGTAACATATCTATTCTGATTTGCAAATAGTTTTTTAAACCTGTTGCATAAAATTTCCGTTTATTTCAGGAAGCCGCTGACTATGACCTCCTCCGCCTCCTCCTCCGTCAGACCGAAGGTCATAAGCTTCAGGAGCTGGTCGTTGTTTATGCGCCCGATAGCAGCCTCATGGATTATCTGCGCGTCGGCGTCGTTGGCGGTTATCTCCGGAATCGAGCGTATCTTCGCCCTGTCCATGATTATCGAGTCGCACTGGACATGGGCGCGGCACTCCGTGTTGCCGACCGCTCTGGGGTAGAACACCTGCTCGGAATGATCCCTTGCAACGGAGCGGGAGACTATCTGTGCGCTCGAATTTTTGCCGTTTAAGTTCACGGTCATGTTGGAACGGGCTTTCTGACTGCCGTGCGTGAGCAGGCGCTCGGTAACAACTATCTTTGCGTCCGCGTCGAGAGCGGCTTCCGTCTCGCGCAGGGTCGAATCGACGCCCGCAAGCTGGATCATCTCCATCTCGCAGTAAGAGCCCTCTTCCATAGTGACCTCCGTCACGGGATTGAGGATCTTCTCGCCCGTGCCCTCGCCCTCGCCGTAGTGCTTCTCGACATATTTCACCTTTGCGTTCCTGCCGATGAAGAAGCGGTGGATACCGTCGTGCTCTGTCTTTTCGCCGCCGCAGTTGTGTATGCCGCAGCCCGCGACTATCAGCACATCCGCGCCCTCGCCGACATAGAAATCGTTATATACCTTGTCGTTTATTCCGGTCTCGGTGATGATAACGGGGATATGAACCTCCTCGCCCTTTGTGAACGGCTTTATATATATGTCTATGCCCGGATTGCCCTTTTTGGGCTCTATCGTGATATTCTCGCTCGACTGCCTCGCAACACCCTGCCCGTTTCTTCTGATGTTGAACGCGCCCGTCGGCATTGAGTCCATGTCGGCTATGGTATGCAGCAGCGACATATCGACCTTTTTAAGCAGCTCCGGCATATCATTCACCGCCCTTTCTGTTGAAATCACAGCTCTCGTCAAGCTCGCCGAGCAGCTGCGGGAGAATCTCTTCCTTCGTGCCGCGTGTGCGTATCTTACCCTTTTCGACAACTATCATCTCATCGGCCAGCTGCATTATGCGCTCCTGATGAGAGATAACTATCACCGTCTCGTATCTGTTCTTGCACATCGAGCGGAAGCTCTCGACAAGCATCGCGAAGCTCCAAAGATCGATACCCGCCTCCGGCTCGTCGAATATCGCAAGATCGACATTTCTCGCCATAAGCGTGGCAATTTCAACGCGCTTGACCTCGCCGCCGGAGAGCGACGCGTCAACCTCGCGGTTGAGATATTCGCGTGAGCAGAGCCCGACGCCCGTCAGGTACGCGCAGCAGGCGTCCTCGGGCAGCTCGCTGCCGTGGGCAAGGCTCAGAAGTCTGCGCACCGTGAGTCCCTTGAAGCGCGGCGGCTGCTGAAAAGCGTAGCCGATGCCTAGCTTTGCCCGCTCGGTTATGCTCATATGCGTTATATCCGTTCCGTTATAGATTATCTGCCCTGCGGTCGGCTGCTCAATGCCCATGATAAGCTTTGCGAGAGTGGACTTTCCGCCGCCGTTCGGTCCTGTTATGACAACGAAATTTCCGTCGTCAACGGTGAGGCTGATATCGTCGATTATCTCAAGCTCGTCGTCCGCATTGCCGACCGAGAAAGAGACATTTTTCAGTTCAAGCATATTTTGCTTCCTTTCGGTTATGTATGTCTTTTCGATTATACAGATTTTTTATTGATATGACAAGATATTTTGCTCCGATATTTGCATATGTTGCGCCTGTATTTTCGGCTTCGGCGGTATTTTATGAGTTTTTTGTAAACAAAGTCTGATTTTATTTGAATTTTTATAAGAAAGCTGATAAAATGGAGAGGTAATGCTACCGGACAAGGAGGTATCGGTTTGTCAGATAAAGAAAACCTGCAGCCGCTCGGAGAAAACGAGGCTGCCGAAAAGGAAGAGGAAAGACTTGAGTATGACAGAACTCTTTGCAGCCTTTGCCAGAAGAAGGAGCGCGAAGAGGGCAGCTATTACTGCGAGGACTGCCGTACTAAG
Source organism: Faecalibacterium prausnitzii (assembly GCA_963612725.1). Taxonomy (GTDB): domain Bacteria; phylum Bacillota; class Clostridia; order Oscillospirales; family Acutalibacteraceae; genus CAG-177. The sequence goes on along the minus strand of CAVDWM010000009.1, from coordinate 46,562 downwards.
ATGATGAAAACGAAGATAAAGGGCGGGGCGGTGGTTGCCGCCGTGCTCTGCGTGATAGTTTCGCTGTTCTCGCTGATGCTGCTCGGCGCAAATGCCACGCAGATGGTCGCCCTGCTTGAGGCGGACTCTCTCATGAACCAGGGCTATATCAACGCCGCGCTCAACAAGGTGTCCCAGGCGAGCGAGGCGAACGAATCCCTCAATGACAGCGACTTTATTTCGAGCCTGTCGGGGGTCCTCGGCAATCAGACGATATTCACCCTCGGTTACGGTGAGACTGCCGTGACCGCAAAGCTCTACGCAAACGGCTACACGGAGATAGACGCGGGCGGATATGTCGTCAACACCCTCGGCGAGGACACCGTGAAGTCCGACCTGAGGCTTATCGGTCTGCGCAAGTTCGTCAAGGCCTACAACGGCTACAGCACCACTCAGGAGAAGGCATATTCAATCCTTCAGGATTATGTGAGCTCCGACGCGGCGGATGTGCCTTATGACGAGCTTATCGAAAAGCTTGACGCTCTCAAGGGTCAGGACGGAATCGAGAACCAGTATATCGACTACTACAAATGCTATGTCGCCATGATAGCCGACAAGAGCATCGACACCCAGCTTGAGTTCCTGCTGAAGATGGAGAAGGAATATCCCGCAGGTCTTATGATATACGGTCCGACTATAGCGGATTACTACTACCGTTCGGGCGACTATGCAAAGACAGTTGAATATGCCGACAAGATGATCGCAAGAAACCGCAACTACTCCTCGGCTTATGAGCAAAAGGTCATGGCTCTGCTTGCAAAGGGCGACACCGAGAGCGCCGAGAAGGTCTGCGACGAGCTCGACACTGCCGAGAATGCGGCGGGAGTCGCAAGCGGCGATTACACATCGTACAGCCTGCGCGCCACCCTCTATTGGCACACCGGCAAGTATGACGCGGCGATAAAGATCTGCGAGGAGGGCATTGAGGCCTCCGGCGGCGATTCGGACATCTACCGCAACGAGACTATCGCCTATATGCTCAAGGGCGACTACGAGAAGGCGAACGAATGCGGAAAGAACGCATACCAGTTCTCCATGAACTACGGCGACCTTACGCTCGATATAATCAACACCGCGGCTCTTGCGGCGGGACTTGCGAAGGACGATGATACCTATAAGACGCTCCAGGATTATCTCAAAACCTATAACTACGAGATAAGCACGGTCGTCACGGACTGCCTTGCAGGCAAAAAGACAGTCGAGCAGATCTTCATCACTGACGGAGGTGTCATCTCATGATTTCAACTGTTATCTATTTTATCGGCAAGGTGCTCACCTTCCCCGGCGCATATATTAAGGCGTTCTTCGAGCATCTTATCGCAAGAGCGTTCAGCATCCCCGTTGAGGATACAAAATATCTCAGATTCACCGACGGCTGCGGACATATCGAGCATGACGCAGTGGACAGCAAGGCGAAGATATTCTTTTATTGCCTGCTGCCCGGTCTGTTTACCGCGATAATCGGCACGCCCATGCTCTATATGGGCTTTGCGGGTCTGTTCTTCCTCAAGGTTCCCGCCGATTCGAGCACGGCGCTCATGTTCGTTATATACTGCATCCTGTTCTACCTCGGCTTCTCGCTGTGCGCGAATCAATATCCGCTCATGGAGGACGCTATCGGTCTGTGGCACGCGCTCTACGGCAAGGGCGGCGCAAATCTGTTTGTGAAGATAGTCCTCTTCATCCCGACCGTCATTATTGTAGCGGGCGCGTTTCTTGAGAGATATGCGCTCAACATTCTCATTATGGCGGGCACGGTTGCCCTCGCCGCACTGACAGCGTAACAAAACAAACAAGCCGCCTCCGCACAGGTCACTCTCTGCGGGGGCGCTTTGCAATCGGAGAAACTTTTATGGATTATAATTTCAAGCTCTGCGTCATTTGTACGGGCGATTCCGACGCGGCGAAAAATCTTGCTTATTCACTCACAACCCGCAGCGGGGGCGTGCGCCTTGTGCTCTGTACAGAAAATGCAGATACAAAAAAATTTCCGACGGTGGCGGAGAACAGCAGGATAGATTTTGTTTCCTGCTCAATCGAGGATATCAATTCCGTCCTCACCTCGCCCGATGCACCGCTCGTCATGTTCGCCGACGCCGGAACTACCTTTGCGCCCGAGTTTGTCGGGCTGCTTGAAGATAAGGCTGCCATTTTCAACGCGGCGGCTGAAGAAAAAAACGCACCGCGCAAGCTCTACCGCGACGGATTTTCTACCCACGAGGCATTCTCGCCCGCAGTCGGCGTGAACTTTGTCATGCGCTCGGCTGTTATAAAAGAGCACGGAGCAGAGCTTTTGTCTTCTGATGCGGCGGGGTTTGCCGCCTTTGCCGCACAGTACGCCGAACACGAGAGTTTTGAGCCAATACACGAGGTGCTTCTCTACGGCGCAAAGCCGATAGAGTGGAACGCCGAAGGCTTTGATATCGCGGCAAAGAGTGTTTCGCCGAACGGCGGGCTGCCCGCGCTGACGCTTCTGCTCTCGGCTTACTGCAAGCTTGACAGAACCGACAGGGAGACGGAGTTCAGCGCATTCTCCGCAGCGGCAAGACCGTTCTTTGAAAACGAGGCTTATGAGGCGTATGCTCTCGCGGCTTTCGGCGTTGATTCCGCTCTGCTCAAAGAGGGCTGCCGCGCCGGTGAGTTCGTCTCGGCAGGCACGAACGCCATGTATAAAGAAGTGACTCTGCCCATCCTCGCCGACGATGTCGTGCGTGATTTTTACGGCGGCAAGCTCAGCTTCGGCACGCTGCGCCGCTGCATCGCCGCATGGCTCTGTTTCAAGCTCTACCGCATGGGCGGAGCGGCTAAAAAATTCGGCTGCAAGGTCTGCTCAAAGCTCGCCGGAGGTGACCTGAATGTCTGATTTTCCATTCAGAGCCACAATACTCATCCCCGTCTACAATGTCGAAAAATATCTCGACGGCTGCATAAACTCGCTTAAAGAGCAGACCGAGCCGTTCGGGAATATGGAGATACTCCTGATAAACGACGGTAGTTTAGACGGCAGCGCAGATATCTGCCGCCGCCGGGCTGAGGAATACGAGAACATACATTTCTATTCAAAAGAGAACGAGGGACTTTCAAAAACAAGAAACTTCGGTCTGCGCCACGCGCAGGGCAAGTATATCTTCTTCCTCGACTCCGACGACACTTTGGCACCCGATACGGTCAAGAGCGTCGTTGACTATTTCGACACGGTCTATGACGAAGTGGACTTAGTCACCTACCGCATCACGCAGTATTTTAAGAACGCGCCGCCGGTCTATCATTTCAGATACCGCACGCTGACCCACACGGGCGTATACGATCTCGACGACCCGAAGAACAGGTTCATCACGCAGACGAATATCAATATCTGCGTCAAGAACGACAAAAGCAACGGCATTTTCTTCGACGAGTCGCCGAATTTCAGGCACGAGGATGAGAAATACTGCTGCGATATCCTGCGCCGCAAGATGAAGATAGGCTTTTGCCAAAGGGGCGAATACCGCTACAACCGCGGCAACGAGAACAGCATTGTTTCAACCGTTTTCTCGCCCTATTATATATTTGAGACCTCCATGGCTTTCTACGAGGAGCTGTTCGACTCGTTCGGCGGCAGAGTTCCGCCGTATTTTCAGGGCATGGTTTTCAACGACCTGCGCTGGAAGCTCAAGGAGGACAAGCTCCTGCCCTATCACTATTCGCCCGAGGAGTTCGCGCACGCAAATGGGCGCATTGACGCGCTGCTCAAGCGCATGGACGAGGATACCATAATATTGCACCCGTCCGTCAATGAATATCATATCCACTACTGGCTCTCGCGCAAGCCGAACTGCCATCCGACGGTAATAGCGGAGGGCGGCAGGCTCGGCATCGCGGCGGACGGAAGAAAGATTTTTTCCGCGTCTTCGTTCCCGCTGATGATGAGAAAGATATTCGTCGAAAACGGAAAGGCGAGACTGCTCTCGTTCATAAAATCCCCCGTGTTCTCGCATCTCGGACGCGGCGAGTGGAAAATCATAGCGTCCGTAGACGGCGAAAGACAGGAGCTTGAAACTTTCGCTTCCGTTTTCAGCGCACAGGATTCCGCAGTCAATGTCGTTGATTTTCCTGCGTTTTTCTGCGAATTTCCCGCAGACGGCAGGCACGAAATAAAATTCTTCGTCAGCATACGCGGAAAAGAATACCCGACAACGCTTCTCGCCGAGCCGACCGCCGTGTTCAGCCGCAAAATCCGCATGTATGTCCGAAACGGCGTTATGTTCACACTCAGCGGCAGGACGCTCGTCAGCAGGAGCGTTGACGAAAAAGAGAAATACCGCGCCGAGCGCGAGCAGAGCAGGAATTTTAAAGGCAGCGTCAAAAAGCTGCGCAACGCCGCTATTGAATACCGCAGGGCGCATAAGGTCGAGCTCTACTACGACCTACACACGGTCGATTTCGACAACGGCTATTACCAGTTCAAGAATGACATAAAGCACAGCGACGGCGTTGAACGCTATTATATTTACAGCCGCGAATATAAGAATATCGATGAGCTTTTCACAAAGGAGGAGCAGGCGCATCTCGTGAAGTTTGGCTCGGAGAAGCACAAGCTGCTCTATCTCTCGGCACGCGTGATATTCACGGCGTTCTACGGCGTGACGCCCGTCTCGCCGTTCGGCTCGGCGGCTGGCGAGGTGCCCTATGCCGACCTGCTCGATTTCAAAACTATCTATCTCCAGCACGGGGTGCTCCACGCCTCCCTGCGCTCGCAGAACTCGGTCGAACGCTGCCGTGCGGATAAAATCGTCATTTCCGCGCCGTTTGAAAAGCAGAATTACATGACTAACTATCACTATCCGGCGGACAATCTCATCCCGACCGGAATGGCGCGTTACGACCGTATAGACAGAAGCAGAAAGGCGAAAAACAGGATTCTCTTCGCCCCGTCGTGGCGCAAATATCTGACCCAGGAGATAAACTCGTCGAAGTGGGAGCTTATCGACTCGAAGCTCAAAGGCTCCGACTATTTCAGAAATTTCTCGCGCTTTCTTGAGAGCGAGGAGCTGCACGAGCTGCTCGACAGGACGGACACCTGTCTCGATGTCAAGCTCCATCCGATAATCGCCGACGCCGAGGGGCTGTTTGATATCAGGAGCCCGCGTGTCGTCATGGCGGGCGCACATGTCGATATCGAGGACTACAGGATGTTCATCACGGACTTTTCGTCCTTCGTGTTCGACTTCGCTTATCTCTGCCGTCCGGTGCTCTATTTTGTGCCGGACTACGGCCAGTTCAAGGCGGGCATGAACCACTACCGCGAGCTCGATCTCCCGTTTGAAAAGGCCTTCGGTCCGCTCGTCCTCGACCCCGAAGGCGCGGTGGAGGAAATAAAGAGAGCTGCGGAAAACCGCTTCGAGCCCGAGAAAATATATGCCGAGCGTATGAAAAATTTTTACTATCCTCTTGAAAATTGCGCCGAAGCACTCTACAACGAAGTGAATTCGTGGAATCTCAAGTAAGCCTCGACTAAAATGAGACGGCAATACGAAACGGCATAAAGAGAATGAATTAAAGGTCACATTTCACATTATCAACCGTGTGAAATATGACCTTTGTTTTTTGTTTTTCGGTCTGTGCCGAACATCTGCCGTTTATTTTATATAACCGATAATAAAATGCGAGCTCTTCCTGACGAAGTCGTCAAAGCCTGCCGGCTCACGCGGGTCGGGGCGGCTGTTGCTGTAGTTATAGACTCTGACCCCGCCGTTTTCAGTGCTCTCGACCGCCACGGTGTGCAGCGACGACAGAAGCGGGTGCTTCGTCCAGAACGAGATTATCTCCGAGCATGATGTTTCCCGAGGTATAGCCCACGGCGGGCTTGAGAGTGTCTTTTAAGTCTCCCTCAATCCCCGCAATGTCCTTGAGCCATTCCGAAAAAGTTCTTCTGTCTTTTTTCGTTGTCTCTCCCCTTCCGTTCATATAAGGGAACAGCGATATAACAACAGCCGAAGCTGAAAGTTATTTGAAAAGCTTCGTGTGCCCGAGCGCCGAATACAGCGGCAGTCCGAGCGCAAGGCAGACTGCGAGCTCACCCGCTCCGACCTCCAGAGCGGATATTGCAAAAGCGGTGAGCTTGCCGCCCTCGACAGGGGTCAGCGCAACTATCTCAAGTCCGACTATGACGGCATTAAAAAGCACCGGCATAAGCGACGAGAGCACCGGCAGTTTTTTTATCCTCACATTCCTGAGCATACGCCCGGTCACTGCGCCGAGAAGAGTCGCCGCCGAGCCGAAGAGCACATCCCATATACCCATCGGGCTCGAAATGTTGCCTACGATGCAGCCCACCGTCAGCCCCGGTATCGCAGCAGGGGTAAGAGTCGAGAGCACGGTCAGCGCCTCGGAGAGCCTGAGCTGCACCGGACCGTAAGCGAGTGAGAACGCGGCGCTCAAATATGTCGCCGCCGCATAGAGCGCGGCAATGACCGCGCTCTCCGTCAGGAATCGGACGGAAATTTTTTTGTTTTTCATTTTTCTGCTCCTTTTTGCTGCCATGCAGCGCCTTTAGTTTTGTTCGGCATCGGGCACAATGCCTGTCGGGAAGGTCTCGAACCGACAAATTGTTTATATCAAAGATATTCGGCGAGGTCTTTCATGCTGTCAACCGCGACGCTCGCTTTAATATCCGAGTTTTCATATTCCTCTCTCGCAGTCACGCCGCTGAACACGAGCGCGCTCGGTATGCCGTGATTTGCGCCTATCGCGATATCCGTTGCCAGACGGTCGCCTATAAAGGCTATCTCGTCACGCGAGCAGGAGAGCATATGGGTTATATAATCGACAGTTGCCGTCATGGGCTTGCCCATAACAAGCGGGCGTTTGCCGGTCGAAGCGGCGAAAAGCTCGATCATTGAGCCCGTGTCGGGCATGAAGCCGTCCGCAGTCGGGCAGTTGAGATCGGGGTGGGTCGCTATATATTCCGCGCCGTTTGCGATATATTTCGCCGCATCCCAAAGCTTTTGATATGTCAGCGTGGTATCAAAGCCGAGCACGACTATATCGGGGTCTTTTTCGACAAGCCCGATACCCGCCGCTTTAAAGTCGCCGGTCAGCCGCTCGTTGCCGAGGAGATAGACGCTCTTACCGGGGCGGTAACGCTTGAGAAAGTCTATGGTTACATGAGACGAGATTATGACGCGCTTTTCGTCAACGGGGAAGCCCATCCTCGCGAGCTTATCCCTGCACGAGCCGACATTGTTTGATGAATTGTTGGTGAAGAAATAAAAGTCCCTCCCGCTCTCGCGGACTTTTTTCAAAAATCCGTCCGCACCGGGGATGATATCGCCGTCAAGATAGAAGGTTCCGTCCATATCGACGATGAAATATTTTGTCTTTTTAAAAATGCTTTTTTCTGCCAAGGTTTCCACACACTTTCTCTCAAAGTCCCGTTTTCACGAGATAACATTATATCATAGCGTATCGGGGTTTTACAATACATCTTTTCCGTCTGCCGCGCCGTTTTACGACACAACATAAGGATATGTGGCTTTTATTTATATAAAAATACGACTTTTCTTTAAAAAATCGGAAAAATTTTTATATTTTCTATAGACTTTTTTCCTCAGATATTTTAAAATTATTATTGTATAATACATCGGTTTTCAGCCGATGGGACGGAGGACAAAGATATGCCAAACCAAAATCTCGAATTTGGAAACAGACTCAAGACCTTCAGAACTCTCAACGGTCTGACCCAGGGAGAAGTGGCGGAGGTGCTCGGACTCGACCGTTCGACCTACACCTACTATGAAAAGGGTCGCGTACCGAACCTCGACACGCTCAACAAAATCTCAAAGCTTTTCAACGTATCCGTTGCCGAGCTCATCGGCGAACGCGACGACGGCGCGCTTGACATCATCAAGAACGCGAGCAGAGAGCTGCATGTTGAGAGTATTTTCCTGAGACCCGAGGAAAAGCAGCTGATACTCAACATTCGCCTTTGCTCCCCTGCGGAGAGGCAGAAGATCTTTGACAAGGTCAATCTCTATATAGAAAGAAAATCCAGATAAGGACATCGGATGAACAATTTCAAGCTCGAAAGCCTCGGCTCGGGGATAACTGCGGTCATCTCTAAGGAACACGGCTTCGGAACCGACGCTCTGCTGCTTGCCGACTTTGCGGCGGTGAAGGGCTCCGACCGCTGCTGCGATATGGGCAGCGGATGCGGAATAATTCCTCTGCTGTGGCTCAAAAAGAATATGAGCAAGCCCGTTGCCGCCATTGAAATAAGCAGGCAGGGCTGCGAACAGATGAACGAGGCTGCCGAGATAAATTCTCTCGACGGCCGTTTTGAGGTGTACAACAAAGACCTGCGAAATGTGCGCGAATTTCTCCCTGCGGGGGAATTTGACGTTGTGTCGATGAATCCGCCGTATAAGGCGGAGGGCGCGGGAATAGTCAGTGCGGACGAGACGGCGGCGCGGGCGCGGCACGGGCTGTGCTGTTCGCTCGACGACATGTGCGAGGCCGCCGCATGGCTTTTGAAATTCGGCGGCAGGCTCTGCGTGTGCCTGCGACCGGAGCGGCTCTGCGAGCTGATGTGCAAAATGAGCGAGGCAGGAATTGAGCCGAAAAGGCTGAGAACCGTTTCCAAGCGCGACGGATGTGCCCCGTGGCTCGTTCTCGTCGAGGGAAGACGCGGCGGGAAGCCGGGCATGACCGTCGAGCCCCAGCTCAATATATATGACGGAGAAAATTATTCCGAATATATGAAAACGCTCTACTCGGACTACGAGCGCGAGCGCGAAAATAACTACCCCGAAAGGAACAAAACTGACAAATGAGCGCTGTACTTTATGTTGTCGGCACACCGATAGGCAATCTGGGGGATCTCTCTCCCCGCGCAGTCGAGGTGCTTGAAGGCTGCGACTTCATCGCCGCAGAGGACACGCGGGTGACGCTGAAGCTCCTCAATTCCTTCGGGATAAAGAAGCCGATGATAAGCTATCACGAGCACAACAGATTCGAGATGAGTCCGCGAATAGTCGCAAGGCTGATGAACGGCGAGAGCTGTGTGCTCGTCACGGACGCAGGTATGCCCGCGATATCCGACCCGGGCGAGGATTTGGTGCGCATGTGCCACGAGCACGGGATAAAGGTCGAATCCGTGCCCGGACCGACCGCCTTCGCAACGGCGATGGCGATATCGGGTATGCCCTCCGGAAGATTCACCTTCGAGGGCTTTCTGAGCGTCAACAGGGCGAGCCGCACCGAGCACATACAGAGCATAGTCAAAGAACCGCGCACGATGATATTCTACGAAGCCCCGCACAAGATAGGCGCGACACTCAGCGACCTTGCCGCCGCGCTGGGCGACAGAGAGATAGCAATAGTCCGCGAGATAACGAAGATTCACGAGGAGGTTATCCGCACCACGCTCTGCGCCGCCGCCGAGAAATATGCAAACGGCGGGCTAAAGGGCGAAATAGTGCTCATAATCGCGGGCGCAAGGCCCGAAGAGAAAGAGCAGATAACCGTTGAACAGGCGGTCGAAGAGGCGAAAAAATTTATATCCGAAGGCGACTCCGCCTCGGAGGCCGCGAAGAAGGCGGCGAAGCTCAGCGGACACAAGAAGGGCGACATATATAAGCTTTTGCAGGGGGAGAGGGACAATGGCTGAAGCACTCAGGCAATATTGGTATCTTGGAATCGCGCTGATAATTACCGTTATCCTGACTCTCTGGGTGATTAAAAAAGCGGCGCAGGCATCGGGCAGGGCGCACGCCGAGCGCGAGGCGCAGATGAAAAAGCTCGAATACGAATCGGGCGTGCTCAAGGAGTTCTCCGAGCTCAGCGAAGAGAAGCTCCGCAATGCCGACAGCAAGCGTGCTTTCGACGGCGTGGCAATGAACATACAGCGATATCTCGAAAAGCAGAGCAGCATGAACGCGGCGTTCTCCGCGCTCTCCGACAGTCAAAAGAAAATATACGCGCTCTACTATCTCGCCGACGATTCGCAGAAAGGACTCAGCGAATTTTTCAAGTGCAACTCCGCTCCCCTGACCCCCGCAGCGCGTGAGGCGGTCGATTCGCTGTTTCCGGCGGATGCCGCAAGGGCGTTCGACAGCGAGTACCGCGCATATGACCCCGACGACGAAGATACCTCGCTCATCCCCGCAGAGATAGAGAAAAACGACACCGAATATGCACGGGCTATGCAGGATTTTGACCTGTACGGGGCGGCGGTCAAAATGATAATTGAAAATCTTCGGGATTTTTGCTGATTTGCGACTTATTTTTTCGCACATATAAAGTATAATAAGCTTGTAAGCTCCGCGATGCGGACAAATTATTACCATAGGAGGAATCAGCATGGAATTCAAAGGCAGCAAAACTCAGGCAAATCTCATGGCGGCTTTCGCCGGAGAATCACAGGCAAGGAACAAATACACCTACTATGCTTCAAAGGCGAAGAAGGACGGCTACGAGCAGATAGCCGCTATCTTCACCGAGACCGCAGACAACGAGAAAGAACACGCAAAGATGTGGTTCAAGGAGCTGCATGACGGCGCAGTGCCCTCGACGATGGACAATCTGCGCGACGCGGCGGCGGGCGAGAACTACGAGTGGACGGAGATGTACAGGGAATTCGCCGAGGTCGCCCGCGAGGAGGGCTTTGAGCGTATCGCCGTGCTCTTTGAGAGAGTCGCTCGGATCGAGAAGGAGCACGAGGAGCGCTACAACGCACTGCTCAAGAACCTCGAAGAGGGCATCGTTTTCGAGCGCAGCGAAGAGGTCGTGTGGGTCTGCCGCAACTGCGGACATATCCATGTCGGCAAGACCGCTCCCGATGTATGTCCCACCTGCGCACACCCGCAGTCATACTTTGAAATCAGGAAGACAAACTATTGATAATCCAAAAGGCTCTGTCCGCTCTCATGCGGGCAGAGTTTTTTTGTCCGTTCGGAGCAGTCAAAAGGTAATAATACAAAAAATATATACCTTATTTGGTGATTTTTTACAAAAAATCCGCTTTAAATACTGTAGCCGTTTGAATAAAGTAGTCAAAAACCGCTTGAAAAAATCTGTAATCGAGTGTATAATTTATTTAATAATACATCTTTTGAGGAAAGAGAGAATCTTAAATGCTTAATGAGAATATCCCGATGTACCTTTTCCATCAGGGTACAAACGCAAAAGCATATGAGTATCTCGGCTCACACCGCGACGAAGAGGATGAAAATTTCACCTTTTTCCGCGTATGGGCTCCGCATGCCGTCGCCGTTTTCGTCGCCTGCGACAAAAACAACTGGACGGGAGAGGGCTTTGAGCTCAAGCGCATAAACGGACAGGGTCTTTGGGAGGGACGCTTCGAGGGCTTCAAGGATTTCGACGCCTACAAGTATCTCATCATCGCGCAGGACGGGCGCAAGCTTATGAAATGCGACCCCTATGCCTTCCACGCAGAGACGCGCCCCGGAACCGCCTCGAAGATATACGAGCTCGGCTCGTTTGAGTGGACGGACGGCGCATGGATGAAAAAACGCCGCAGGAAGAATATATACGCCTCCCCGATGAATATATATGAGCTGCATGTCGGTTCGTGGCAGCGATATGCCGACGGCAACACGCTCTCCTACCGTGAGCTCGCGGACAGGCTCGTGCCCTATGTCGCCGACATGGGCTACACGCATGTTGAACTGCTGCCGATAATGGAGCATCCGTTCGACGGCTCATGGGGATATCAGGTCACTGGATACTTCGCGCCGACCTCGCGTTACGGCACTCCGGACGACTTCATGTATTTTGTTAATAAATGCCACGAAAGCGGCATAGGAGTTATATTGGACTGGGTTCCGGCGCACTTTCCGAAGGACTCGTTCGGTCTCTACGAATTTGACGGAGAGGCTTGCTACGAATACGCCGACCCGAACAAGGGCGAGCACAAGCAGTGGGGAACTCGCGTTTTTGACTACGGCAGGACGGAGGTTCAGAGCTTCCTGATGTCGAGCGCACTGTTCTGGCTCGAGGTCTACCATGCGGACGGGCTGAGGGTCGATGCCGTCGCGTCCATGCTCTACCTCGACTACGGGCGCGAGGACGGCGAGTGGAGCCCGAACACCTACGGCGGGCGAGAGAATCTCGAAGCGGTGGCTTTTATAAAGAAGCTCAATGAGACTATATTCGGCGAGCACGGCGACATTATGATGATAGCCGAGGAGAGCACCTCCTGGCCGATGGTGTCGAAGCCCGTATATCTCGGCGGTCTCGGCTTCAACTTCAAATGGAACATGGGCTGGATGAACGACTGCCTGCGCTATTTCTCGCTCGACGGTCTGTTCAGAAAGTTCAATCACGACTGCCTGACCTTCTCATTCTTCTACGCCTTCTCCGAGAATTTTGTGCTGCCTATCTCGCACGACGAGGTGGTTCACGGCAAATGCTCGCTGATAGAAAAAATGCCCGGTACATACGAAGAAAAATTTGCGGGAGTCAGAGCGTTTCTCGCGTATATGATGGCGCATCCCGGCAAGAAGCTGCTCTTCATGGGGCAGGAGTTCGGTCAGTTCATCGAGTGGAACTACAAGCAGGAGCTTGACTGGCTGCTGCTCGACTACGATATGCACAGAAAACTCAAGGAGTTTTCACGCACGCTCAACCGCTTCTATAAGCGCAACCCCGCAATGTGGGAGATTGACTACAGCTGGGAGGGCTTCAGCTGGATATCCAGCGACGACAGCGCAAATTCCGTCATCGCCTTCCGCCGCATGGACAAAAAGGGCGACGAGCTGATAGCAGTCTGCAACTTCACCCCCGTCACACGTGAAAACTACCGCATCGGAGTGCCGGACAAGGGCACTTACCGCATAGTCCTCAACACGGACAACTCCGAGTTCGGCGGCAGCGGGGCAAAGCTGCAGAAAACCTACACGTCAAAATCCATCCCGATGCACTCGTTCGGGCAGAGCATCTCGCTTACGCTCCCGGGTCTGTCGGTCGTTTATCTGAAAAAACAAGGCAAGAAAGCTGATAACAAGGAGGAATAAACATGGCCAGAAAAACAGAATGTATCGCCATGCTGCTCGCAGGCGGTCAGGGCAGCAGGCTCGGTATTCTGACCAAGAACATGGCAAAGCCCGCCGTTCCCTACGGCGGCAAGTACAGGATAATCGATTTTCCGCTGTCGAACTGCGTCAACTCCGGCATATACACCGTCGGCGTACTCACGCAGTATCAGCCGCTTGAGCTCAACGACTACATCGGCAACGGTCAGCCGTGGGATCTCGACAGAGAGAACGGCGGCGTGCATATCCTATCCCCCTATCAGCAGATAGAGGGCACCGAGTGGTACAAGAATACCGCAAACGCAATATATCAGAACATAAACTTCATTGACCGCTATTCGCCCGAATATGTTCTCATTCTCTCAGGCGACCACATCTACAAAATGGACTATTCCAAGATGCTCGCCTATCACAAGGAGAAGAACGCCGACTGCACCATTGCTTCCCTTGAGGTTCCGTGGGAGGAGGCTTCGCGCTTCGGTCTGATGTTCGTCAACGACGACGGCTCGATTTCCGAGTTTGAAGAGAAGCCGAAGCATCCGCGCAGCAACAAGGCCTCCATGGGCGTATACATATTCACCTGGAGCAAGCTGCGCCGCTATCTGCTTGAGGACGAGGCCAACCCCGCCTCCGGCAACGACTTCGGTCACGATCTCATACCCGCAATGCACGAAGCAGGCGAACGCCTTTTCGCCTATCAGTTTGACGGCTACTGGAAGGATGTCGGCACGATAGACAGCCTTTGGGAGGCGAACCTCGACCTGCTCAACCCCAAGGTCGATCTCGACCTGAGCGACCCGTCGTGGAAGATATATTCCCGCACTCCCACCGCCCCGCCTCACTATGTCTCGCCCGACGCAACGGTTCAGAACTCCATGGTGACGGAGGGCTGCGAGATTTCAGGCGACATTGACTTCTCCGTTATCTTCGCCGATGTCACGATAGAAAAGGGCGCGGTCATAAGAGACTCGATAATCATGCCCGGCACGGTTATTAAATCCGGCGCGGTGGTTCAATATGCAATTGTCGCGGAGAACGCCGTGATTGAAGAAAACGCCGTTGTCGGCGAGCGTCCCGAGGCTATGGACGATCTCGAAAAATGGGGCGTCGCCGTTATCGGCAAGGGCGTCACGGTCAAAAAGGGTATGAAAATAGAGCCCAAGGTCATGTATGACGGAGAAAAGGAGGACGTTCGCAAATGAGAGCCAACAATGTTCTCGGCATAATCTATGCCAGCACCTACGACCAGTCGCTTCCCGAGCTTACGAATATGCGCACGATGGGCTCCGTCCCGTTCGGCGGAAGATACAGGCTCATAGATTTCCCGCTTTCAAATATGGTCAACTCCGGCATCTCCAAGGTCGGCGTTATAACCAAAAGCAACTACCGTTCGCTGATGGATCACCTCGGCACGGGCAAGCCGTGGGATCTCTCCCGCAAGCGCGAGGGTATGTTCATTCTGCCGCCGTTCAACTCCGCTGAGGACTCGGGCGGGCTGTTTGCCAACAGAATCGACGCGCTCATAGGCTGCACCTCGTTCATATCGAGCTCGACGAATGAGTATGTCCTGCTCTGCGACTGCAACACGATATGCAATATCGATCTTAACCTGCTCTTTGACGCGCACGAGCAGAGCGGCGCGGATATCACCGCCGCTTACTGCCACGGCACCGTTCCCGCGCTGAGCAACACCATGACCTTCGACCTCGACTCCGACGGGCGCATTAAGGAAATCGCAATTTCTTCGACCGGCGGCGAACAGGGCAACTATTCGCTCAATGTATTTCTGCTCAAGAAATCGCTGCTCGAAAGGCTCATTTCCCAGGCGGCAAGTATGCACTACACCGACTTTGAACGCGACCTCATCCAGGCAAATGTCGGCGTGCTGAAGATTTGCGGCTATAAGGCGGAGGGGTTTGTCGTAACTCTCGACTCCCTCAAGAGCTTCTACGACGCGAATATGGCTCTGCTCGAGCTCGGCAACCGTTCCGAGCTGTTTTGCAGAGAGCGCCCGGTCTATACAAAGGTCCGCGACGAGGTTCCGGCAATTTACGGACTCGGCGCAGACGTCAAAAACAGCCTCGTTGCCGACGGCTGCAAGATAGAGGGCAAGGTTGAAAACAGCATACTCTTCCGCGGCGTCACCGTAGGCAAGGACGCAGTCGTCAAAAACTCCATTGTCATGCAGGGCGCGTATGTCGGCTCCGGCGCGACGCTCAACAGCGTTATAATGGATAAGATATCTATAATCAAACCCGACAAATCACTCTGCGGCACCGACACCTTCCCGGTATATGTCGGCAAGGGCATAGTGGTCTGACAGAAAGGGGACTGAAAAATGAAAGTCTTATATGCTGCAAGCGAGGCTCTTCCCTTCATGGCGAGCGGCGGGCTCGGCGATGTTGCCGGCTCTCTGCCCAAGGCACTGCGCAAGCGTCTTGTCGGCTGCCGCGTTGTCATGCCGCTCTACGGCGGAATAAAGCAGGAGCTGCGCGACCGGATGCAGTTCATCACACATATCACCGTGCCCGTCTCATGGCGCAGGCAGTACTGCGGCATCTTCGAGGCGAAGATAGACGGCGTTATCTTCTATTTTATCGACAACGAGTATTATTTCAAGCGCGACGGTATCTACGGTCACTACGACGACGCGGAGCGCTTCGCGTTCTTCTCCCGTGCGGTGCTTGAGATAATCCCGCATATCGACTTCAAGCCCGACATCATTCATACGAATGACTGGCAGACGGCTCTCGTCCCTGTCTACTACTCGACGATGTACGCAAACCGCGAGGGCTACGAGGGCATAAAGAACATATTTACAATTCACAACATCCAGTATCAGGGCGTTTACGGCAAGGAGATACTCGGCGATGTGTTCGGTCTGGGCGAGCAGCACGAGCAGCTGCTCGACTTCGGGGACACGCTCAATCTGATGAAGGGCGCGATTGAATGCGCCGATGTCGTGACCACGGTCAGCCCGACCTACGCAGAGGAGATACTCGACCCCTGGTTCAGCCACGGGCTCGACCCGATCCTGCGCGAGCGCCGGTATAAGCTCCACGGCATTCTCAACGGCATCGACACGGACATATATGACCCCGAGACCGACAGGGCGATTGCAAAAAGCTTCTCCGCAAAGAAACCTGCCGGCAAAAAGGAGGACAAGGCGGATCTCCAACGCGAGTTCTCCCTGCCCGTGCGCGACGATGTGCCGATAATCGGCATGGTATCGCGCCTTGTGTCGCACAAGGGTCTTGACCTTGTGAAAGCAGTCCTTGACGAGCTGCTGAGCACGACCGATGTTCAGCTCGTTGTGCTCGGCACGGGCGACTGGGAATACGAAAACTTCTTCCGCGAGATCGAAGCGCGTTACCCGGGAAAAGTCGGGCTGCGCATAGCGTTTATCCCCGACCTCGCACGCAAGATATATGCGGGATGCGATATGTTCCTCATGCCGTCAAAGAGCGAGCCGTGCGGTCTTTCGCAGATGCTCGCGCTCAGATACGGCACTCTCCCGATAGTCCGCGAAACCGGCGGACTCAAGGACAGCATCACAGACTCCGGCGACGGCGAGGGCAACGGCTTCACCTTCAAGAGCTACAACGCCCACGATATGCTTGACGCGATTCACAGAGCACTCGGCGCATATTCGGACAAAAAATACTGGGCTTCGCTCGTTGAACGCGCACTCGAATGCGACAACAGCTGGGGACGCTCGGCGAGAGAATATATGCGTCTTTACAGGGAGACCATAGGCAAGTAACAAAAAATCAAGCGGAGAGCCGCAGTGACCGCCGAAGCGACGGGGCACCGTCGGTTCTCCTTTTTTCGGTGAAAAGAAATGGTTATAAAGTCAAATATGATAGACCGTCAGCTGCGCCCGATCGGCGAGGCTATTCGCTTCGTCTGGCCGAGCTTCAACGAGCGGAAGTTCAGGATATGCAACTTCATTCTCAAAAATTTCGGGCGCGGCGCGGATGTCACCCCATGGAGAATAAGGTGTGAGCAGATAAAAATTTCCCGCGCAGACGGGAGCGAGCTTCGGCTCTGCGTATATTCTCCGCGCAAGCTCGGCGGCGAGATGCCGGGGCTTCTGTGGATACACGGCGGCGGCTACGCCATAGGTATTCCCGAGCAGGATCACGGATTCGTGCGCTCGTTTGTCGGCACGACAGGCTGCGTTATGGTCGTGCCGGACTACAAAAAATCGCTCTATGCGCCCTTCCCCGCCGCGCTTGAGGACTGCTATCTCGCCCTGCTTTGGCTCAAGGAGAACGGAGAAAAATATGGGATGCGACGGGACAAGATATTTGTCGGCGGCAACAGCGCGGGCGGCGGCATGGCTGCGGCACTCACGCTCTACGCCCGCGACAGGGGCGAAGTTAACATAGCGTTTCAGATGCCGCTCTATCCGATGCTCGACGACCGACCGACCGAAACTTCAAAGAACAACGACGCTCCGGTCTGGAACACAAAATCTAATATCGCCGCGTGGAAGCTGTATCTCGGCGACGACTACGGCACGGACAGAGTTTCAAAATATGCCGCGCCTGCGCGGGAGACCGATTTTTCCGGTCTGCCGCCGACGCTGACCTTCATCGGCAGCATCGACCCGTTCCTCGCGGAGACGCAGAGCTACGTCGATTCGCTCCGGGCGGCGGGCGTCCCCGTTATGTTCAAGATTATAGAGGGCGGCTTTCACAGCTTTGATATATACTATTTTTCTGACATCGCAAAAGAGGCGAACAAATTCATACGCGACGGCTTCAAATTCGCGGCGGAGAACTACTCCGCGCCGCAGCCGGAGGATGTATAAAAAGCAGGGGCAGTGGCACAAGCCGCCGTCCCTGCTTTTGCATATTTGCATATTTGATTAACGATTCCAAAGGGCTTTAAAGTCATCCTCGCTGTAGCCTCTCAGGATATAGTAATACTCCACCTTATCTCCGTTCTGCACCTGAACTCCGGGTGCGCCCTTGAGCGTTATGCGCTCCTCATGCCCGTCGGAGTATTCGACGGTGAATGTAAAGTTCCAGCCCTTCCATGCGGAATATTTGAAGAAGCTTTTATAAAGAGTTATGCTGCCGAGCTTCTCCGCAAATTGGCGGCACTGGCTGTCGGTGAGCACGATTTCATCCGGCGACGCTTGCGTCACTGCGGATCTTCCGGTTATTTTTACAACATTTTCGACATCAAGGCTTTCCGTGTGTATGCGGGAAACAAACACGACGGAAACGGCGACAAGGATAAGAACCACCGCTGCAATTATTATCTTTCTCTTGTTTTTCATCTCCAAACCTCCTTATTCAGTTGTCTGCTGTGTTGTGTGTTTTCTTTATCTCTTTTTATTCATTTGTCAGCAAGAAAAAACCGTTTCAATAATATTATACGCAAAAAGTCATTATTTCTCACCTATTATCAAGAAAAAACAGCGCCGCAGGGGCAAAACCTCTGCGGCGCTGAAATTAACTTTTGATCTCTTCAGGCTCAGATCAGACGAGCTCGATGATGCACATCTCAGCTGCGTCTCCTCTGCGGGGACCTGTTTTGATTATGCGGGTATAACCGCCGTTAACGTCCTTATATTTGGGGGCGATATCCTCAAAGAGCTTCTTTGCAACATCTTCTTTGGTGATGTATGCCATGACCTTGCGCTTCGAGTGAAGTGAGTTGTCCTTAGCTATGGTGATCATTTTCTCGGCCATAGCGCGAACTTCCTTAGCCCTTGTAACGGTGGTCTCGATCCTGCCGTTCTCGAAGAGATATGTGACCATACCTCTGAGCATAGAAATACGGTGATCCGTAGTTCTGCCAAGTTTTCTGGTTCCGGGCATTTAATTCACACTCCTTTACCGTAGTGAGTCTTATTCCTCTTCCTTGCTGAGGTTCAGGCCCATGGATTTGAGCTTTGCGATAACCTCGTCAAGGGATTTTCTTCCGAGGTTGCGGACCTTCATCATGTCCTCCTCGGTCTTGTTGATCAAATCTTCAACAGTGTTAATGCCGGCTCTCTTCAAGCAATTGAAGGAACGCACAGACAGGTCAAGCTCCTCAATAGTCATCTCGAGGACTTTCTCCTTGGCATTGTCGCTCTTGACAACCATAATCTCTGTATCGTACGCCTCGTCGGAGAGGTCGCCGAAGAGAGAGAGATGCTCGTTGAGGATCTTGGCTCCAAGGGAAACGGCTTCCATCGCGTGGATGGTTCCGTCGGTCCACACCTCAAGCGTGAGCTTGTCGAGGTCGGTAACATGACCTACGCGGGTGTTTTCGACTGTGTAGTTGACCTTTAACACGGGTGAATAGATCGAGTCAATGGCGATAACGCCTATAGTGGGCGGGAACTTCTCCTTATTGCGCTCAGCAGAATAATAGCCTCTGCCCTTGTCGCAGACGAGCTCCATGTGGACGTTCGCGCTGCTGTCAAGAGACGCAATATGAAGCTCCGGGTTGAGAATCTCAACCTCAGAATCCGTCTGAATGCTGCCTGCGGTGATCTCGCACTCGCCGGAAGCGTCTATATAGACGGTCTTCGGACCATCGCCGTGGATCTTGAGTATGACATCCTTGAGGTTGAGGACGATCTCCGTAACATCTTCCTTGACGCCGGGAATCGTTGAAAACTCGTGCAGGATACCATCGATCTTAACGGAGATTATAGCATAGCCCGGAAGTGAAGAGAGCAGGACGCGGCGCAGGGAGTTACCGAGGGTCGTTCCGTAACCTCTCTCAAGGGGTTCTACGATAAACTTGCCGTAGGTTCCGTCGGGCGTAATGCCTTCTGTTTCGATCTTGGGCTTCTCGATTCCGATCATTCAAAACCCTCCTTTTTATAAAACGCGGCAAGGCCGCTGAAAGAGTATTGCTCAAAAACAAGCCGTTTAAGCGGCATTATTTCGAGTACAACTCGACGATAAGATGCTCTTCGACGGGAACCATGATCTGGTCTCTCTCGGGAAGGGCGACGACCTTAGCGGTGAGCTTATCAGCGTCAGCCTCGAGCCATGCGGGCACGGGACGGGCGGAATTGGTCTCAAGGACAGCCTTGATCTTGTCGCTCTCTCTGCTCTTCTCCTTAATCGAAACAACATCGCCGGCCTTAAGAAGGTATGACGGGATGTCAACTTTCTTGCCGTTTACTTTATAATGGCCGTGAACAACGAGCTGTCTTGCTTCGGCTCTGGAGTTAGCCCAGCCGAGAAGATAAACTACATTGTCAAGTCTGCTCTCGCAGATACGAAGAAGGTTTTCACCGGTGACACCCTTCTTGCGCTCAGCCATGAGGAAATACTTGTGGAACTGGCCTTCCTGAATACCGTAGTAACGCTTAGCCTGCTGCTTCGCTCTGAGCTGCAAACCGTATTCAGAGGTCTTCTTGCGGCTCTGACCGTGCTGACCGGGGGCATACGAACGGCGCTCAAAAGCGCACTTGTTGCTGTAGCAGCGCTCACCCTTGAGGTAGAGCTTCTTGCCCTCGCGGCGGCACATCTTGCAGACCGCACCTGTATATCTTGCCATGTGTTACACCTCCTAAAATATTGGTTACACGCGCCTTCTCTTGGGCGGGCGGCAGCCGTTGTGGGGAATGGGAGTCGTGTCCTTTATCAGGGTGACTTCAAGACCCGCCGTCTGCAGCGCTCTTATAGCGGCTTCTCTGCCGGCTCCGGGGCCCTTAACATAAACCTCAACCGTCTTCATACCGTGCTCCATAGCAGCCTTGGCAGCTGTCTCTGCAGCAGTCTGAGCAGCAAAGGGAGTAGATTTTCTTGAGCCTCTGAAGCCCATTTCGCCGGCACTTGCCCAGGAAACGGCGTTGCCCTGAGTGTCGGTTATAGTGACGATGGTGTTGTTAAAGGTGGATTGGATATGGACTGCACCGCGCTCAATATTCTTGCGCTCCTTGCGCTTACGGGTGCCTGTTGCTTTTTTGCCGGAAACTTTGGTAGCCATATTATCCCTCCTTGATTACTTCTTCTTGTTTGCAATGGTCTTCTTCGGACCCTTGCGTGTACGGGCATTGGTCTTGGAACGCTGACCTCTGACCGGCAGACCCTTGCGGTGGCGGACACCGCGATAGCAGCCGATCTCGACAAGTCTCTTGATATCGAAAGCGGTCTCACGGCGAAGGTCACCCTCGACCTTGCAGTGATGATCTATATACTCACGAAGCTTGGAGACATCATCCTCGGACAGGTCCTTGACTCTTATATCGGGATTAACTCCTGTTGCGGCGATAATATCGCTTGCGGTTTTGCGACCGATACCGTAGATGTAGGTCAGAGCGATCTCGACTCTTTTCTCTCTAGGCAGGTCAACACCTGAAATACGCGCCATTTGTCAGTTGCACCTCCATTGAATGGTTTGCGTCATTAGCCCTGACGCTGCTTGTGCTTGGGATTTTCACAGATGACCATTACTTTTCCCTTGCGCTTGATGATCTTACACTTTTCACACATTTTTTTGACAGAAGGTCTGACTTTCATTAGAATACCCTCCTTATTACTTGGAACGCCATGTTATGCGGCCCTTTGTCAGGTCGTATGGCGACATTTCGACCGTGACCTTATCTCCCGGAAGAATTCGGATGTAGTTCATCCTGAGCTTGCCGGAGATATGAGCCAATATCTGGTGGCCGTTTTCCAACTCGACCGTAAAAGTCGCGTTGGGCAGAGCCTCTACTACCGTACCTTCAATCTCGATCATATCCTGCTTTGACATATACTGACCTCCCTACAATGATGCAGTCTCATCCTCAAGCCTTCTGAGTGCGCGGCGCAGACGACCGTCAAACGCCATCTCTTCCTGCGTCAGACGCAGCGGCGTCGGCTCGACGTGCTTAGGATTTTTGATTTTGGGTCTGAGGAGCCTGCGCTCCTTACCGTCGCAGACCTCGACGCCGTGCTGCGTGACAGCGGTGACTGCAAGCAGTCTGCCCTTGTCGCGTCCGGCTGTGGATCTTACGACGCAGCCTCGTTGAAAGCTCATCATCAATCCTCCGCTTAAAGCTGAGTCATTATCTTCGGTCCGTCAGCCGTGATGGCGACGGTGTGTTCGAAATGAGCTGAGAGTTTGCCGTCTTTGGTTCTGACAGTCCATCCGTCGGGTTGAGTACGGATAGCCGCAGAGCCCTGATTTATCATCGGTTCGATGGCAATAGTCATGCCGGGCAGCAGGCGAACGCCTCTTCCTGGCGTGCCGAAATTCGGTACGCTGGGATCCTCATGGAGATTTGCACCCACGCCGTGCCCCGTATATTCGCGAACGACGGAGAAGCCGCGCTCCTCGCAGTAGCTCGCAATGGCGAAGCCTATATCGCCGAGTCTGCCGCCTGCGACCGCCTTTTTGATGCCCTCATAGAGGCTCTCTCTGGTCACGTCGCACAGCCGCTTCGCCTCGGGGGAAATGTCCCCGCAGGCGAAAGTGGCAGCGTTGTCGCCGGTATAGCCGTTTATCGAAGCGCCGAGGTCAATGCTGACTATATCGCCGCTTTTGATAACTCGTCTGTGGCTGGGTATTCCGTGAATGATCTCATCGTTTATGGAAATGCATGCCGTAGCGGGGAACCCGTTGTAGTTAAGGAACGTAGGCGTGGCCCCTGCTTTCAGAATATATTCGTGTGCGATCTTATCGATCTGAGCGGTGGTAACGCCCGGCTCGACAGCCTCGCCCGCCACTTTTAATGCTCCTGCAGATATTCTGCAAGCCTCTCTCATCAGCGAGAGCTCGTGACTTGTTTTGAGCACTATCATGCTTATCCTCCGTTTTTGCCGTCAGTTGCGGCGGGGCTTAATCAAGGAAGCCCTTGTAGTGACGCATCATCATCTGGCTCTCGAGCTGCTTGACAGTTTCAAGAGCAACACCGACAAGGATTATTATCGACGTACCGCCGAGCGAAACGTTCATACCGTCAGCATAGATCGTTGTCTTTGTAAGAATCAGCGTTGTAAGCTGCGAGAACAGGATCGGGAAGATAGCGACGACGCTCAGAAGAAGCGCTCCGAGAAGTGTGATTCTCGAAATTATCCTTGCAATGTAATCCGATGTGGGTCTGCCGGTACGGATACCGGGAATCATACCGCCGTTCTTGGCGATGTTCTGCGACATCTCAATAGGATTGTACTGGATGCTCGAATAGAAATAGGCAAAAGCGATTATCAGTATGAAGTAGATAATGCCGTAAGCCCAGTGAGTCGAGGAGAACACACCGAAGAAACCGGTCCAGAACTTGCTGCCTTCAAGCTTTGCAGACGGAATGAACATCTGGATGGTGGGCGGGATGGAAAGAATGGAGCCCGCGAAGATGATGGGCATAACACCGGACATATTGACCTTGATCGGAATATGGGTGTTCTGACCGCCGTACATCTTGCGTCCGACAACACGCTTGGCGTACTGGACGGGAATGCGTCTCTCTGCATTGTCCATCCACACGATGAATGCGACCATCAGAATAAGGATGACGCAGACAAAGGGTGAAAGGAAGTAGTAGACGCCGCCTCTTGACCAGTAACCGCCGGACTCGGCGCTGCCGAAGAGCTGGGTGATCAGAGCGGGGATTCTCGAAACGATACCTGCGAAAAGGATTATCGAGATACCGTTGCCGATGCCCTTGTCGTTGATCTGCTCACCGAGCCACATGATAAGCGCGGTACCTGCCGTGAAGCAAAGGATAATGACGATGGCCTGGAAGACCATTGCAAAGCCTGTGTAGGCGTTGCCGTCAGTATCCGTTGAAAGATAACCGGCGCTTCTGATATAGAAGTAATATGCTACGCTCTGGATGATACCAAGAGCAACAGTAACATATCTTGTGATGGAAGCGATCTTCTTCTGTCCGTCCTCCTCTTTTGCCATTCTCTCCAGAGGAGGAATAGCAACGCAGAGAAGCTGCATGATGATCGACGAGTTGATGTACGGGGTGATCGACAGAGCGAACAGGGTACCGTAGTTGAACGCGTCACCGGTCATCATTATCAGGTAGTTCAGGAAAGTACCACCATCCTGAACAAGTCCATGACCCGCACTTGCAATAAGGATGTTTGTGAACGGAACCGGAATAGCGGAGCCGACTCTGAAGATGAGAACAATCAGAGCAGTGAAGAGGATCTTCTTTCTGAGCTCCGGAATTTTCCATGCGTTGGCAAAAGTCTTGAACATTTTCAGATTACCTCTGCCTTTCCGCCCACAGCCTCAATCTTAGCCTTGGCGGAAGCAGAAAAAGCATTAGCCTGAACTGTTAGCTTCTTCGTAAGTTCGCCCTGTCCTAAGACTTTGACTCCGTCGAGGGTCTTCTTGACAAGGCCGGACTCGACGAGGGCTTCTATAGTTACGGTAGCGCCGTCGTCGAACTTGTCGTTGATAGCAGCTACGTTAACAGTTGCGATCTCTTTCGCAAAAATGTTGACAAAACCTCTTTTGGGGATTCTTCTCTGAAGGGGCATCTGACCGCCTTCAAAACCGATGTGCGCGTTGCTTCCGCTTCTTGCCTTCTGGCCCTTATGACCTTTACCGGCGGTCTTACCCTGACCTGAAGCAGCGCCTCTGCCTATACGCTTACGCTCTTTGACAGAACCGGGTGCAGGTGAAAGCTCATGCAATTTCATCATTCAGCACCTCCTTGCTCGACTTCACTCGTCTCGACAAGATGAGCAAGCTTTCTGAGCTTGCCGCGGGTGGCAGCGTTGTCAGGCTGAACTGACTCGTCGCCGATCCTGTGGAGACCGAGTGCATAGGCGGTGGCAATCTGAGGTTTCGTACTTCCGATAAGGCTCTTGACGAGCTTTACGTTAATATCTGCCATTGTTGTCCACCCTCCTTAACCTAAAATTTCTTTTTCCGACTTGCCTCTTATAGCCGCAACTTCATCGACGTTGCGAAGCTGTGCAAGACCGTCAAGTGTTGCTCTGACGACGTTACAGGGGTTGTTGGATCTGAGAGCCTTAGCACGGATGTCCCTGATGCCGACAGTCTCAACGACTGCACGGACGGGACCGCCGGCGATAACGCCGGTACCGGGTGCGGCGGGCTTGAGCAGGACGACGCCTGCGCCGAACTTACCTATAACCTCGTGGGGAATGGTTGTTCCCTTAAGTGAAACCTTCATCAGGTTCTTCTTCGCATCTTCGATACCCTTGCGGATGGCGTCCGGAACTTCGCCGGACTTGCCGAGACCGAAGCCGATGATTCCGTTGCCGTCACCGACGACTACGAGAGCGGCGAACTTGAATATACGACCGCCCTTAACGGTTTTCGATACGCGGTTGATAGTGACAACTCTTTCAGTGAGTTCATATGCCGATGCATCAATCTTAGCCAAAAGTATCCTCCCTTTCCTTAGAAGTTGAGGCCGCCCTCACGGGCGCCTTCGGCCAGTTCCTGAACACGGCCGTGATAAACGTAGCCGCCGCGGTCGAAAACAACATCGGTTATTCCCTTTTCGGCTGCTCTCTTTGCCAGTGTGACGCCCACCTTGCGGGCTGCGGATTTATTTCCGCCGTAATCCTCAAAATCCTTCTCAACAGTAGAGGCTGAAACAAGGGTCTTGCCTGAAACATCGTCTATGATCTGAGCATAGATGTGCTGCAGGGAGCGGAATACATTAAGGCGGGGGCATTCTGCAGTTCCGGAGATCTTAGCACGCACTCTGGTGTGGCGCTTCTGTCTTGCTTTCTTGCTGTCCGGTCTGTTAACCATAACTTTTCACTCCTTAACCTAAACTTACTTGCCGCCCTTGCCGGCCTTGCCTTCCTTGCGGCGGATATGCTCATCAGCATACTTGATGCCCTTGCCCTTGTACGGCTCGGGGGGACGCTTTTCGCGAACTTCCGCTGCAAACTGGCCGACCTTCTGCTTGTCGGGACCGGAGATAACGATTTTATTGGGCGCGGGAACCTCGATGGTGATACCGTCGATCTCAGCCACTCTGACCTGATGCGAGAAGCCGATATTGAGAACAAGCTCCTTGCCCTCCTTAGCGGCACGGTAACCTACGCCGTTGATTTCAAGCTCCTTCTTGTAGCCCTCGCTGACGCCTGTCACCATATTGGCGACGAGTGTGCGGGTAAGACCGTGAAGGGACTTGTTGAGCTTGGTGTCGTCGGGGCGCTTGACGTTGACGGTCGCGCCATCGACTTCGACAGCCATATTGCTGTGCACGGTTCTGGTAAGCTCGCCTTTGGCACCCTTAACGGTGACAGTGCTGCCGTCCACCTGCACAGTAACCCCTGCGGGGATTGCGATGGGTTTGTTTCCTATGCGTGACATCTACAGCACCTCCTTACCAGATAAATGCAAGGACTTCGCCGCCGACATTGGCCTTGCGTGCATCCTTGTCCGTCATAATGCCCTTGCTTGTCGAGAGGATAGCGATGCCGAGACCCTTCATGACTCTGGGCATATCCTCGCAGTTGGTATATATACGCAGACCGGGCTTTGAAACTCTGCGCAGACCGGTTATAACCTGTGACTTGTTGGAACCGTACTTGAGAGCTATCTCGATGACGCCCTGCTTGCCGTCGTCCTCAACCTTGAATCCCTTGATGTAACCCTCATCAAGAAGAATTTGAGCAATCGCCTTCTTCATATTGGATGCGGGAATCTTCACCGTATCATGCTTTGCGGAATTCGCATTGCGGATTCTTGTGAGCATATCGGCGATGGAATCAGTAATTTGCATACTGTTGAACCTCCTTTTGCAATTGCTCTTTTACCAGCTGGCCTTCTTGACGCCGGGGATCTGACCGGCATGAGCCAGCTCTCTGAAGCAGATGCGGCATACTCCGTATTTGCGAAGATAGGCGTGCGGTCTGCCGCAGATCTTACATCTGTTGTAAGCCCTTGAAGAATACTTAGCGGGTCTTGCCTGCTTAACCTTCATGGATGTTTTGGCCACCGTAATTCCTCCTTATTTTGCGAACGGAGCGCCCATGAGAGTGAGCAGCTCGCGTGCCTCTTCATCAGTATTGGCTGTCGTGACAAAGCAAATATCCATGCCTCTGACCTTGTCAATCTTATCGTACTCGATCTCGGGGAATATCAGCTGTTCCTTGATACCCAGAGAATAGTTGCCTCTGCCGTCGAAAGAGTTCGGGTTGATACCTCTGAAGTCTCTGACGCGGGGAAGAGCGAGATTGAAGAACCTGTCAAGGAACTCGTACATTCTGTCTCCCCTGAGGGTAACCTTGGCACCGATAACCATGCCTTCACGGAGCTTGAAGTTAGCGATCGACTTCTTCGCTCTGCACATCACGGGTCTCTGACCGGTGATCTGCATGAGGTCGGAGACGACGGAATCGAGAACCTTGGAGTTCTCTCTTGCCTCGCCGCAAGCGACGTTGACCACAATCTTGTCAAGCTTCGGGATCTGCATGACGCTCTTATACTCGAACTTCTTCATAAGAGCAGGTGCAACTTCGTTTATATAGGTTTCTTTTAACCTTGCTGCCATTGTCATGCTCCTCCCTTATTCGAATTCTGCAAGGCAGTCGCTCTTCTTGCAGGTGCGGACTTTCTTGCCTTTTGCGTTGATCTTGCTGCCGGTTCTGGTGGGTCTGCCGCACTTGGGGCAAACGAGCTGAACCTTATCTGCATAAAGGGCGCTTTCAGCCTTGATGAGACCGCCGGCCTCACCCATCTTGCGGGGCTTAACGTGCTTTGTGACGATATTCACGCCCTCGACAATGACCTTACCCTCGGAAGGGCTGACCTGGAGGACCTTGCCTCTCTTGCCGCGGTACTTGCCGTTGATGACGACAACCTCGTCACCGGTCTTAACATGAACCTTATTACTCATCGTTGCACCTCCGCCTTAAAGCACTTCGGGAGCCAGAGAGAGAATCTTGAGATAATCCTTCTCACGCAGCTCTCTCGCTACCGGTCCAAAGATACGAGTGCCTTTGGGATTTTTGTCTTCTTTGATGATAACAGCTGCATTCTCATCGAAGCGAATGTAGGTGCCGTCATCACGGCGAACTCCTTTTGCAGTACGAACTACGACTGCCTTAACGACCTCGCCTTTTTTAACCACGCCGCCGGGTGCTGCTTTTTTAACCGAAGCAACTATGACGTCGCCGATATTGGCATACCTCCTGCCGGAACCTCCGAGAACGCGAATGCACATAATCTCCTTCGCGCCGGTGTTGTCGGCAACCTTGAGGTAACTCTGTTGCTGTATCACAGTGTCTGCCTCCTTACTGTTACCAAAAAATTATTTAGCCTTCTCGATGATCTCAACCACGCGCCATCTCTTGTCCTTGGACATCGGGCGGGTCTCCATGACGAGGACACGGTCGCCGATTCCGCAGGTGTTGTTCTCATCATGAGCCTTGAGCTTGATGGTGCGGTTAACGATCTTCTTGTAAAGCGGATGCTTTACCCTATCCTTGATGGAGACGACAACGGTCTTATCCATCTTATCGCTGGTCACAATGCCAACGCGAGTTTTTCTGAGGTTTCTTTCCATAAGTGTTGACCTCCCTTTCATCACGAATTGGCGCCGTGAAGCTCGATGTCGCGCTGAACGGTCTTAATGCGCGCTATGTCCTTCTTGACGGCACTGATTCGCATCGGGTTGTCGAGCTGGTTAACAGCCTGCTGGAAGCGCAGTTTGAAAAGCTCATCCTTTAACTCAAGCAGCTTAGCATCCAGCTCTTTGGCGGAAAGTTTTCTTATTTCACTGGCTTTCATTCCTGTTCACCACCCGTTTCTTCCTTAGTTACAAATTTGCACTTGATGGGGAGCTTGTGAGCAGCAAGACGCATAGCCTCTTCTGCAAGCTCTCTGTCAACGCCGGCAATTTCAAACATGACTCTGCCGGGCTTAACAACGGCAACCCAATACTCGGGAGCACCTTTACCGGAGCCCATGCGGGTCTCGGCGGGCTTCTTGGTTACCGGCTTGTCGGGGAAAATCTTTATCCAGACCTGACCGCCACGCTTGATGTAACGGGTCATTGCGATACGGGCTGCCTCGATCTGGTTAGCGGTGATCCAGGCGGGCTCGAGAGCTACGAGACCGAAATCGCCGTAAGAGACCTTGTTGCCCCTCATGGCCTTACCGGTCATTCTGCCTCTCTGTACCCTGCGGTGCTTAACTCTCTTGGGCAACAGCATTAGCGAGCTCCCCCTTCCTTGCGTGATGATCTTCTTCTGTTATTGTTGCTGCGGTTGTCATGAAGAACCTCACCCTTGTAGATCCAGACCTTGACGCCGATGCGACCGTAAGTGGTCTTGGCCTCAGCGAAGCCGTAGTCGATGTCGGCTCTGATGGTCTGCAGCGGGATGGTACCCTCATGATACTGCTCTGTACGTGCTATTTCCGCACCGCCGAGGCGACCGGAAACCTGAGTCTTTATACCTCTTGCGCCAAGTCTCATGGTGCGTCCGATGGACTGCTTGAGAGCACGGCGGAAGGAAACTCTTCTTTCAAGCTGAGAAGCGATGTTCTCAGCGACGAGCTGAGCGTCAAGGTCGGGCTGCTTGATTTCAACGATGTTGAGCGAAACCTCTTTGCCGCCGAGCTTGCTCTCGCAGAGCTTCTTGAGCTTCTCTATCTCCGCGCCGCCCTTGCCTATAACCATGCCGGGCTTTGCGCAGAAAATGTTGATGTTGACTCTCTTGGAATTGCGCTCGATCTCGATCTTGGGCACGCCTGCCGGAGCAAGGAGCTCAAGGAGGAATTCACGCAGCTTGTGATCTTCAACGAGGGTATCGCCGAAATCCTTGGGATCTGCGTACCAGCGTGACTCCCAGTCTTTAATTACACCGATTCTCAGACCGGTGGGATTAATTTTCTGTCCCATTGTTTAACCTCCTCCTCGCTTATTCCGCTTCCTTGAGCACCAGGGTGATGTGCGACGTCTTCTTGTTGATTCTGAACGCTCTGCCCTGAGCTCTCGCTCTTATTCTCTTGAGGGTCGGTCCCTGACCTACAGTGCACTCACTGATATAGAGATTGGAAGTGTCCATATTCTTGTTCTCAGCGTTCGCTATAGCGGACTTCAAAAGTTTAAGAAGCGGTTCACACGCAGCCTTGGGCGTGTGTTTGAGAATTGCCAGCGCTTTGTCTGCCGGCTGATTGCGGATAAGGTCGAGAACTATCTGAACCTTGCGGGGAGCAATGCGCACATAGTTTGCCTTAGCCACTGCCTGAGGCATTGTATTATCCTGCATTGTTACACACTCCTTTCGACTGATTATTTACCGTTATTTGTTGTTTTGGAACCCGCATGACCCTTGAAGGTTCTGGTCGGTGCGAATTCACCGAGTTTATGTCCAACCATATCCTCTGTTACATACACGGGGACATGCTTGCGTCCGTCATGAACAGCGAAGGTATGACCGACAAATTCGGGAAAGATTGTGGAGCTGCGGCTCCAGGTCTTGAGAACCTGCTTGTTGCCGGACTTGTTCATCTCCACGACTCTCTCGAGCAGTTTAGGCTGCACGAAAGGTCCTTTTTTAACGCTTCTGCCCATTATTTCTGCTCCTTTCTCGACTTACTTGCCGTTGCGGCGCTTCACGATAAGCTTATCGGAGGCCTTCTTGGTGTTTCTCGTCTTATAGCCGAGTGCGGGCTTGCCCCACGGAGTGCAGGGACCGGGTCTGCCGATCGGGCTCTTGCCCTCACCGCCGCCGTGCGGGTGGTCGTTCGGGTTCATGACGGAGCCGCGGACGGTGGGTCTCCAGCCGAGGTGACGGCTGCGGCCTGCCTTACCGATCTTGACATTCTCGTGGTCAACGTTGCCGACCTGACCGATTGTTGCCATGCAGGAGGCGGGAACGTTTCTCAGCTCGCCCGAGGGCAGACGAAGAAGGGCATATGCGCCTTCCTTAGCCATGAGCTGTGCGGAGTTGCCCGCCGCTCTTGCCAGCTGACCGCCTCTGCCGGGATAAAGCTCAACATTGTGAACGAAAGTACCGGTGGGGATGTTGGTCAGGGGAAGTGCGTTGCCGACCTTGATATCGGCATCGGGACCTGCGACAACCGTGTCGCCCACTGAGAGACCTGCGGGAGCGAGAATGTATCTCTTCTCGCCGTCGGCATACTCAAGCAGAGCTATATGAGCTGAACGGTTGGGATCGTACTCAAGTGTTTTAACAGTTGCAGAAACATCGAACTTATCGCGCTTGAAGTCGATTATACGATACTTTCTGCGGTTTCCGCCGCCGCGATGGCGAACGGTGATTCTGCCGTAGCTGTTGCGTCCGGAGTTCTTGGAGAGAGGAGCGAGAAGGCTTCTCTCGGGAGCAACCTTTGACAGCCCGGAGTAATCTGTGACCGACATGTTACGGCGACCGTTTGTTGTCGGCTTGTAAACTCTGATCGACATTTGGTTTCACTCTCCTTATAGCGGCTTTGCGGAGGTGTCGATCCTCCATACCTTACCGCCGGATTATTGGTTGATTATTACATCATGCCGTCGAAGAACTCGATGGTCTTGGAGCTCTCCGTAAGAGTCACTACAGCCTTTTTCCACGAGGAGGTGTATCCCTCGAAACGACCGTAGCGGCGCTTCTTGCCGCGGCAGTTAATAGTGTTGACGCTCTTGACTTCGACCTTGAAGAGCTCCTCGACTGCCTTGGCGATCTCTATCTTGTTTGCGTCCTTGGCAACGGAGAAGGTGTACTTCTTGTCCGCTGTACCGAGCATACTCTCCTCGGTGATGATAGGACGAAGGATGATATCCTGTGCTATCTTGCTCATGCGTATACCTCCTCAATCTTCGATACGGCATCCTTGAGCACTACGAGAGAATCGCAGTTGAGGATATCGTAAACATTGAGTGTGCTGACAAGAGTGGTCTTGACACCCTTGATGTTGCGAGCGCTTCTGTAGACGGTCTCGTTCTTCTCGGGAAGGACGATGAGAACCTTCTTGCCGGTCTCAAGAGCCTTGAGAACGCTGACAACCTCCTTGGTCTTTATCTCGTTCATCTCAAGGCTGTCGAGGACGATAAGCTCCTCGGCTGCGACCTTGGAGGAAAGAGCGGACTTCATAGCGAGTCTTCTGACCTTCTTGTTGACTGTCTTGCCGTATTCACGGGGCTTGGGACCGAGTGCGACGCCGCCGTGGGTCCACTGCGGGCTTCTGATGGAGCCCTGTCTTGCGCGACCTGAGCCCTTCTGTCTCCAGGGCTTCTTGCCGCCGCCTCTGACTTCAGCGCGTGTAAGGGTAGACTGAGTGCCCTGACGCTGGTTTGCCAAATATGCTACCACGCAGAGGTGCATTGCCGAAGCGTTCGGGGTGATTGCGAAGATCGCGTCCGAAAGGGCAATGTCCGATACCTTCTTGCCGGTCTTGTCAAAAACTGAATAATTAGGCATTAAGCTCTACTCCTTTCTTACACATTCTTAACGCTGTCTCTGATGAGAACGATGCCGCCCTTGGGGCCGGGGATGCCGCCCTTGATGGCGATAAGGTTGTTCTCAGCGTCGACCTTGACGATGTCAAGATTCTGGATAGTAACTCTCTCGTGACCGAGGTGACCTGCGAGCTTCTTTCCCTTGTAAACTCTCGAGGGATCGCTGCACGCGCCGAGAGAACCGGCGTGTCTTGCGTTGGGTCCGGTACCGTGAGTCATCTTGAGTCTGGAGAAGTTCCATCTCTTGATGGCACCTGCGGTGCCCTTACCTTTGCTTGTACCGACAACGTCAACATGATCGCCGACAGCGAAAACGTCGGCCTTGAGGATATCGCCCACGTTGAGACCCGACTGATCGTCAAGTCTGAACTCTCTGAGTGACTTCTTGGGGGCTGAGCCCGCCTTGTCGAAGTGACCCTTCATGGGCTTGTTGACTCTCTGAACTTTGACGTCGCCGAAGCCGAGCTGAACAGCTTCGTAGCCGTCGTTTTCAACAGTCTTCTTCATAACGACAGAGCAGGGGCCTGCCTCGACGACTGTTACGGGAACAACGTTTCCGTTTGCATCGAAGATCTGAGTCATGCCGATCTTCTTTCCGATGAGTGCTTTTTGCATAGTTCCTTTCTCCTCCTTTAGGTTATTGGTTGGCTCTCGCCAACTTGACCTGCGGCGTACATTACATCTGCGCTCTCACGCGTACATATAATGTATTAGAGTTTGATCTCTATATCCACGCCTGCGGGAAGCTCAAGACCGGTAAGAGCTTCAACAGTCTTTGCTGAAGGTCTGATGATGTCTATGAGCCTTTTGTGTGTACGCTGCTCAAACTGCTCGCGGGAGTCCTTGTACTTGTGGACTGCGCGAAGGACGGTAACGACTTCCTTCTCTGTCGGGAGCGGTACGGGACCCGAGACCTGAGCATCGGTTCTCTTTGCGGTCTCTACGATCTTCTCCGCCGCCTTATCGACGAGGTTGTGGTCATAGCCCTTGAGTCTGATTCTGATTTTTCCCTTTGCTGCCATTGTTTGCGCCTCCTTAATAATTGGCGGGCATTGCTTCTTTTCTTTCAACGCCTCCGGGTGTTTCCTCGTTCTCCTTTTTAAAAACCGGAAAACGATATTTCCGGGTGTGAAGAAAGCAGATGCAATTACTGCTGCCTCAAGCGAAGGTGCGAGGGAAACGCACCCCGTGCGGCAGTCAGACCTGTTTCGCCCGGTTTGAAATCGGACATACTCCGCAGAAATTCCCCGTCTCAAAGGACGGCCACCTTCTGCATCATCGCATATCAGCAGATTGTGTTTCGGGCATACTTGCCCCACTTCCCACAATCGTGCCCGATAATGATAACACAAAAAACCTTGTATTGCAAGGGTTTTCGCAATATTTTTTCAAAAACCTGCGTGATAAAAATCAACCCTCTATATATGGATATTTTAGTCAAAATGCAAACAAGATAGAGGGATATAAAATAAAAAATTTTTTATTTCCCCCGCCGCAACCGGTCAAATACGCAATGTAAACTCCGGTTGACAGATTGCAAGCTCTGATACATTGACTGAAATTTTGCTTTCGTGTAAAATACAGGTGCAATAAAAAAATACGCGAAAGGAGAAAGTCATGAACTCCCCCGAAAAACTGCAAAAGCTCAGAAAAGAACGCGGCTGGTCGCAGGAGGAGCTTGCGAACAGGATAACCGTCTCGCGGCAGGCGGTATCAAAATGGAAGCTTGGCACCGCAGTGCCGGACACGGACAACATAGTGCAGTTAAGCGAGCTCTTCGGCGTCACGACCGACTATCTCATAAAGGACAACCTCGACTGCGACGAGGACATCCCCGCAGTCGCCCGCACCGCCGCAAATGTCAGAAAGGCGGAGCAGAGCCGCCAACTGCTCATTGCGGGAATAGTCACGCTCGTGCTCGGAGTTATCATAATCGGCGTGCTGCTGACTCTGTCACAGGTCATTGAGTCTTATCAGAAAGTGACCTACGACCACGGTCCGATGATGGAGATGCTCCCCGACGGGACGACGCAGATATCAGACGAGCACCGCATGGCGACAACGCGTGTACCGGTCTATTCGTTCGTTCCGTTCCTCAACACCTACTATCTGCACTGGGTGCTCGTCATCGGTATAGGGCTTGTCGTGGCAAGCATCGTCTGCTTTGCAAAATACAGGCGAAAAGCAAAAGTAAAAAAGAAGAAGTAACTGCAAAAGGGGCTGCCGCAAACGCGACAGCCCTTTTTTTGTTTAATTTGCCGGGTCAAGCTCGCCGGGGAATACATCATCGTCGAGGATATATTTTTCGTAATTCTCATTCTGCCAGACCTTGACATAGTCGACCATGAACTCGCTTGACGAGCCGTGCTCAAACTGACCGATCTCCTGCCCGTGGGGTCCCCAGCCGTCGCCCGCGTCTATTTCAACAGTCAGGCGCAAAAATTCGCGCACCTTCGACACGCCGCCGCCCATCGAAGCCCATGTCGGCTCACCGTCTATGTAGAAAACATAATATTCGGGCGTCCACTTGAGCGCGTATGTGTGATATCCGTCATAGAGATCCTGCTTGAGCTCGGTTATCTTCGTGTCGGAATCTGAATACTTGCCGTAGCCGTTCCAGATGAGGGCGTGACCCATGCGGCTCATTTTATTTTTGCGGAACGCGCTCTCGAACACGTCTATCTCCGTGCCGTCGAGTCCCGCATTCGATATTTTTCTCATGTTCGGTGACTGGAGCCAGAATGCCGACCAGAGTCCGTCGGCGTCCGGGAACTTCGCCCTGACCTCGAAATAGCCGAAAGCCTGTGAGAACAGCAATTCGTCGTTCGTGCCCTTGTTATTGTTGTTGTCGCCGATTATTCTGCGCGTCTCAATGCCGCCGGTGAATCTGCCCGCTTTCGGGCAGCTGCCCGAGCAGACGTGATCATCCTGATACTCGGAATGGACTATCAGATTTGAATCTTTAACCTCGACCATCTCCGGACACCACCAGCAGGCATATTCCGGATGCTTTTCATCGTTCGACTCCCAGCGTATGGCATGGGGAGAAGTAGTCCAGATCTCCTTTGAGCCGCTGTATCGCTCACCGAAGTCTATATCCTGATTGAGTCCGTCTCCGCTGAAATCGTCCTCGAATACTTTGTACCAACCGTTTTCGCCGAGGGTCGGCACGGATGTGTCAAAATCGGACATATCGTTTCCTCCGTCATCCTTTTTTGAGCTGCATCCGACAAGCAGCAAAACAGCCGCAAGGCAGAGCAGTGCCGCAGAAAAAATTTTCTTTTTCAACTCGTCCCCTCCGTCAAAGTCCGTATTTTTCTTTTATCTCGCCGTAGTTGTGCTCAAACAGCACCGCGTTCATGCCGACTTTTTCCGCCCCGCGCACATTCTCCTCGCGGTCGTCTATAAACAGGCACTCGTCGGCTTTGAGCCCGTATTTGTTGAGGATATATTCGTATATCCCGCTCTCCGGCTTTATGATATGCAGGTCGCTCGAGACGACCACGCCGTCAAAGAAGTCCATATCGTAAAAGCGCGGAAAATACTCATAGAAGCGCCCGCTCGCATTTGAGAGGACATATATATTCTTTCCGCCTTCCCGCATTGCGCGGCAGAACTCCGGCGCACCGTCGATTCTGTTTAAAAACTCCGTCCACTGCCGCTCGCACCGTTCGAGCGCACCGTGATACTTTTCGGGTACGCGCTTTTTCGCGGCGTCGAGCATCTGAGCGTCGGTTATATTGCCCCTGTCGCTCTCTATCCACTCCCCGCTCTCAAACAGCTCGCAGCGGATAATTTTCTTCGACTCGCCGTCTGGGCAGAGCGCGTCAAGCGGACGGTTGACATCGTATTCAATAAGCACATTGCCCATGTCGAGAATTATATTTTTTATCATCCCGTTCTCCATATCAAAAATGCCGCCGACCCGTTTGAATTTCAGACAGGCGGCGACTCTTCGTCTCTTATTTTGTCATGAAAAGTATTCCCGTGCAGCCCGGTCCGCAGTGGCTTGCAATAGTGCAGCCGGCGCGTCCGCGAAGCACCTCTTTAAACGGAAGAATGCTCAGAATCTTATCTATAAGCTCCTTTTCGTCCGCGTCGCTTATGCTCGACGAGGTGATGAAGATGCGCGAGAGATCGGCGTCGTTCTTATGGGCGTTGAGCTCATCCTCGATATACTTCTTCTTGACATCGAGTATCTTGCCGCGATACTTTCTCGCAACGCCGAGCTTGCCGCCGCCCATCTCAATGCAGGGACGGATGCTCAGCAGATTCGCGCCGAGCGCGGCAACGGTCGAGCAGCGGCCGCCCTTCTTCATATATTCAAGCTTTTCGAGCACGAAGCTCGTGCAGGTCTTTTTGTTGAAATCGACTGCGGCTGCGGCAATCTCGTCGGCACTCCTGCCCTCGTCGCGCATCTCGCAGGCTCTTATGACCTGGAGCGCGATGCCCGAACTCAGATGAAGCGAGTCGATAATATGCACGCCGTCCATACCCTCGGCGGCAATCTTCGCATTCTGATGAGTCGAGGATATTCCGGAGCTTAAAGAGAAATGAACAACCTCCTTGCCCTCATCGATAAACGACTTGAAGAAGGTTTCGTAATCGCCTATCGGAATAGCCGAGGTCGAGGGCAGCTCGCCCGTCTCGTCGTAGTGTCTGAAAATATCGGGGGTAGTTATATCTATTCCGTCGCGGTATGATTTATCTCCGAGATTAATATACAGCGGCAGGACATGTATGTCATATCTTGCTTCAAGCTCTGCGCTCAAATCCGCAGGGCTGTCCGTAGTGATAACTACTTTACTGTTCATTGCTGGTCTCCTTTTACTCAGTTTGGTGTTGTACCCGACAGGGACAAATCGGATTATATCATATCCGAAGTCAAATATCAACTTGTGTTGCGGAATAAAATATATTATAATGTGCAAAGTAACGGAGGGATCGGTATGATGAGAGAAACGGGGCGGCTGCTGCTCGGGATAGGCGCACGCGCCCGCTTTGCGGCGGACAAGCTGTTCAAAAGCAAAGCAAGCCGCGATTTAAGCTTCGCCGCAGGAGAAGAAAAATATATTCTCAAAAGCCCGAACGGAGCACTCGAAGTGACCGTCTCGGGGGGCGGGCTTACATATTCGGCGGCACTGTGCGGGACGACCGTAATCGAGCCGTCGGGGATAGGTCTGCTCGTTCAGGGCGGCAGGGATATCGGCGAAAATATCACACTCGGCGAGCCGAAAATCGAGTCCCGCGAAGAGACTTACCGCGACCTCGACACCGAGACGGATATCACCGACAGGCACATGAATTATATTTTCCCCGTGCGCACGGACAGGCTCATATACTCTCTCGAAGTGCGCATATGGAACGACGGATTCGGATTCCGTCTGCTCTTTGGCGAGGATACGGGGCTTCTTATCGGCGATGAGCTGACTCGGTTCAATGTGCCCTGCGACACCGTTTGCAGATATCAGACCGACCTTAAAAAGATGCAGGGCAAGACGCTGACAAAAAAGACGGCGGAGCTTGAAAAAGATGAGCTTTTCTCCTGCATGACCGCGTTCGAGTTTTCCGGAAAAGGCATATATACAATGATAACCGAGTCGGATATCGAAAACTACCCCGGCATGGCTCTGCGCTCGCTCGGCGCGGGCAGGTTCAAGGCGGAATTATGGGACACGGACAAGTTCTTCATAAAGGGCGGCAAAACTCCGTGGCGCATAGTCACCGTGTGCCGCTCGCTCGAGGAGCTCGTACACTGCCGCATTATAACCCACGCCGCTGCACCCGCAAGCGACAAAATATACGAAAACGCCGACTGGATACGCCCCGGCAAGAGTGCGTGGTCGTTTTTTATAGACGAGGAGCACAGCCGCCGATTTGAGAAGATAATGGAATTCAACGCCCTCGCGCAGGAGGCGGGATATGAGTACAACCTCGCGGACAGCGGCTGGCGCGACTGGGCAAGGACGGAGCGCGGCGCATTCAAAAAGGTTAAGGAGCTCGTTGATGACGCCGAAAAGCGCTCGGTCGGGATATGGCTCTGGCAGTCGGCAATGGACAAGGTGTGGTTCGCTCCGTACAGACGCAGGTTCTTTAAAAAATGTCAGGCACTCGGCATAAAGGGCATAAAGCTCGACCACATCGAGAGCGAGACGCAGTTCATGACAGAGTTTTACCGCCGCTTTGCGCGTGAGGCGGCAGAATACAGGCTCATGGTCATCTACCACAATCCGCAGAAGCCGACGGGGCTGCGCCGCACATTCCCGAATGTGATGAGCATGGAGGCGATACGCGGACTCCAATGCAAGGCGGACGCGGACAACGATACAATCCTTCCTTTTACAAGGATGCTCGGCGGCAACGCGGATTATACGCCGCTGTGCTTCTCCGTGCCGAGATGCTTAAACGAGGTCAGCATATGCCACATGCTCGCATCGGCTGTGATATATAACTCCGCGTTTTTCACCGTCAGCGAGGATCCGTCAATTCTGAAGGCGCACGGGCTTGACTCGTTTGTCTCTCCCCTGCCGGTGGTCTGGAACGAGACGCATGTTCTTCCCGGCAGCAAGATAGGCGAAATCGCGATATTCGCACGGCGAAGCGAAAACAAATGGTACGCCGCCGTCTTTAACGGCTCGCAGGGCGAGCGGAAAATAAATCTGCCGTTTTCGTTTTTAAAGGACGGCGTGAAATACGAAGCCGAGATATACACGGACGACCTCGCGGATCAGCGTGGGTATAACCGAGTTAAGATATCCGTCACAAGTGCAGACAGCGCGGATATAGCAATGCGTCCCTCCGGCGGATTCGCCGCGGTGTTCAGGGAGCTATAAAAATACAAATTTTATTTGCAGCTTTCCCTCAGGGCAACTGAACAATCAACCGGCGCGACCCCCGAGGTCTCGCCGGTTGATTATATTGATTGGATAATTTTGTACTTGCGCTATTGCTCCTCGATCTGCGCTGAATGTTACAGGGTTATCTATATAATTCTTACTCTTATAACGCCGCTGACCGCGCTTATCTTTTCGCCGTCGGGGTTCGGGGTATCGCAGACGAGATAGCCGAGTCCGTTTTTCACCGCGCCGTTGAGCGACACTATGTTGCCGCCAAATGCCGCGACAATGTTTTCGCGCACTCCGTCATGGTCTTTGTAGATAACGCACACGCGCTTTTCAAACTCTGCGGGCGGCGTGAGTGCGGGCAGGTTGACGGAGTTTTTCACTTCGCCGCGCTCGATATAGCCGATAAGCTCGTCGGCAGCCATAACCGCGCAGTTGTCCTCACTCTCGGGCGTGGAGGCACCGAGGTGCGGTATGGCTATAACTCCGGGTACGCCCAGCTGAGCGTCGGTCGGGAAGTCCGTGGCGTATGCCGCGACCTTGCCGTCGGCAAGAGCAGCGAGAATATCGTCGGAGTTCACAAGCTCGCCGCGTGCGAAATTGAGGATGCGCACGCCGTCCTTCATTTTGCCTATCGACTCCGCGTTTATAATATCCCTCGTGCTGTCGTTGCACGGAATATGCAGGGTAAGGTAATCCGCCGCAGAGAAAACCTCGTCCATACTGTCAACGGACTCAACGCAGCTTATTTCGCTTTTACTGTTTCTGTCGTAGCAAACAACCTTCATTCCGAGGTCACGCGCCGCTTCGGCGACAAGCTTACCTATCGCGCCCATACCGACAACGCCCATTGTCTTGCCCTTTATCTCGGGACCCGCAAACGAGCTCTTGCCCTTTTCGACAAGCTTGCCGACATTGTCCCCCTCGCCCTTGAGGGTCTTGCACCAGTCGATAGCGTCGGTAACTTTACGCGAAGCGAGAAGAGCCGCGCAGATAACGAGCTCCTTTACGGCGTTCGCGTTCGCTCCGGGCGTGTTGAACACGGCGATGCCCTGCTCCGAGCACCTGTCGATCGGGATATTGTTGACTCCCGCTCCCGCTCGGGCTATCGCCAAAAGACCCGCTCCGAGCTGCATCTCGTGCATGGAAGCCGAGCGCACCATTATCGCCGTCGGGGCTTCTGCATTGTCGGTGCAGACATATTTCGCGCCGTCAAAGCGGTCGGTTCCGCACTTTGCTATTTTGTTGAGCGTCAATATCTCTTTCATCAGCCTCTCCTCCTCAGTTGTTCTTTTCAAACTCCTTCATAAAGTCAACCAGCTGCTCGACTCCCTCGACCGGCATGGCGTTGTAGATAGACGCACGCATTCCGCCGACCGAACGGTGACCCTTGAGGTTGACAAATCCCGCCTCCGCCGCCTCGGCGACAAACTTCGCGTTGAGCTCGTCGCTTCCGGTGACGAAGGTCACATTCATCAGCGAACGGTCGCAGTGCCTGACGGGGTTCGAGAACAGCTTGCTCGAATCGATGAAATCATAGAGTATCTTCGCCTTCGCCTCGTTTCTCTTCTTCATCTCCTCCAGTCCGCCGAGCTTCTCTATCCACTCGAGCACGAGCTTGCACATATATATCGACCAGCAGGGCGGAGTGTTATACATCGAGTCGTTGTCCGCCATATTTTTATAGTCGAGCATCGCGGGCGTGATATCACGCGCCTTGCCGACAAGATCCTTGCGCACTATGACAATAGTCAGTCCCGCAGGCGCGACATTCTTCTGCGCACCGCCGTAGACAATCCCGAACTTCGAGACATCGAGCGGCTCCGAGAGGAAGCACGACGAGACATCCGCGGCGAGCGGCACATCGCCCGTGTCGGGGATATACGGGAACTTCGTGCCGTAAATGGTGTTGTTCAGGCATATATAAGCATAGTCCGCCTCGGGGTCAAAATCCTCGCGGGTGACCTCGGGGATATAAGAGAAGGTCTTATCCTTTGAGGATGCGACAACTCTGATATCGCCGTATTTGCATGCCTCCTTATATGCCTTGGTCGAGAACTGACCGGTGAGCATATAATCCGCCTTTCCGCTGCCGTTCAAAAGATTGAGCGGGATGGCGGCAAACTGGGTCGAAGCTCCGCCCTGAAGGAACAGTATATCATAATTGTCGGGCACTGAAAGCACCTTCCTGAACAGGCTCTGCGCCTCGTCCATAATTCCTTCAAAAGCCTTCGATCGATGCGACATCTCCATAACGGACTGACCGCTTCCATGGTAATCCATTATCTCCGCCGCCGCTCGGCTCAGAACGCTCTCGGGCAGCATTGAGGGACCTGCTGAAAAATTGAATACTCTTGCCATCTGGGTTTACCTCCTTTTCCTGCGCGCATATCCTCCGGATTGAATATTTAAATATGCCGCGCCAAAGCCGGGAAAGAATAACGGCTTTTTACCATTATATAGCATAGCAAAAAGATAAGTCAATAAAATCAGGGCGATACTGTTGAAAAATACGGCACATATATTGTATAATTATGTCGGCAGAAAAATCCATCAGATACCGAGGTATTTTAAAATGTCATCCCAGCAAAAAAAGAAGAAGAAAAACAATTCGAGGCTTTACATTCTCATCGCGGCGGTTCTGCTGCTTATCGTGATGATCGTCCTGATAGCCGTCAAGTGCACCGGCGTCAAGAAGGAGCCGGACACGGAAAGCGAAAGCAGCGAAGCCTCATCGCAGGCGGTTGAGGCAGCGGATATCGACCCGCTGACCGGACTCTCCGGCTTCAAGGCGCAGGGCAAGCGTCCGATAGCCGTAGTCGTCAACAACTCGAAGCCCGCCCGCCCGCAGTGGGGTCTCTGCACTCCCGACATAGTAGTCGAGGGCGTCACCGAGGCGGGAATAACGAGGATGCTCTGGCTCTATTCCGATATAAACAAGATCCCCGACAAGGTCGGCTCACTCAGAAGCGCAAGGCATGATTTCCTGGAAATAGCCGAGGGACTTGACGCAATATTCGTCCACTGGGGCGGCAGCAAATACGCTTATTCGGCAATAAGCGAGCGCAATGTTGACGACCTTGACGGGCGCATATACATGGGCAAATATTTCTTCCGCGATACGGAGCGCACCAATGTCGCCATTGAGCACCGCGGATACACGACCCGCGAGGCTATAGACGAGGGGCTGACAAAGCTCGACATTCGCCGCGACATCAAATCCGGCTATCAGAGCCCGTTTGCATTCGTTTCGGAAAGCTCCCCGCGCACTCCCTCCGGCGGCACATGCTCGAAAATAGACATCGTTTTCTCATCCTACTGCAACCACACCTTCACCTACTCGGCGCAGGACGGGCTCTGGCTCAACAGCATCAACGGCTCGCCGATGACCGACGCGGACGGCAAGCAGATGGCGGTCAGAAATGTCATTATACTCTACTGTCCGGTCTCGCTCATGGGCGACTCCTCCGGCTGCGTTGACATGGATCTGACGGGCGGCAGCGGCGTTTATCTCTCAAACGGCGCATATGAAAACATAACCTGGAAAAAGGGCAGCCCGGACGATATGCTCAAGCTTTACTCGTCCGACGGCAGCGAGCTCAAGCTCAATCCCGGTCAGAGCTACATCGGTCTTGTCCCCACCGACAAGCAGGCGAGCACCGTCATAGCGTAAAAAAATATAAAATCAAACGCCGTCGGCACAGCATAAAAGCTCACCGGCGGCATTTTATTTGCGCTTGAAACAATAAAACATAATACGGCACTGTGCAGCGCACGATTTATATTCACACAAGATAGTGCTTCTTCGTGTCGTGATAGAGCTCTGTTATGTCCTGGAGCACCTCGGTATGGGCGAAGCTCTTGTGATAGACTATATTCGTCTCACGCGCCATGCTGAGATTTTCTATCGGGACTATCGTCAGCTTCTTTTTGCGAACCTCTCTCAGGCACACACTCTTTGCGAGGATGGAGACGCCGAAGTCCTTCTGCACAAGGTCTTTTATCGTTGTGACATTATCGACCTCAAGGATAACATTGAAGTCGTCTATTGACTCGTTGTGGCTCTCGAGCGTCGCTTCAAACAGCATTCGCGTCGCCGAGGTCGGCAGACGGAGAATGAGCCTCTCGCGGCGCAGCTCGTTGAGAGTTATCATCGAGTGCTTTGCAAGCGGATTGTTGTTCGACATGATGCACACGAGATAGTCCGTGTCTATCATAACGGAATTAAGCGACGGATTCGACACCTTGCCGTCCGTTATTGCGAGATCAATCTCAAAATTGTCGAGCATATCATAAAGATTTTTTATGGTATCTGTAAAAACAGTAATGCTTACATTTGGATATTCATTGCCGTAGCGGGCAAGAACCTCGGTTGCGAAGGTGCTCTCGGAGGTGTGCGTCAGACCTATGCGCAGCTTCTTGAGATTGCGCTTGGAGTTCGCTATCTCCATGTACATCTTCTGATCCATAGAGGTCAACATACGCGCATAACGCACGGCTATCTCCCCCTCCTGCGTCAAGGTCAGCTCGCCCTTCTTGCGGTTGAACAGCTTCGCGCCGAGGGACTGCTCGAGCTGACTTATCTGATGGCTGACCGCAGGCTGGGTCAGGGAGAGAGCTTCGGCAGCCCTTGTGAAATTTTTCTGCTCCGCAACTGCTATCAAGGTTTCGGTTTTATTGTCTAACATATCCTCACCATAAAAAAAGTTTTTGAAAATCAAAATTAAAATAATTTGATTTTATTACAGGTTGAGTATATCATATTACATAGTAAAGCACAAGAGATATTTTACAAAACAACGCTTCGCAAATTCGGTCGCCGGACGGAGAGAGCCTCTCCCGGCGGTTGCTTTTTTTACTCTCTGAAAGGAAAGGGAATAAGGGAATTGATTAACTCACTCTACAAGACCTTCAACATCTCCTCCCCGGTCGCGGGAATCATTATCTCGATAGCCCTGATGCTGATAACGGGCTTTGCGATGACACGCATCACAAAGAGACTCCGGCTGCCGAACGTCACGGCTTACATACTCTCCGGCGTCCTGCTCGGTCCTTATGTACTCAATCTCGTGCCGCAGGATATTGTTGAGGGCATGGACTTTCTCAACGACATCGCCCTCGCGTTCATCGCGTTCAGCACAGGCGAATTTTTCCGCTTTTCGACTCTCAAGAAGAACGGCGGCAAGGTTGTTGTGATAACCGTGCTCGAAGCGTGCCTTGCGTCGGTGATAGTTTTC
The DNA here is from genome assembly GCA_963612725.1 of Faecalibacterium prausnitzii. Classification (GTDB taxonomy): domain Bacteria; phylum Bacillota; class Clostridia; order Oscillospirales; family Acutalibacteraceae; genus CAG-177. Next base: position 2,053 of record CAVDWM010000009.1, on the reverse strand, counting down.
ATCGTGTCGTTCTTCATTCTCGGGCTGGACATAAACTTCTCGCTCGTGCTCGGTGCGCTCGCCTCGGCAACCGCACCCGCGTCAACGGTCATGACCATACGCCAGACCCACGCAAAGGGCGACTTTGTTGACACCCTGCTCCAGGTCGTTGCGCTCGACGACGTTGTCGGACTCATTGCATACAGCGCCGCGATATCCGTAGCGCTCGCGAACGCCTCGGGTCATTTCAGCGCGGGCAGCGTATTGAAGCCCATCGGGCTCAATATTCTCGTATTTGTAATAGGCAGTCTGTTCGGGCTGATATTGAAGCTCCTGCTTCAGAAGCGTTCGACCGACAACAGGCTCATCGTCTCCGTCGCGCTTTTGTTCTCGTTCTGCGGAATATGCGCCCTGCTCGATGTCTCGCCGCTTCTCGGCTGCATGGCGATGGGCATGGTATATATAAACCTCTCGGACGACGAGCGGCTGTTCAAGCAGCTCAACTACTTCACCCCGCCGATACTCCTACTGTTCTTCGTGCGCTCAGGGCTTAACTTCGATCTCGGCGCACTTTTTGACAGCTCGGCTTCGATCGGGAGCGTTCCGCTCATTGTTGTCGGCGTCTGCTACTTCTTCACGCGAATAGTCGGCAAATATGCCGGCGCGTTCCTCGGCTGCCTCATAACCAAGAAAAACCGCCTTGTCCGCAACTACCTCGGTCTTGCGCTCATCCCGCAGGCGGGCGTTGCGATAGGTCTTGCCGCCATGGGTGCGCGAACGCTCGGCGGCGCGTCCGGCAGTGCGCTTGAAACGATAATCCTCGCGTCGAGCGTCCTGTATGAGCTTATCGGTCCCGGCTGCGCGAAGCTCTCGCTCTACCTCTCGAAGTCCTATTCCGACAAGCTTGAGGACATCGTTGAAATAGCGGAGGACGGACATCAAAAGAGCAAGGTCGAGCTGCTCATAGAGCGTATCCAGGCAATACAGAACGATCTGCCCAAGCACGAGAACCCCTACTACGAGGACGAACAGGCATTCTCCGAGGCCGCCGACGAGCAGTATCTGCTCGCGGGCATGAGCATGGACAGACGCAGAAAGAACAGGAGGAAAAGAAGATGAACGGAATAACCGAATTTGCTCTCTCCGACCCGATAGCCCGTCTGCTCGGCGAATGGTCAATGGGGCTCAACACATATTCGATAATACTCAGAATAGCGGCGGCAGTCATATTCGCGTCGGTCATAGGCTGCGAGCGTTCGAGCAAGCGTCACTCGGCGGGACTGCGCACCTTCGTGCTCATCTCCTTTGCCTCGACCGTCTCGATGATTCTCGACATATATCTCATGACGAGCTACTCGTTCAGCGTGCCCGTGCTCTCGGCGGCGACTATAATCGGCACCGCGATGGTCAGCGGCAACTCGATACTGTTCAGCTCCCGCAATCAGATAAAGGGACTGACGACCTCCGCCGGACTCTGGGCCTGCGGAATCCTCGGCTTCATAATCGGCGCGGGGCTCTATACCGTGACTGTCATAGTCTATGTTTTCCTGCTCTGCATCCTCGCCGGCTTCCCGTCGCTTGAGATATACCTCAAAAACCGCTCGAACCACTTTGAGATCCACCTTGAGCTCAAGAGCAGCGAATACCTACAGGATTTCGTCGCGGTCATCCGCCGCCTCGGGCTTAGAATAGACGACATCGAATCGAACCTCGCATATGTCGGCTCGGGACTGAGCGTCTACACGATAACGATAACGATAAGCAGCGCAGAGCTGAAAAAATACAAGACGCACAAAGAGATAATCGAAGCGCTGAGCTCGCTCGAATATATATATCATATTGAAGAGATGAGATGAAAGCAGCCCGAAGTCGAAAATCGGCTCCGGGTTTTTGTCTGCGATTTTGGGGTTCTAAAAGTGAAATGTCTCGTTTTGCAGAAACGAATTTCGTTGAAAAAAGCACTTGCAAACGCAAGTGCCTTTTTCTGGTGGACACGCACGGACTCGAACCGTGGACCTCTTGCGTGTGAAGCAGGCGTGGCGATGTCAAAAGCCTTGAAAAATAAAGGCTTTCG
>CAVDWM010000008.1:1926-74301 GCA_963612725.1 Faecalibacterium prausnitzii | reverse complement strand
TTTAAATTTTTAAACACTACAATTCAAAATTGTACTTGACAAAGGGTACACTGCAAGGGATTGCGTCCTAAATCCTAATTCTTACTGCCTAATTCCTACCTCCTCGTAAAACACAAAACCGCCGCGGATATCCGCAGCGGCTCGCTTTATTTTACAGCCTTTACAACGCTCTTACGCAGTCCTTGAATATCTCGCCGCGCTGCTGATAGCATTTGAACATATCCCAGCTCGCGCACGCGGGGGAGAGCAGCACGCAGTCGCCGCTCTCTGCGTCGGCGGCCGCTGTGCCGACCGCCTCCTCGAGCGTGTCAACGAATTTGTATGCCTTGAAGTCCGCCCTGTCGCAGGCGGCGGCAATGTCGTATTTCGTCTTGCCTATGAGCAGAAGCTCTTTGACCCTGCCCTCAAATGTCGCGATCCACTCGTCGTAGCTCGACTTCTTGTCGTAGCCTCCGCCGATGAGAATCGTCGGCGATGGCATGGCGTAAACCGCCTTTATCGCCGCGTCGGGGTTCGTGCCCTTCGAGTCGTTGTAGTATTTGACGCCGTTTTTCTCGGCAACGAACTCTATCCTGTGCTCGACCGCCGTGAACTCCTTTATCCCCCGGCGGATGGTGTCGAGCGGCACACCCATTGCATGTGTCATCGCGATGGCCGCCATGATATTTTCATAGTTGTGCATACCGACAAGGCTCGTGTCTTTCGTCGTGCACACGGGCGTTTCAACGCCGTTTTCTTTTATTATCATCGTCTCGCCGCGCAGGAACACTCCGCTCTCAAGCTCCTCCGAAGAGCTGAAGAATATGACCTTGCAGCGCGGGGTCTTGCCGAATTTGCGCAGAACCGGGTCGTTGTAGTTGAGCACGCAGAAGTCGTTCTCGTCCTGATTCTTGGTTATCGACTCTTTTATCGCGATGTAGTTTTCGAGCGTCTTGTGTCTGTCGAGATGGTCGGGCGTAATATTGAGAATAGCCGTGACATGCGGCTTGAAGGTTACCATAGTCTCAAGCTGGAAGCTGCTTATCTCCGCGACCGTCACGCTGTCCTTGTCGCTCTCGAGCGCGTATCCGGTGTAGGGAATCTCGATGTTGCCGACGAGCAGAGCCTTTTTCGCGTGACGCTTCATTATGTCATAGGTCAGCGAAGTAGTCGTGGTTTTGCCGTTCGTGCCTGTTATGCCGATAACCGTGCCCTTGTCGTGCCTGTAGGCGAGCTCGACCTCGCCCCAAATAGGTATGTTATGCTCCTTGACGGCTTTCATTATCGGCGTTTCAAGCGATACGCCGGGGCTTACCACGCAAATGTCGATGCGCGAAAAATCGAAGCCCGAAAAATCGCCGAGGATAAATTCTATATTATCCCTGCCTATCTTTTCACATGCCGCCGCAGTATCGAAATTTTCGTTGCCGTCGTAGATTATAAAATCCTCGCCGACCTTGATAAGCAGCTGCGCGGCGTTGATTCCGCTGCGCCCCGCGCCGACTATAAGATATCTGCTCATTGTTGTTACCTCCGAATCAGTTGTCGGTCAGGTCGAAATAGACCTGCTTCATATTTTCTGCGCTCAGCTCGTCTGCGCGCTTCTTTCCGTTTTCCGAAAGACGGGCGCGAAGCCCGCCGTCCGTCAGCAGTGTTTTGAGTGCCTTCGCATATTCGCGGTGGGCGTCGTTTATTTTGCCGTAGTCAAAGTTCGGGCTCTCGGACATGACGGGGCAGAGGATTCCGCATTTCACTTGCGTCATTTTGCCGCAGTGCGGCAGGAACGGGCGGTCGGGCGCGAGAATTTCGGCGGGACCCGAGGTGCAGTCTGTGCTGACAGTCGGAGTGCCGACCGCCAACGCCTCGACAATGACATTCGGGAAGCCCTCGTAATAAGAGGTCATCGCAAAAGCATCTGCACGGGATACAAATTTGAACACATTCTTTTGAAATCCCGCAAAGATTATATCGTCCGAATATCCGCTTTTCTGCGCCATCTCGCGAACGGCGGTTTCGTATTCGCCGCGGCATCCGAGAAATATCAGCCCCGCGTCGGGGATATCTTTTTTCAGCAGCACAAAGCTTTTGAGCATATCCCATTGGCATTTCTGCTCAACGAATCTCGAAGAGAAAGCTATGACCCTGTGCGTGTCGTAGAATTTTTTATATTCTTCGTCAAGTTCTTCTTTGGCGTCCTCGCGGGCTTTTTCGCAGTCGATGATATTATATGCCGTGAAAAGCTTATCCTCGTTTCCCGGGAACAGCTCCTCGCATTTTTTCTGCATCTCGAGAGCGTTGAAGAGAATGCTGCACCCGTGCCGCAGCGCGAAGGAATAGAGCTTTGGGCTCTTTATCAGCCGCACATAGTCGCGGCAGGAGATATATTTCACACACTTCGCGCCCGAGAGCGCGAGTGCTTTGTTCGGCGCGTGGGTGAATGAATACGCCGTGCATATGTCGTGCTCTTTGACGAATTTTTTTATCGCCGCGGCGCGCCTGAGCATAATTATTGCGCGTTTTGCCGTGCCCCTGCCTGCGGGCAATTTTAAATCAACAAACTCGCCCGCGCAGACGAATCTCTTTTCGCTTGCGTCAAAGACCAGGACATAGACATTGAATTTTTCGCTCAGCAGCTGCGACAGCCTGCTCGCAAACCGCTCGCTTCCGCCGCTTCGCAGATCCTGAAGTATTATCGCGACATTTTTCATTCTCGTCTCACTTCTTTGCATATTTTTCGCTCTGAGCTACGGCGAGCCTGTCGCACCGCTCGTTTTCGGGGTGTCCTGCATGTCCCTTGACCCATATGAATTCATATTCGTGCCTTGAAAGTGCCTTGAGCAGCCGTTGCCACAGCTCGGGGTTCAAAACCGGCTTCTTGTCGGATCTTTTCCATCCGTTCTTCTTCCAGTTCCATATCCAGCCCTTTAAAAACGCATTCGCAACATACTGCGAGTCGGTGTATATTCTTATATTGCAGGGCTCCTTGAGCCTCTCGACCGCGCTTATGACCGCCGTGAGCTCCATTCGGTTGTTCGTCGTGTTCGCGTCGCCGCCGGACATCTCCGCCTCGTGCTCGCCGTAGCGCAGAACGGCACCCCAGCCGCCGGGTCCGGGATTGCCGGAGCACGCGCCGTCGGTGAATATTTCAACTTTTTTCAGTTCGCTCATATTTTACCCCATTGCATTATTTGTTTATTTTATTCTATCACCAAGTCGGGTCAAAAACAAGGTGATTTTGCCGTCCCGCCGCATATTTATAAATGTGTGAAACTTCGGCTTAAAACCGCTCCGAGCAGGCAATAATAGGAATATCATATCCTCGGAGGGGTTATCATGTACGGCTACGATGCGGATTCGGCGGCTTTTATAAAGCGGACGCGGGGACTCACTGCGCCCGACTGCGCGAGAGCGGGCGCGGCAGTCGGTGCGGCATTTGGGCGCGGCAGGGTGGGCGTCGCCTGCCGAAATGACGAATATTCCCGCGCCTGCGCCGACGCGGTGTGCGCGGGGCTTCGCGTCTCGGGAGTCAATGCGTGGTCGTTCGGCGCGTCGTTTGAGTCCCGACTCTCGTTTTTAGTGCCTTTCTCGTCGCTCAATGCGGGCATATTTGTCTGCGCGGGTGAGGGGACGGTCAGCATCTTCGGCGAAAACGGGCTGAGCGTGTCTGCGGCACTCGGCAGAAGGGCGGCGGAGCTTTCGGAGACGGAGCTCTCTCCCGCGCCGTCGTGCGGAGGGCTTTTCGATATGTCCGCCATGAGTATGCTCTACCGCGACGAGCTGATGCGCCATGTGCCCTACGGCGTATCCGACTGCGCCGTATTCAGCTCCGACCCGACGATATCCGCACTCATGGACGACTGTATGCGCACCACCTCGAACGAACGCGCACTGACCCTGAGAATAAACCGCAGGGGAACGAGTCTTAGCGCATATACCGAAAAGACCGGAGTCGTGCCGTTTGTCAAGCTGATCGCTCTCTGCGGAATGTACGAGCTCGAGAGCGGGCGCGACATCTCCGTCCCTTACGATTCTCCCGCGTTTCTCGATGACCTCGCACGAAGCTACGGCAGGACGGCTTACCGCTACCTCTCCGCCCCGTCGGACGGCTCGGACAATGTTGCGCGGCGGCTCGCGGCGCGTCAGTTCTGGTCACGCGACGCGCTGTTCACTGCGGCAAAGCTCGCCTGCATCTTAGAAGAGAAGAATATGTCCTTCCCCGAGCTTTATTCTCTTCTGCCGCCGCTCTTTATCTACAGCACCACCGCACAGCTTGCGCTGCCACCCGATTACCTCGACGAGTTCGAGGGCGAAAATTTCTCCTTCGGGCGCGACGGAGCGAACGGCTTCGTGCTTGTCGAAAAGCGCGGAAGGACGCATATTTCGCCGCTCGGAAACGGGCGATTCCGCCTGACCGCCCAGAGCCTTGACGAGGAGACCGCACGCGAGCTGTGCGCCGAGGCGCAGGCGTTTATCTCCTCCGGCGCAAAATGATTGCGGAGTCTTTTTGCAGATACAATTTTTTATGAATATCGCATAATACGGTATGTAATTTTATTGCGCCGCACGGTCTTTAATTTGTCTGTATTCGGGTGCAACGCACTTGACAGTTTTGTCCAATTATAGTAAAATTAACAATAGGGATATTTTTGTATTATGACTGCACGCATATGTCTTAACTATCCGAAATTGTCTTGTATCCATGCTGAAAATATCATTGCGTTTTTAACAGACAAGGCTTTAATTCCCGCACCTTGACCGGTCGGGGTTCTACTTAAATCAAAAATTTAACAGCAAAGGAGATTTCCATGCCAAAAGCAAAAGAAACCGGCGCAGCGTCTGCGCCCGCAAGGAAGACTGCGGGCAGGCGCAGCTACCGCAGCTACGGTAAAATAAAGTCAGCGCCCGGAAAATCGAAGGCTGAGCCCAAGCCTATAAAAGTGTCGTTTTTAGGCGGCCTTAACGAAGTGGGCAAGAATATGACCCTGTTTGAATACGGTGAGGATATGTTCCTCGTCGATTGCGGACTTGCGTTTCCGGATCAGGATATGCTCGGAGTCGATCTCGTGCTTCCCGATTTCACCTATGTCGAGCGCAACGCGGACAGGATACGCGGAATAGTCATAACCCACGGTCATGAGGATCACATCGGCGGTCTGCCGTATCTTCTCAAGGTTCTCAATGTGCCCGTCTACGGCACGAAGCTCACAATCGGTCTTATTCAGGGGAAGCTGCGTGAGCACGGGCTGCTCAATTCCGCGTCCCTCAATGTTATCAATCCCGGCGATGTGATAACCCTCGGCGGCTTTACGGTCGAGGCCATACATGTCAACCATTCCATACCCGACGCGCTCGGTCTCGCCATACGCTGCGAGGGCGGCACCATAGTCCACACGGGCGACTTCAAAATCGATACAACGCCTATCGACGGCGGCATGATGGCTCTCGGCAGACTCGCCGAGATAGGGCAGGAGGGAGTCCTCTGTCTTATGTCCGACTCCACCAATGCCGAGCGTCCCGGCTTTACGGAGAGCGAAAGAAAGGTCGGCGAGTCGTTCGAGACACTCTTTCGCAAGGCGGGCAACAACCGCATAATAGTTGCAACATTCTCCTCAAATATCCACCGCGTGCAGCAGATAATGAATGTTGCGGCGAGCCTCGGGCGCAAGGTCGCGCTCGTCGGCAGAAGCCTTGAAAATGTCGTGAGCATCTCGGCGGAGCTCGGTTATCTCAATGTCCCCGAGGGGATAGTCATCGATATCAATATGATAAACCGCTATCCCGCCGACAAGCTCGTTATAATCACCACGGGCAGCCAGGGCGAGCCTATGAGCGCTCTGACCCGTATGGCGTTCTCCGATCACCGCAAGGTCGAAATTCACCCGAACGATTATGTTATAATCTCGGCAACGCCTATCCCCGGCAACGAAAAGACCGTCAGCCGCGTCGTCAACGAGCTGATGAAGCTCGGCGCGGATGTCGTATATGAGAAGATGTACGAGGTTCATGTCTCCGGTCACGCCTGCCAGGAGGAGCTGAAAATGATTATGGGCATCGTCAAGCCGAAATATTTCATTCCGGTTCACGGCGAGCTCAAGCACCTGAGAAAGCACGCGGGTCTCGCGCTGAGTATGGGTATCCCCAAGGAGAATATACTCATCGCCGATAACGGCAGAGTCGCGGAAATAAGCAAAAAGGCGCTCAAATGCACCTCCACCGTGCCCGCAGGCAGAGTGTTCGTTGACGGTTACGGCGTCGGCGATGTCGGCTCCGTGGTGCTCAGAGACAGAAAGCATCTCGCGCAGGACGGTCTTGTTATAGTCGCCGTCTGCATCGACCGCGAGAGCGGCATGATAGTTTCCGGTCCCGATGTCGTGACAAGAGGCTTCGTCTATGTCAAGGAGTCCGAGGAGCTGATAAACGCCGCACGTGAGGTCGCCGTTTCAGCTATCGAAGCTCAGACGGACGGCGGATATTTCGATTGGAACAGCATCAAGGCGAGCCTCAGGGATGAGATATCTCACCTGATGTATGAGCGCACCAAGCGCAGCCCGATGATTCTTCCCGTTATTATGGAGGTCTGATGAATGAGCTTTAAGGATTTCCTGCGAGAGCTCGCAGTGGAAATAGCTGCCTTTATTGCGGCGGCTGTGTTCATTGTTGTTGTCGCCGTCCGCTACAGCGGCTGGGCGGCACTTGCGGGGAGCGTCCTTCTTGTCGCCTTTTCCGTCTATAAGACAGTAAAGTTCTTTAACATCCGCAGCCGCGAACGCCAGCTCAGGGACTTGGCTTCGCACAGTTTCGATGCGACTGACACGGGCTCCGTCAACGATTTTCCCATGCCCATGCTCGTCTGTGACGGCGACGGGATAATCGAGCTTTTCAACAGAAGCTTTTTCCACACCTTTATGGATGAGTCGGTCATCGACCGCAAGCTCGCGCAGCCGTTTATCGGCGGATGCGACCCGGAGCAGGCTGAGTCGAACGGCGCGACCACAGTCAAAATAAAGGATTCTTATTATACGGTCACTCCGTCCTCGTTTGAGTTCAGGGGCGGAAAGGAATATGTTTTTTATTTCACCGATGTCAGCGAGATGAAACGCGCCCAGCTCGCTTACATAAAGAACAGACCCGTTATAATGCTCCTGCAGACCGACGATATCGCGGATATCAAGGCGGACTACAGGGACAGCGAGCGTGCGGCGATACGCGGCGGAGTCGAAGAGGTGATAGAGAACTGGACGGGGCAGTATGACTGCATCATGCGCAAAATCTCCGAGGAGCGGTTCATGATAATCGCCCAGAGCGATGTGCTCGAAAGGATGCGCGCCGACCGTTTCAGCGTTCTCGACAAGATACGCGAATACAAATATAAAGAGAGAGTGCTCGGTCTGACCCTCTCGATAGGCGTCGGCACGGGTGCTGCAATAACCGATTGCGAGAAGTCCGCCGAGCAGGCGCTTGATATGGCGCTCGGGCGCGGCGGCGATCAGGCGGCGGTCAAGACGAAGGACGAATATGAGTTCTTCGGCGGCGTTTCAAAGAGCGTCGAAAAGGTCACAAAATTTCAGACCCGCGTTGCGGCCTCGTCTCTTTCGAGCCTTATCAGCGCGAGCGACCGCGTGATGATAATGGGACATTCTTTTCCGGATATGGACGCCTTCGGCGCGTCGGTCGGCGTGTCGTCGATAACCCGCGCCCTCGGCATCGATGCGTATATCGTCCTCGATGAAAACCGCAATTTTGCCGGTACCGCCGTCGATATGCTCCGAGCCGACGGCTGGGACGGAAAGATAATCGATGTCAACGAAGCACTCGCGCTCATGACCAGAAAGACCCTGCTCGTCGTTGTCGATACCCACAAGAGCAGCTTTGTCGATTTCCCGACCCTCTATGAAAAGGCGTCCGCCACGGTCGTTATCGACCATCACAGAAAGTCGGTCGATCATATCAAGGACGCGCTCATTTTCTTTCATGACCCCAACGCCTCGTCAACCTGCGAAATGGTCACGGAGCTCATGCGCTATATAACCCCCGCGCCCACGCTTTCTCCCGCAGAGGCTCAGGCGATGCTCGCGGGCATAATGCTCGACACGAAGGAATTCGTCCTCTCGACCGGTGTGCGCACCTTTGAGGCGGCGGCATTTCTCAAGAGCAAGGGCGCAGATACAGTCGCAGTAAAACGCCTGTTTTCAAATTCCATCGAGAGCAACCGCAAGCGCAGCGAGATAATCTCCGGCGCACACATCTACAGGGGCTGCGCAATAGCATGCACCGCACCCGGCACGGAAAACGCGAGACTGCTCAGCGCACAGGCGGCGGACGAGCTGCTTGAGGTCAGCGGAGTGAGAGCCTCGTTCGTTATCTTCGACAGCGGAAAGGAAAGCGTCAACATCTCGGCGCGTTCCTACGGAGATCTGAATGTCCAGATAATCATGGAATACCTCGGCGGCGGCGGTCACCGCACAATGGCGGCGGCTCAGCTCACCGGAATGAATATGGAGGAGGCGAAGTCGAAGCTCTGCGAAGCGATCGATGCCAAATACCCCCGCACCGACAGCGAGGAGCAAGCCCCGATTTCGTGATATCCCTTAAATTAACGCTGATTTATCGGCATGCAGCTTGTAGGGTGCGGCGACCTCGACGCACCGTTGCCGCGATAGCGGCACGAAAATGTCGCAAAGGTTTATTTTACCGACCGTAGGGACAGCCCTTGCGGCTGTCCGATATAGGCGGTAGGCGATAGGCAATAGGAAAAGGCACATCCCAACCGAGACCTATTTCCTAAAAGCTGTTCGGCTCCCCTTCAGGGGAGCTGGCTCGGCGAAGCCGAGACTGAGGGGTTAATTTTGCTGACGCTCAAAGCAGTAAATGCAGGCGCGGATATCATCCGCCCGCAAAGTTTGCATAAGACCATCGGCGTGCAGCTTGTAGGATGCGGCGACTCGACGCACCGATGCCGCTTGAGCGGCATAGAATTTTCGCACGAGCCAATCACAACACACTGCAATTCGCCACAAAACTACACCGTAAATAACCCGAAAGGAATTGATATACATGAAAGTTATTCTCACTCAGGATGTAAAAAGCCTCGGCAAGAAGGGCGAGCTCGTCAACGCCTCCGACGGCTATGCACGAAACTTTCTCTTTCCGAGAAAGCTCGCTGTCGAAGCAAACGCTCAGGCGATGAATGAGCTGAAAAACCGCGAGTCCGCAGAGAAGTACAGGCTCGAAACCGAGCTCAAAAACGCCAAAGAGGTCGCCGCGAAGATAGACGGCAAGACCGTCAAGCTCACCGCAAAAGCGGGACAGGGCGGAAAGCTCTTCGGCTCAGTCACCGCGAAGGAGGTTGCCGAGTCGATAAGCCGCCAGTTCGGTGTCTCGGTCGATAAGAGAAAGGTGTCCATGGAGGATATCAAGTCGTTCGGCACATTCAGCGCCGAGGTGAAGGTGTATAACGGCGTCAACGCAACCGTCTATGTCAGCGTGGGCGAGGAATAATTGCTGAAAACTGGGGGATCTAAAGTGGATGTGAATAACCTAACCCTGCCCGAGGGGTATCAGATGCCCTTCAGCCTTGAGGCGGAGCAGGCGGTGCTCGGATGCGTGCTGATGGAGCCGAACTGTATGCCGCAGGTGCTGATCTATCTTCGTCCGGAGTATTTCTATCTCCCGCAGCACAAGGAGATATTCTCCGTCATGGTGAGTCTCGATGCGCTCGGCAATAAGATCGATCCGCTCGTTATTCTCGAGGCGCTCAAGAATAACGGAACATATGACGAGGCGGCAGGCAAGAACTATCTGTTCCAGCTTGCTCAGAGCGTGCCGACCACCTCAAATGTCGAGTCATATGCGAAAATAGTGCGCGAGAAGTATTTCATGCGCACCCTCATCACCGTCTCGCAGGAGACCATAGACAATGCCGTCGCCCAGACAGACAGCGCGGATATGCTTCTTGACGCGGCGGAGCAGAGAATATACGACATCCGTCAGGGCAAGACGAGCACGGGTCCGTCAAAGCTCAGCGATATAATAGTCAACCAGGTCTACGACACCCTGCAAAAATTGAGCTCCGAGGGCGCGGAAGCGTTCAAGGGCATCTCGACGGGCTACAGAGACCTTGACGACGTTATCGCCGGACTCAACAAATCCGACCTCGTACTTATCGGTGCGCGTCCTGCAATGGGTAAGACGAGCTTCGCTCTGAATCTTGCGAGAAATGTCGCCGTCAAGGCGAAGAGAAGGGTACTTTTCTTCTCTCTCGAAATGACAAAGGAGCAGCTTGCGCAGAGAGTGCTGTCCACCGAGGCGCGTGTGCTCAGTACAAAGATGAGAACGGGTCAGCTCGATACCGACGATTGGACCCGCCTCGGACTTGCGACCGCTTCGCTCAACGACTGCGAGCTGTATTTTGACGATACGAGCACGATAACCGTCGCCGAGATGAAGGCGCGGGCACGCAGACTCAAGAATGTCGATTGTATTTTTATAGATTATCTCGGGCTCGTTCGCTCCGGCACAAAGGTCGAGAACCGCGTGCAGGAGGTTACAGAGATAACCCGAAGCCTCAAGCTCATGGCGAAGGATCTGAATGTCCCCGTTATCTGCTGCGCCCAGCTCTCCAGAGGCACCGAGGGCAGGGGAAAGTCCCACCGCCCCCAGCTGTCGGATCTGCGTGAATCGGGCTCAATCGAGCAGGATGCGGATATAGTCCTTATGCTCTACCGTGAGGAATATTATAAGAATGAAAAGGACGACCCGGACGGCGACGATGAGCCCGCGCCCACCGCGCCCGTTGCCAACGAGGTCGAGGTCATTGTTGCCAAGAACAGACACGGTCCGACAAAGACTGTCGATTTCATCTGGGATGCGGATCACACTCTGTTCATGGGCGTGGAGAAGATTCGCAATGCTTGATAAGGCACTGAGCGCAGTGGAAAAATACAATATGCTCAGCCCGGGAGCTGCGGTTATAGCCGCGGTCTCGGGCGGTGCCGATTCAATGGCGATGCTGCTGTTCCTTATGATGATAAGCGAGCGGTATTCGCTGTCCCTGACCGTCGCCCATGTCAACCACGGGCTGCGCGGTGAGGAGGCTCGGCGCGACGAGGAATATGTGCGTTCTTTCTGCGAAAGGAACTCCCTTCGCCTTGAAGTCCTGCACGCAGATGTCGCGGCACTCGCAAAACAGAGCGGGGAAAGCTGCGAGGAGTGCGGGCGAAGAGTGCGCTATGAGTTCTTTGAATCGATAGACAAAAACGCGAAGGTAGCAACCGCCCATACCGCGAGCGACAACGCCGAAACGATGCTCTTCAATCTCGCACGCGGCTCGTCGCTTAAGGGTCTGTGCGGAATACCGCCCGTTCGCGGGAATATAATAAGACCGCTGATTTTCTGTACGAGGGAGGATATCGAGGCGTTCTGCCGCGAAAATTCTCTCGACTTCGTGACGGACAGCACCAATCTGACTCTTGATTACAGCCGCAATAAAATTCGCCGCATCGCAGTTCCGGTGCTCAGAGAGGTAAACTCCGCATTTGAAGAGAACGCCTCACATTTCGCTCAGTCCGCCGCGCTCGACGAGGCTTTTCTTGAGAGCGAAACGAGGTCGCTTCTGGCGGCGGCTCAGAAGGACGGCGGGCTCTCGTGCGAGGCTCTGCTTTCGGCTCATCCGGCAATACGCCGCCGTGCTCTGCTCGGCGCTGTTAAAAATGTATGCCCGAAGTCGGCGGATTTCAAAACGGTGAACGCCGTTGAAAATATTCTTCAAGGCGGCGGAAAAATTCAGCTGTCGCCCGATATTTTCGCCGTCTCGGACGGCAATGTTATTCGCTTCGGGACTCCCGCAAGGATGAGCGGGGAATGGAGCGAGGATGTCGGGGAAGAATGCATAAACGGCTCGGTATGCCATAACGGGCGCGTGTCAATTTGTCGGGTTAACAAAAAAGTTTTCTTTGATACACAAAAAATTCACAAAGATATGTTGGATTATTGCGTTGATTGTGATAGAATAAATGGAAAAGTTCAAATCGGGAGCCGCCGTGCGGGCGATAAGCTGACCCTTGCAAAGCGCGGATGCACAAAAAGCCTGAAAAAACTTTTCAATGAGGCACATATCCCGCCGGAGAGCCGCTGCGATATAGCGGTGCTGCGCGACGGGTCGGGAGTGCTGTGGGTCGAGGGCTTCGGCGCGGACAGACGCTGCCGCGTCGGAAAAAACACTGAAAATGTGCTTATAATACGGAGGGAAAAGCAATGATAGAGGATATAGAGAGGGTTCTGCTCAGCGAGGAGCAGATAAACGGGATAGTCTCCCGCCTCGGCAGGCAGATAAGCGAGGACTATAAAGACAAGAAGCTCCTTATGGTCAGCGTGCTCAAGGGCTCGGTCGTGTTTATGGCGGATCTGATGAGAGCCATAACAATACCGTGCGAGATAGATTTCATGTCTGTTTCGAGCTACGGCGCAGGCACCGAAAGCTCCGGCGAGGTCAGGATAATCAAGGACCTTGACAGACCCATTGAGGGTTACGATCTGCTTTTGGTCGAGGATATCCTCGATTCCGGCAAAACTCTCCATTACATATCCGAGATGCTCCGTGCGCGTAAGCCCGCAAGCATAAAGATATGCACCTTCCTCGATAAACCCGAGCGCCGTATGATAAAGGGACTCAAGGCGGATTATTCGGGGACGGAGGTGCCCGACGAGTTCGTTGTCGGCTACGGTCTCGACTATGCCGAGAAGTACCGCAACGTGCCCTTCCTCGGCGTGCTCAACCGTTCGGTATACGAGAAATAAGAGCGGCTCATTGAAGAAAACTTTGGCAGTCATAGGAGTGATTTGACGTTTGAAAAGTAACAAGAAAGATACCAACAGCAATATAAGAAAAGTGCTGGCGTGGATACCGTATATTCTTATACCCATTCTCATAATCTCCGGCGTGTCCCTCTATGCCAAGCAGCAGAAGAGAGAAAAGCTTGAGTATTATCAGGTCGTGCAGTATTTCGATGACGGAAAGGTCACGGAGTACAATCTGAACATGTCGAGCGGCGTGCTCGAATTCAAGCTCAAGGACGACAGCAAGATATATACCTACACCGTCCCGAATGTCACCATGTTCAAGGAGGACATTCACAGCGGCGTTATCGCATATAACAGAGAGCATCCGGATTCCCCGATAAAGGCGCAGTACGAGACCGGCTCGACCGGTGCGCTGATTCTCAATATCGTCCCGACGCTCCTCATGCTCGTCATTCTCGGCGCACTGCTGTTCTATATGTTCCGCAAGATGAACACCGCCATGAACAGCGAGAACAACCGCACCCTTTCTTTCGGCAAGGCGCGTGTCAAGCGTGCAAAGGACGAGAGCCGCAAGACGACCTTTGACGATGTGGCTGGCGCGGATGAAGAGAAGGAGGAGCTCAGCGAGATAGTCGATTTCCTCAAGGATCCCTCGCATTTCAACAAGCTCGGCGCGAGAATACCGCGTGGCGTGCTGCTTGTCGGACCTCCCGGTACAGGTAAAACATTGCTTGCAAGGGCTGTCGCGGGCGAGGCGAATGTGCCGTTCTTCTCGATCTCCGGCTCGGATTTCGTCGAGATGTATGTCGGTGTCGGTGCCTCCCGTGTGCGCGACCTTTTCAATGAGGCAAAGAAAAATTCACCGTCGATTATCTTTATCGATGAGATAGACGCCGTCGGACGCCACAGAGGCGCGGGCATGGGCGGCGGACACGACGAGCGCGAGCAGACTCTTAACCAGCTGCTTGTTGAGATGGACGGCTTCGGCGCAAACGAGGGCGTTATAATCATCGCGGCGACCAACCGCCCCGATATCCTCGACCCCGCGCTTCTGCGCCCCGGCAGATTTGACCGTCAGGTGACCGTCGGCTATCCCGACCTCAGAGGGCGCGAGGCTATCCTCAAGGTTCACGCCAAGGGCAAGCCCCTCGGACCCGATGTCGATCTTGCCACCATTGCAAAAACAACTATCGGCTTTACCGGCGCAGATCTCGAGAATCTGCTCAACGAGGCGGCTCTTCTCGCCGCACGCCGCGATAAAAAAGCCATAACCATGACCGAGATAGAAGAGGCGATGATAAAGGTCGTCGCCGGTACGGAGAAAAAGAGCCACAAGATGACCGATAAGGAGAAGCGTCTGACCGCCTATCACGAGGCGGGTCACGCGGTTTCCTCCTACTATCTCGAATATGACGATCCGGTTCACCAGGTCTCTATCGTCCCGAGAGGGCAGATGGGCGGATACACAATGTATCTTCCGACCGAGGATAAGAGCTATCATTCAAAGAACGAGATGCTCGACAATCTCGTCAGCCTGCTCGGCGGCAGAGTTGCCGAGGCACTGATAATCGGCGATGTCTCGACCGGTGCGTCGAACGATATCGAGCGCGCCACGGATATTGCTCGCAAGATGGTCACAAGGTACGGCATGAGCGAAAGGCTCGGTCCGATAACCTTCGGCTCGGGCAACGACGAAGTGTTCCTCGGCAGAGATTATTCGCATCTGAAAAATTATTCCGAGGAGACAGCCGCAGAGATCGATGAGGAGATAAACCGCATCGTCACCACGGCTTACGGCAGAACCGAGGATATCCTCAAGGAGCATATCGACAAGCTCCACGCAGTCGCAGGCGCACTTATCGAGCGCGAGAAGATAAGCGGCGAGGAGTTTGAAACGATAATGCACGGCGGCACTCTTGACACGCCCGGTGCTCATGGTGATGAAGGTAAATCTGCTGAAGTGCCGGGGCAGTCCGACGCTCAGAACAACGGGGAGGCAGACGGAAATGAGAAAGAATCTGAATAAGATATTTTTCGGAATAGCGGTCGTTGCCGCGGGAATCATATTCCTCGGCTCGGCGTTAGGCTTCTGGGAGATAGGCGAGCTGAGCGGCTGGTGGACTGTGTTCATCATCATTCCCGCTATCGGCAGCATGATAGCCTCGGGTCTTGATTTGCTCAATGTTGCGGCTGTCGCCGTGGGTGTATGGCTGCTGCTCAAGTGCAACCCCCAGTGGGTGCCCGCAGAGCGTATGAATCATTTCGCCATCGCCATTGCACTTGTCGCAGTCGGCTTCTGGATGATATTCAGCACCGTCAGAACGAAGAAGCTAAAGAGGCATCTCGATGACAACAGCGGACCTATTTCGCAGGAGAGCAAGCCCACCTATACCGCAGTCTGCTCGGGCGGCGTTTACAAGAACACGACGGGCAACCTGCTCGGCGCTCACTGCTTTGCGATTCTCGGCAGTCTTGAGGTCGATTTGAGCGAGGCGCAGATAAACGACGAGATAACGATAAGCGTCACATCTATCCTCGGCGGAGTCGATATCTATCTGCCGGATAACGTCAGGGTCGAGTGCTCGGACGGCGCGAGCCTGCTCGGCGGCATCGACAACAAGATGCCCGCAAACGGCGACCTGTCTCAGCCGCTTGTCCATATCAAGCATTTCAATGTCCTCGGCGGCACCGATATTCTGACGAGAGTCCGCAAAAAAGCATAAACATAAATGATTTAACGCCCGGAGTTTTCTTTCGGGCGTGTTTTATTTGAAGGCAGTCGGCTTCTGCGAATTTACACTTTGTTTTCATCATTTGTTTGACATGCGGCTCATTTTGAATTACAATAAATAGATAGCGAGCAGGCTGGGCAGCTGCGGGGATCTTTTATAAGATCAATGAGGAAAGTCCGAGCTTCACAGAGCAGGATAACGGCTAACGGCCGCCGAGGGTGACCTTAGGGAAAGTGCAACAGAGATATACCGCCCGCTTTGCGGGTAAGGGTGGAAAGGCGAGGTAAGAGCTCACCGGCGTGCGGGGAACCGCATTGCCCTGCAAACCCTATCCGGAGCAACACCGACCGGAGAGGAGCGAAAGCTCCGCGCTTGCTCGGCGTAATTCTCTCCGACAGGTGGCTTGAGCGTATCGGCAACGGTGCGCCTAGACAGATAGTTGCCTTAAAAGACAAAACTCGGCTTACAGGCCTGCTCGCTTATCCGATTTATCCGATATGTAACCAGCCGTATGCTCCCGGCATATGATGTGCCGAGGTGATATCAATGTCGGACGGAGTGCTTCTCGGCATCTTTGCGTCATTTGTGCTCATCGGTGCGGTCAGTATATCATATTACATATTGCTCAAAATTCTGCACCCGCGCTCAAACGGCAGATATATCGTCGTTATCCCCGCGAGAGCGGGAATGACCGATGTCGCGGGGAGGGGCTATGCCCAAAGGCTGCGCAGCGGAATGCTCGGCGATAAGGAAGCGGTTGTGATTCTCGATCTCGGTATGGACGAAGGACAGATCGAGGAGTGCAGGAGAATGTGCGGAAGCTGCGAGGGGCTTTATCTCTGCTCCTCCGGCGAATTTGAAAAGTTCGTTTCCCGAAAGGATTTATAAATGGAGGAACATGAGAGGATACACATAAGCGGCGTGATAAACGACGTGACCTTTGCGAATCCCGAAAACGGGTTCACGGTTCTCGAGCTTGAAAGCGGCGATGAGCTGATAAATGCGGTCGGCGTCATGCCCGAGCTCAAAGCCGGTGAGTTGCTTGAACTCTCCGGCTATTGGGATTTTCATGCCTCCTTCGGCCGCCAGTTCAGAGTTGAGCTGTGCGAGCATAAAATGCCCGCGTCCGCAGGCGATATCCTCCGCTACCTCTCCGCAGGCGGCGTCAAGGGCATCGGTCCGAAGCTCGCGGTCAAAATAGTTGACAAGTTCGGCGAGAACACGCTTGATATAATCGAAAACGACCCCGAACGCCTCTCGCAGATTCGCGGCATATCGCCCGAAAAGGCGAAGCAGATCAGCGCGGATTTCAAGCGCCAGTTCGCTGTTCGCGAAATTATGATATCGCTCGAAAAATACGGCATGACGACCGCCGAATGCGTCAAAGCTTTCAATGCGTTCGGCGTGCGCGCCGCAGATATTATCAAACGCAACCCCTATGCGCTGTGCGGCGAGGGAGCGGGCTTCAGCTTCGAACGAGCCGAGTTTATCGCGGATCAGCTCCCCGAACCGCCCGATAGCGGGTATCGGCTTCAGGCGGGCGTTTTGCATGTTATGAGCCACAACCTCTCGAACGGACACACCTGCATCCCACGCGAGAAGCTGTTCGCCCCGTGCGCCGAGCTGCTCTCGACGAACGAGGACACGGTGGATATAACCGTCGATGAACTGACAGGTTCGGGCAGGCTCGTCAGCGAGTTTATGGATGACCGCGAGTTTTTATTCCTGCCGCACATCTACAGGGCGGAAAAGTCCTCGGCGGAGCGCATGAAGCAGATACTCCGATTCCCTCCCGCAGGCAGAAAAGCGGCGGACAGGGAGATTGACAGAATAGAGAAAAAGAACGGTATAAAATACGGCGATCTCCAGCGAAAAGCGATAGTCACCGCTATAGAGCGCGGTCTGCTTATCCTGACGGGCGGACCCGGAACGGGAAAAACGACGACCCTGAACGGAATCCTCCGGCTGTTTGAGGATGACGGGCTCAAGGTCGCGCTCGCCGCACCGACGGGACGCGCCGCAAAGCGCATGAGCGAGGTCACGGGCAGACCCGCCAAGACCATCCACCGGCTGCTCGAGGTCGAGTGGGACAAACACGATCGCCCGCAGTTCTCGCGCAACGCACGCAATCCTCTCGACGCTCAGGCGGTTATCCTCGACGAGCTGTCGATGGTAGATATAACTCTTTTTTCAAGCTTCCTTGAGGCACTTCCGATAGGCTGCCGCCTTGTTATGGTCGGCGATTCGGATCAGCTGCCGCCCGTCGGCGCGGGCAATGTCCTGCACGATATGATATCCTCGGGGGTTATACCCGTGGTTGAGCTGACCGAGGTTTTCCGCCAGGCGATGGAGAGCCTGATAGTCGAAAACGCCCACAGGATAGTCAAGGGCGAGCCGCCGAAGCTCGGCGTGCGCGACAAGGACTTCTTCTTTATGCGGACGGATTCGCCGTTTATCGCGGCAAGAACCGTCTCGGAGCTGTGCGCCGTGCGCCTGCCCCGCGCTTACGGATATTCGCCGCTCGACGATATCCAGGTCATCTGCCCGTCGAGAATGGGCGAGTGCGGCACGAATAACATCAACCGCGTCATGCAGGCGGCACTTAATCCGCCGGATGCCTCAAAGCCCGAGACTACCGTCGGCGCGACAGTGTTCCGCACGGGCGACAAGGTCATGCAGACGCGCAATAACTATGATATCGAGTGGACAGGTCCCGACGGCGACGGAACGGGGATTTTCAACGGCGATATCGGTATTCTCAGAAAAGTCGATCTTCGTTCGCGCACGGCGGAAATAATCTTTGACGAGCGCAGGGCGGTTATTCCGTTTGAAGCCCTGCAGGAGCTTGAGCTTGCCTATGCAGTGACCGTTCACAAGAGCCAGGGCAACGAGTTCCCCGCGGTTGTAATGCCGATAATCGGCGTGCCGCCGCGCCTTGCTTACAGGAATTTGCTCTATACCGGCGTCACCCGCGCAAAGAAAATACTCATCCTCGTCGGCAGTCAGAGCCAAATTTATTCCATGGCGGCGAACGACAAAAAAGCCAGACGCTATTCCGCACTCAAGCACTTTCTTTTGGAGAACGAAGGATGAAGATGTCTGCGCTTGAATATATCTCATACGCCCTTTTTCCGCGCCGATGCGCCCTGTGCGGCAAGGTCGTGCCGCCGGATATGCCTGTGTGCGAAAAGTGCGAAGCCGACCTCGAATATGTAAAAGGCGAGCTGTGCCCGTACTGCGGCAGAGAGAAGAAATATTGCTTTTGCTCGTCTCACCGACGCTTTTTTGAAGCGCAGACCGCGCCGTTTTATTATTCCGGTGCCGCAAAGCGTTCGGTTCATGCCCTGAAATTTGACGGTCGCGTTCAAAACGCCGGGGGACTCGGACGGTTTATGTCGGACAGCGTTAAAAATAATTTCGCGGGCGTGAAGTTTGACTTTGTCTGCTGTGTGCCCCTGTCGGAATCCTCGCTCAAAAAGCGCGGATATAACCAGAGCGCACTGCTCGCAAAGGAAGTCGCAAAGAAGCTCGGCGTGCCGTTTGAAGAAAAACTGCTCTCCCGACCGTTTCAGGGAAAGGAGCAGAAAACCTTGGGCGGCATCGAACGCTTCGGTGGAGTGATAGGCGCGTTCGACTGCGCCGAAAACAAAATTACAGAAAATGCCGCAGCCTTGCTCTGCGACGATATATCAACAACGGGAGCGACGCTCAACGAGTGCGCAAAGCTTTTGCTTCTGCGCGGCGCGGATAAAGTCTATTGCGTCAGCGCGGCGATAACCAAAAAGGAGGACGGAAAATGCTCGGAACAAACATCGGAATAGACCTCGGCACAACTTCCATACTCATCTTCGTTGAGGGCAAAGGAATAGTCGTCTCCGAGCCGAGCGCCGTTGCATTCGATACCGATACGGGCAGACTCCTGGCGGTCGGTCAGAAGGCGGCGGATATGATCGGGCGCAACCCCGATTCCATAACCGTCGTCAAGCCCATGCGAAGCGGAGTCATCTCGGATTTCACCGCCACAAAGGCGATAGTCCGCGTCCTGCTCTATAAGGTCTGCAAAAACATGGTGTTCAAGCCCAATATAGTCGTCTGTATGCCCTCGACCGTCACGAACCTTGAGAAGAGAACCATCCTCGATCTCGTCACCGCCGCAGGAGCGGGCAGGGCGTGCCTTATAGAGGAGCCGCTCGCCGCAGCACTCGGTGCGGGGCTTGATATCAGACGCCCTATGGGCACGATGGTCGTCGATATCGGCGGCGGAACTGCGGATATCGCAGTCGTCACTATGGGCAGTATCTCAATTTCAAAATCGGTCAAAATCGCCGGCAATATCCTCGATGAGGATATAATCCGATACCTGCGCCGCGAGCGCAATATAGTTATCGGCGAAAAGACCGCCGAGAGCATAAAAAAGCGCATCGGCTGCGCGTATCTGCGCGATACCGAGCTTGCAATCGGCATAAAGGGCAAGCACTATATAACCGGAATGCCGATAACCGATGAAGTCAACACGACGGAAGTCTATCTCGCCATGCGCGAGCACCTCGAAGCTATAGCCGAGGGCGTGCGCAGCGTGCTCGAGGTGACGCCGCCCGAACTCGCGGGCGACATCTCCGAGACGGGTATACTTCTCACCGGCGGCGGCGCTCTGCTCGACGGCATGGATAAGCTCATAGAAAAGAGAACCGGCGTCCATGTCATTATCCCCGACGATCCGCTCGAGTGCGTCGCGCTCGGCACGGGCTACGCTATAGAGCATATGGATATCCTCGAAAACAACGGCGGAATCTTCAAGACCCGCGAGGAAATAACGGGATTCAAAGATTAAATTTCAAAGCGCGCTGCTTTATTATTAAGGCGGCGCGTTGGTCTGTCAAAAAAGTCTGTTATTGCACGGGGCTCAAGGCTCCACTGTGTAAGGGGAGCTGTCACGGCGAAGCCGTGACTGAGGGGTTAGTTTCGCTTCGCTCAGGTAGAGGCGGATATCATCTGCCCGCGAATTTTGCACTATCTTACGGATATGCACTTCGTAGGGTGCGGCGACTCGACGCACCGCTGCCGCCGACGGCGGCACGAAAATGTCGCAAAGGTTCATTGTGCCGACAGTAGGGGCGATCTGCGGTCGCCTGCCTTTAAAGTTTATATAAAGCTTGAAGCGACTGAGGGATTGTTGCACTTACCTCAAAAAACATTGTGACGCTCACGCGTCAACGGGGCGTCGAGTCGCCGCCCCCTACAACCGCCCTCGCACCGGCTACATAAAATCAATGCCGCTCTTCGGCTCCACTGTGTAAGGGGAGCTGTCACGGCGAAGCCGTGACTGAGGGGTTGTTGTGATGAAAGCTTAAAATACTCGGCATTTTTGAAAATTTACAGCTTATTCAAAACAATCTCTCCGATGCTTCGCGCCACCCTTTTTTACACAATCGGGGCATTGTTTCCTGCGAAGCTCCCAAAACCGGGTTTGTCGATAAGCTTACGCGCTGCTTTATTCAGGCGGGCGCGTTTTTTATATTTTTTGCCGTTCGTACCGCTTAAAGCGCGGTTCGTGCCGAGCCCTGTTGACACGGGGATTTCAATCGGATATTATTTGCCTGAGAAATTGCGCGAAGCGCTGAAAACGGAGGGTAAATAATGAAACTGAGAAAGATAGCGGCCGTGCTCATCGCAGTTGTTGTGCTCTGCGCCGCGCCGATAGGCGGGCTCGTCGGCGTTGATGGCATGGGCTTTTTCGCGCCTCAAGCCGAAGCGGTGGGAAAAACATACAAAGTCGGCGACATCGTCGAATTTGGCTCTTATCCGCAGAGCAGGGTCACGAATTCATCCCTCGTTTCATCCCTCAACAGCGTTTCAAAAAAATGGATCAGCTATGGCTATTACAGCGGCACAGGGGATTATGGTACCATGGTTCAGGGTGACTGGATGAAATATGCCGATTTTACATATAACGGCACAAAATACCGCGCCGTTACTTTTTCTCAGTACAGACCGTATATGACAGATTATTTATCCTCTTATTCTTGTCAGGAGGACAACGGTTATACTCCAAACAATATATACTATTTCAAGTATGAGCCTCTGAAGTGGCGCGTTCTCGACCCCTCAACGGGTCTTGTCCTTTGTGAGAACATTATCGATTCCCAGGCATACAGCAATACGATATATGAGTACGGCACAGATTCGTATGGAGGCACAGCCTACTGGAATGACGCAGAGCACACCCACTATGCCAACGATTATGCCACGAGTAGCATCAGAGCGTGGCTCAACGATGATTTCTATAACACCGCTTTTTCCTCCTCACAGAAGACGAGCATTTTAACCTCCAAATTAGATAATAGAGCATGTTCTACCGCTTACAGCGAATACGACAGCGCTACCACTTACGACAAGGTTTTTCTGCTTTCTTATAGCGAAATGCAGAACACCGCATACGGCTTTCCGGCAAATAATACCAGTTCAAACTCTGCTCGTCAGGCGAAGGGTACCGACTATGCAAAATGTCAGGGATTGCGGGTTTACTCCGCGGACGGATGTTCTGATTGGTGCCTGCGATCTGCCGGTATCTATTCTGCCTATGTTTGTTGTGTCCAACCCTATGGCGACACTGACACCAAAAATAGTGTTGACTATACTGGTGAAGGCATCCGTCCTGCTATAAAAATTTCAAATCTGTCGTCCTTGATTCCTAAATCCGGCGGCTCCGGTTCATCCTCCGGCAACTCAACCAAGGACACAACCGCCAAGCCCGTGGGCGGCAACAATGTCGTTACCGACGCGCCGCAGGGCGTGACCGAGAGCGAGACCTTTGCGCAGATAAACGCAGAGGTCGAAAAAGAAGCGAGCTCCGCCGAAATAAAGTTCTACGGCGATTTCAAATATATCGTGATAAATGTCAATGTCTATATCTGCGGCTATGTCGGCTCGGATAAAAAAGTCGAGATTCCCTCGGAAATAGACGGCATGCCCGTCGTCGGAATAACGGACAATGCATTTGCCAAAACCTCGGCGCAGGAGATAACCGTTCCGTCGAGCGTCAGCGAGTTCGGCAAGAACGCCTTCGGCGAGGAAGACGGAGAGACGAGAACGATAGTTGCCGAGGACGGTTCGCCTGCCGAGGCATATGCGCTGAGCGCGGGCATGAACCTGAAAAAACACAGCACGAAGTCATCGAGCGGAATTGACGACAGCACAAAGTTCAAAGTCGTTGCCGCCTGCGCGGCATTTGCTGTCATAGGCTCCGCCGCAGTCATAACGCTGATTGTCGTGAAGAAGTGTAAGTAAAAATTTGCTTCCAGACTTTTCCGTATAAACCCATCAAAAACCGTCCATAATTCGGTTGCATCCGAAAGAAAGGACGGTTTTTACTCGCTATGAAGTCAAAAAAATTATCAAGGCTGCTCAAAATACAGGCTGTTGTGTTCGCGGTTGTTATAGCGGCGAGCGTGTGCAGCGTCGGGGCGTTTGCCTATAACTGCTCGCGTGTGCGCTCCGATGTGCTGCGAATGCATGTCATTGCAAACTCCGATTCCGATGAGGATCAGGCGCTCAAGCTAAAAGTCCGCGATGCCGTGCTCGAACGCGGCGCGGAGCTCTTCGACGGTACTGTGACGACGGACGAGGCGAAGGCGAAAATAGAACCGCAGAAAGCGGAGCTTGAAGCTGCCGCGCGCGAGGTGATAGAGCGCGAGGGCTATGACTATCCCGTGAGCGTCAATGTTGTCAACGAGTATTTTGCAACCCGCTGTTACGGCGATCTGACTATGCCTGCGGGACGCTATACCGCCGTCAAAGTCGTGATAGGCGAGGGCGCGGGGCATAACTGGTGGTGCGTGATGTTCCCGCCGCTGTGTCTGCCTGCCGCGCAGGATAGGGGAGGCAATATCGACGCGTTCCTCGACGGCGACGAGCTCAAGGTCGTCGAAAGCTCCGGCAGATACGAGCCGCGTTTTAAAATAGTTGAGATAATAGAAGAACTCAGAGAAAAAACCTCGCCCGAAAACTGAAAATTTTCTTTGCGGCTCGCCATATCATGAGGTGAGCCGCAAAATTTTTGCCGAGTGCGTCTTTTTTTGTCAAATCTGTTGACTTTTTTGCGGATTAGCTCTATATTAGTACTTACTATATTTTTGATGTGCGGTTTGCATCGTATTCTTTTGAGAGAGGGGCTGCATAATTGAAAAAAAATGTCATTATCGATCTGAAACACATCTCCGTCAAACTGGGTGATAATCAGGTGCTCGACGATCTGAGCCTTTATATAAGGGACAGGGAGTTTATCACGCTGTTGGGTCCGTCTGGCTGCGGAAAGACTACTATTCTGCGCGTCATTGCCGGTTTCCTCGAACCCGATGAGGGGGATGTCATATTTGAGGATAAAAAAATCAATGGTGTGCCGCCTCATAAGAGGCAGGTTAACACCATTTTTCAGCGTTACGCGCTTTTCCCGCACCTGAACGTCTATGAAAATGTGGCGTTCGGTCTGCGTATAAAGAAAACGCCGGAGAACGAGATTGAAAAGACGGTCAGCGAAATGCTGTCTATCGTCAACCTCAGCGGCTTTGAAAAGCGCAACATAAATTCACTCTCGGGCGGTCAGCAGCAGAGGGTGGCGATAGCTCGTGCCCTTGCGGTCAAGCCGCGCGTGCTTCTGCTTGATGAGCCGCTCGGCGCGCTCGATCTCAAATTGAGACGCGAGATGCAGGTCGAGCTCAAGAAGATTCAGCAGCAGATGGGCATAACATTTATATATGTCACCCACGATCAGGAGGAGGCTCTCACGATGTCGGACACCGTCGTCGTGCTCAACCAGGGCTATATCCAGCAGATCGGCACTCCCGTTGACATTTATAACGAGCCCACTAACGCTTTCGTCGCCGATTTCATAGGCGAGAGCAATATCATAGACGGCGTTATGATAAGGGATCGCCTTGTGCGTATCCTCGGCGCGGAGTTCGTCTGCGTCGATGAGGGCTTCGGCGAGAATATGCCAGTCGATGTCGTCATAAGACCCGAGGATGTCGTCCTGACTCCGCCCTCGCAGGGTGAGCTCAAGGGCGTTGTCACCGATATAATATTCAAGGGCGTGCACTATGAGATGCACGTTATGGTGAACGGATACGAGTGGCTCGTCCACAGCACCGTCTCCACTCCCATCGGAGCGGAGGTGGGTCTCAGCGTTGAACCCTCGAACATCCAGATTATGAACAAACCCGAGTCTGAGGACGAGGAGGTGTTCAACGCCGATGCGTAAAAAGCTTATGGCAGGGCCGTATCTTCTGTGGATGCTGGTCTTTACGATAGTGCCGCTGCTGTTCGTTTTTTATTACGGCTTCACTTCTTCGGACGGCGCGTTCACTCTCTCAAACATAACGGCTATTTTTGAAAAGATTCATATCCAGGCGCTCGGGCTGTCCCTGCTGCTCGCAGTGATAACAACGGCGGCGTGCCTGCTGCTCGCTTATCCGCTCGCGCTGATACTCAGCAAAAGCGCCGCGAAAAACCGCAGCTTCGTTATATTTATTTTCATCCTGCCCATGTGGATAAACTTCCTGCTCAGGATAATAGCTATAAGGATGCTGCTCTCGGATAACGGTATTCTCAACTATATCCTCTCGGCGCTGAATCTGCCGAATTTCAGCATCATGTATACTCCGGCGGCGATAGTTATCGGTATGGTCTACGACTATTTCCCGTTTATGGTTCTGCCGATTTACAATGCGCTTATAAAGATCGACCGCAACCTTCTTGACGCTGCGGGCGACCTCGGCGCGACCCCGGCGAGGACCTTTTGCAAGATAATCTTTCCGCTCTCCGTGCCCGGCGTTATAAGCGGCATCACAATGGTGTTCGTGCCGAGCATCTCGGAGTTCGTTATCGCCGATATCCTCGGCGGCGGCAAGGTTCTGCTCATAGGCAATATTATCGAGCAGGAGTTCAACCAGGGCAACAACTGGCATCTCGGCTCCGGCATCTCGATAGTGCTCATGATATTCATCTTCGTGAGCATGATGATAGGCGAGATGAAAGGCTCGGGAGAGGAGGCGTCGCTGTGGTAAAATTCAGGCACTTCCTCGAAAAATTCTATGTGGCGATAATCTTCGTCCTGCTCTATCTGCCGATAGCCGTTCTGACGGTCATGTCGTTCAACAATTCGCGCTATACGAAGTGGGGCGGCTTCACCCTCAGGTGGTATGAGGATCTGTTCACGAGCGGACCTATTATGGAAGCTCTGCGCAATACGCTCCTGCTCGCCGTGCTCTCCGCTTTGATAGCGACGGTCGTCGGCACTCTCGCCTGCGTGGGCATACTCTATATGAAAAAGCGCAGCCAGTCGGCGATAATGAGCGTCAACAGTATTCCGCTTCTCAATGCCGATATCGTAACGGGCATCGCGCTCATGCTGCTCTTCGTGCGTATGTTCGGAAGTCTCAATTTCACGACCATGCTCATAGCGCATATCAGCTTCAATATTCCATATGTCGTCCTCAATGTCCTGCCCAAGCTCCGTCAGCGCGACAGGAACACGTATGAGGCGGCGGTCGATCTCGGCGCAACGCCCGTTCAGGCGTTTTTCAAGGTGATAGTTCCGGATATTTTCCCGGGCATCCTCTCGGGCTTCCTCATGGCGTTCACCATGTCGCTCGACGATTTCACCATTACTTATTTCACCAAGGGCGCGGGAATAAAGACGCTCTCGATAATAATCTATACCGAGCGCAAGCTCGGCAACCAGCCGGAGCTATATGCTCTTTCAACAATAATCTTCCTCATCGTGCTTATCGTGCTGTTCGTCGTCAACCGAATCAGCATCAAAAAGGAGAAAAGCGCGGCAAAGGGAAAAAACTATTGATGGGGGACGAAAAATGAAAAAATCTGTTTTTGTAAGAATTGCGGCGGCAGCTATGGCGATTGTGCTCTGCCTCTGCTCCATGGGCGCACTCGCGGGCTGCACCAAGACCCGCAGCATAAATGTGCTCATCTACGGTCAGTATATCGACCTCGATGTTATCTCGAACTTCAAAAAAGAGAACGGCGTCAAGGTCAATGTCGATGAGTGCGACACTCCCGAGGAGCTCTATAACAAGGCGGTCAACGGCGACCAGTCGTATGACCTTATCTGCACCTCGGACTATATAATCGAGCGATTTATAAAGGAAAACAGGCTCTCCGAGCTCAATTTCGACAACATCCCGAATATCAAGAATATCGGCGAGGTTTATCTCGAAAAGTCGAAGTCCTTCGACCCCGAGAACAAGTATTCCGTCCCGCATTTCTGGGGCACCGTCGGCGTTATCTACAACACCAAGATGGTCTCCGAAGAGGATGCGAAGAGCTGGAAGATGTTCTTCAACGAGAAGTATTCAGGAAAGATAATCATGTCCAACAGCATCCGCGACTCCTTCCTTGTCGCGCTTGAGGCTCTCGGCTATTCGCTCAACACCACCGATAAGGCTCAGATAGACGAGGCGAAGCAGCTGCTTATTAAGCAGAAGCCGATGCTCAAGGCATATCTTGTCGAGACCGAGGCTCGCGACGCGATGATAAGCGGCGAGGCTGCAATGGCTCTCGTCTATAACGGCGAAGCTTATCTCGCCATTGAGGGCGACGAGGAGCAGAACATCAGCGGCAACCCCGATCTGAAGTTCACCATTCCCGAGGAGGGCACGAACTTCTGGATCGACTCGTGGGTCGTCCCGACCTACAGCTCCAACAAGGCTGACGCCGAGGCGTTCATCAACTACCTCTGCGGAGTAGAAGCGGCGAAGAAAAACTTCGAGTATATCTACTATTCGACCCCGAATCAGGCTCTCTTTGATGAGCTTGACCCCGAGGTTCAGCAGGATGAGGATATCTTCCCGTCCGACGAGGTTATCGATAAGGGCGAGGTTTATCACGACCTCGGAGCCGAGCTTGACGCTTATTACAGTGCCGCTTGGAAAGAAATCAAATCATAAATGCGGACTGCCGCATTTAGCGCAGACCAAAGAGCAAAAATGTCAAAGGTCATAAATCACGGCTCACGGTGTGGATTATGACCTTTACTGATTGGATTATGCTCTTTTAAGCGCTTCTTTACCCACTCGCAGTACCTTTGTACAGCGTCGGGGTAAAGAAAACGCTTTCTGCATCTAAATGCGGCAGTCCGGTATTTGTTTTTAAGAAAGGGTAATATTCATGCTTATAGACGAACTTGTCGGCTTTTCGAATTTTTACGGCTCCGACCCGTCTCTCGTCCTCGCCGGCGGCGGAAACACCTCCGCAAAGGCGGACGGCAGGATGTGGGTCAAGGGCTCGGGTACGGCTCTCGCGACCATAACGGCGCAGGGCTTTGTTGAAATCGATCTTTCAAAGCTCGGCGAAATATTTGAAAAGAGCTATCCCGATTCCGATTCCGAGCGCGAGGCTCTTGTGCTCGAAGACCTCATGGCGTCGCGTGTTGCGGGCGAGACAAAGCGTCCGAGCGTTGAGACCACCCTCCACGCGCTGTTCCCTCAGACCTATGTCCTGCATCTGCATCCGGCGAAGGTGAACGGCATCGCCTGCTCGAAGGGCGGAGAGAGCACCGCACGCCGAGTAATAGACCGTGATTTTATCTGGATTGAGCAGTGCCGCCCGGGCTATATTCTGGCAAAGCTCTGCCGCGATAAAATGCTTGCTTTCAAGGCTCGCACGGGCAAAAATTGCGATATGCTCCTGCTCGAAAATCACGGCATATTCGTCGCCGCCGATACGGTCGATGCCCTCGGCGAAAAGCTGAGTTTCGTGCTCGATTCGATTGACCGCAGCCTTTCGGAAAAGCCCGATTTCGATAAAACTCCGACTTTTGATACAGAAGCTCAGCAGGCTCTGCTCTTTGCATTCCCGCAGGGTACCGTCTGCCGCGAAGTCCCGTTCGGCGTGTCAAAGGGCTTTGTCGGCTCCGCAGATGCCGCAAAGGAGCTTATGCGCCCGTTCACGCCCGACCATATCGTCTATTGCCGCGCCTATCCGCTCTGGCTCGACAGCGTCGGCGAAGCGGGTGAAAAGATAAGCGCATATAATAAAAAACACGGCTTCATGCCGCGTGTCATCCTGCTTCGGGGCAGGGGAGCGTTCTGCCTCGGCGAGAGCGAAAAGCGCGCAGCGACTGCCGAGCTGCTCTTTGAGGATGCGGCGGATATAGCCGTTTATTCGCGCTCGTTCGGCGGCGCGTCGCATATGACGGAGGAGCTCACGGATTTTATTACAAATTGGGAAGTTGAAGCCTACAGAAGCTCGCAGAACGGCTGAAAAAACGCATTTGAGACGGCAAAGTGAAATCTGTTTTAATTTTTCGTGAAATATTGTCCGTAGAGCTTGAAATACCCACTCAAATAAGTTAAAATATTAACAAATAAAAAGAGCTCACAGGAGCCGGAGACCGTGCGGTCTCTCAATAGATATGGGGGCAAAAAAGAATGTCAGTCAGACTTAACACCTCGTTTGTCGGCGAGGCGGCGGATGCCGTCGGGCTTTCAGCCATTCAGCCGGAGATAACCGCCGCGCATGAGAAGCTTCATAACGGCACGGGTGCAGGCAATGCGTTCCTCGGCTGGGTCGATCTTCCCGTCAATTATGACAGAGAAGAGTTCGCAAGAATAAAGGCTGCCGCAGAGAAGATAAAGAAGGATTCCGAGATACTTATAGTTATCGGCATCGGCGGATCCTATCTCGGCGCAAGAGCCGCAATCGAGTTCGTCAAGTCCCAGAAATATAACGATGTCGCAGCCGATACTCCGAAGATATACTTCGCCGGAAACACAATAAGCTCCTCGACCCTTGCCGAGCTTATCGATATCTGCAAGGACAGGGACTTCTCCGTCAATGTTATCTCGAAGTCCGGGACGACCACCGAGCCCGCGCTCGCGTTCCGTATCTTCAGAGACCTGCTTATTAAGAAGTACGGCAAGGACGGCGCAAAGGGCCGCATCTATGCAACTACGGATAAATCAAAGGGTGCGCTTCGCAATATGTCCGACGAAGAGGGCTATGAGACTTTCGTGGTTCCCGACAATGTCGGCGGCAGATATTCCGTGCTCACCGCAGTCGGTCTGCTTCCGATAGCGGTCGCCGGAATCGATATCGACGCACTTATGAAGGGCGCCGCAGACGCGAGAGAGCAGTATATGTCGCCCGAGCTCGACAGGAACGACTGCTACCGCTACGCCGCTATCCGCAATATACTCTACAGAAGCGGCAAGAAGATAGAAATGATGGCTGCCTATGAGCCGGATTATACAATGATGTGCGAGTGGTTCAAGCAGCTCTTCGGCGAGAGCGAGGGCAAGGAGCACAAGGGCATTTTTCCGGCCTCGGCGATATTCTCGACCGACCTCCATTCTCTCGGTCAGTATATACAGCAGGGCGAACGCTCGCTGTTCGAGACCGTTGTCACCTTTGCTCAGCCCAAGCGCGATCTTGTTATTGAGGCTACAGCTGACAATGAGGACGGACTCAACTTCCTCGCAGGCAAGCATATGTCCGAGGTCAACCGCAAGGCGTTCGAGGGAACGGTACTTGCGCATACCGACGGCGGCGTACCCAATATTATCCTCGATGTCGATAAGATGGACGAGTACAATCTCGGCTGGCTCATCTACTTCCTCGAGAAGGCCTGCGGAATTTCCGGCTATGTCCTCGGAGTCAATCCGTTCGACCAGCCCGGCGTTGAAAGTTATAAGCTCAATATGTTCGCACTCATGGGCAAGCCCGGATATGAGGAGCGCCGTGCTGAGCTTGAAAACAGAATAAATTTTTAGGAGGAATTCTTAAATGGTTTCTTTGATTACAGGACGCAAAGGATCGGGCAAGACAAAACGTCTCATCGAGCAGGTCAACAAGGCTGTTGAAGCTTCCAGCGGCAATGTCGTCTGCGTTGAGAAGGAGAGGCTTCTGACCTACGATATCAACTATCGTGCAAGACTTATCGAGACTGATTTCTACAAGGTCAGCGGCTACAAGGCGTTTTACGGCTTCCTCAGCGGTATTTGCGCAGGTGACCACGATATAACCGATATCCTCATCGACGCAACTCTGCGTATCGGCGGCAGGGACTATGATGAGCTCGCGGTTTTCCTTGAGAAGGTCAAGGAGCTGAGCGATATCACCGAGAAGAGCTTCGTGTTCACCGTTTCGGCTGACGAGGATGAGCTTCCCGAGAAGATTTTTGACTTCTGCCAGAAACTTTAAGAGAAAAAAGTCTAAAAAACTGAAGTTTTTATTGACAAAACCCGCGCAGGAAGATATAATACTTTCTGCGCGGATTTAAGTAACCGCAAGGTGAATGCTATGTTTATTGAGTTAGAACCCATTTTCAACAATATCGGCGCGTCCGTCCCGTTTGATTATGAAACGGACATGTCTGACGAGGAGTTCTGGGCGGGCAAGCCTTTTCAAAGGGCGGTGCGCGTCAAAGGCGAGGCTCGCAACCGCGCCGGCATAGTCTGCATCGAGGCTCGGGCGACGGTTGAAGTGTTTACCGACTGCGACCGCTGCGCTTCACCGATAGACCGCGTTTTCGACATTCCCGTTTCGCACACGCTCGTGACCTCTCTCAACGATGAGGAAAACGATGAGCTGATTCTTGTCGAGGATATGCATTTCGAGCTTGATCCTCTCGTGCGTGAGGATATTTTCCTCGCTCTGCCCGGCAAGATTCTGTGCAAAGAGGATTGCAAAGGCGTCTGCCAGTTCTGCGGCGCCGATCTCAATGAAGGCCAATGCAGCTGCAAAAAGCCCGCGGACCCGCGTCTCGAGGCTCTCAAACAGCTTTTGGATAATTAAAAGGATTTTTTCCACATTCAATGCACTAGTATTAAGGAGGTGCTCAACATGGCGGTACCCAAGAGAAGAGTATCAAGCGCAAGACGAGACAAGAGACGTTCCAACGTTTGGAAGATGGACGCTCCCGAGCTCGTTAAGTGCCCGCAGTGCGGGGAGTACAAGAGACCCCACAGAATATGCCCCGAGTGCGGCTATTACAACGGCAAGCAAGTGATTAAGAAGGACGCGTGAGCCCTTTGAAACACACGCAAGTCAAATATGACTCGTGGAGCGGTCGGCATCGGCGGCTTAAAGCGTTAACTGCTAAGCTGAGGTCTTGCCTCGGCTGTGCTTCGTACAAGTCATGAATGCGGAGAGGTAGAGGAGGATGAGCCTTCTCTGCCTTTTTGATTTTTATAAGCTCAAAATTTTGAAAGGAAGCGGTGTCGGCGAAAGCCGTCTGCCGCGTGGTCATAAATATGTCAAAACCGGTTGTTGCAATCGTCGGCAGACCCAATGTCGGCAAATCGACCCTGTTCAACAAGCTCGTCGGAGCGCGCCTGAGCATAGTCGATGATACCCCCGGCGTCACCCGCGACAGAATCTACGGAGACTGCGAGTGGGGCAGCAGAACGCTGCTGCTCGTCGATACGGGCGGCATTGAGCCATATTCGGACGATATAATTTTAAAGCAGATGCGCCGCCAGGCTCAGCTGGCGATAGACAGCGCGGATGTCATAATCCTCGTCACCGATGTGCGCTCCGGCGTTGTCTCGACCGACAGTGAGGTCGCGTCCATGCTCCAGAAGAGCGGCAAGCCGATAGTCCTCTGCGTCAACAAGTGCGACACCGTCGGCGAACCTCCCGCAGAGTATTACGAGTTTTATAACCTCGGTCTCGGCGATCCGATAGCCGTCTCGTCCGTCCACGGAATGGGCACGGGCGATCTGCTCGATGCCGTCTGTGAGCATCTGCCGCCCGCCGATGAGGACGAAGAGGAGGACGACACCGTCAAGGTCGCCGTTATCGGCAAGCCCAATGTCGGAAAATCGTCGCTCGTCAACGCAATTCTCGGCGAGGACAGAATGATAGTCTCCGATATCGCGGGCACGACCCGCGACGCAACGGATTCGTATGTGGAAAATGAATACGGCAAATTTGTCTTTATAGATACCGCAGGTCTGCGCAGAAAGAGCCGCGTCTATGACGCAATAGAAAAATATTCCGTCATAAGAGCAAGAATGGCTGTTGAACGTGCGCAAGTATGTGTTATAATGATAGATGCAGTGGAGGGCTTCACCGAGCAGGATTCAAAGGTCGCGGGTATCGCGCACGAGCTCGGCAAGGCCTGCATAATCGCGGTCAACAAGTGGGATGCCGTCGAAAAGGACGGTAAGACAATGGACTCTTACCGCAAAAAGCTGATGAACGACTTCTCGTTTATGTCCTATGCCCCGATAATCTTTATCTCGGCAAAAACGGGACTCAGGCTCGACAGACTGTTCGAGCTCATCAAGTATGTTGACGATCAGAACGCCATGCGTATCTCGACCGGTCGCCTCAACGACCTGCTCGCCGATGCCACGGCGCGGGTTCAGCCGCCGACTGATAAGGGCAGAAGGCTCAAGATATTCTATATGACTCAGGCATCGACCCGCCCGCCGACATTCGTCTGCTTTGTCAACCGCAAGGATCTGTTCCATTACAGCTATCAGCGGTATATCGACAATCAGATCCGCTCGGTCTTCGGTCTTGAGGGCACCCCGACGCGCATGATAATCAGAGAAAGGGAATCAAACAAGAAATGATAGTTCTCGGTATCGATCCCGGATATGCAATTGTCGGATGCGGTGTTGTGGAGTATAAAAACAACCACTTCACCATGCTCGATTACGGCGCGGTGACAACGCCCGCAGGGATGCCGTTCAACCTGCGTCTCGAACGCATATATGACGGCGTGTCGGAGCTTATGGAGAAATATAAGCCCGAAGCGATGTCGATAGAGAAGCTTTTCTATAACAACAACGCGAAAACGGTTATCGATGTCAGCCAGGCGAGGGGAGTTCTCGTCCTCGCCGCGCAGAAGCACCGTATCCCGATTTTTGAATATACGCCCCTGCAGGTCAAGCAGAGCGTCGTCGGTTACGGACGCGCCGAGAAGACGCAGGTGCAGGAGATGACGAGGATAATCCTCAATCTCGAAAAAATCCCGAAGCCCGATGATGCCGCCGACGCGCTCGCCATGGCGGTCTGCCACTGCCATTGCAGCGGCTCCGTCATGGGCAGACTCAGCCAGTACAGATAAAGGAGAGCAGTATGTTTTACAGTATCACCGGTCAAGTGGTCTATACCGATGCCGCGAGCGTCGCGGTCAGCTGCGGCGGCGTTGCGTTCAATTGCAGTGCCACTGCCAACACCCTGAGAAACATAGGCACAATAGGCGATACGGTCACGCTCTATACCTATCTCAATGTTCGTGAGGACGCGCTCGATATGTTCGGCTTTTACAATAAGGATGAGCTTGACTGCTTCAAGCTGCTCATAAATGTCACCGGCGTCGGTCCGAAAGCCGCCCTTGCGATACTTTCTCAGCTGACTCCGGACAGGCTCGCCGTCTGCGTCGCTTCGGGCGATACGAAGGCGATAACAGCGGCTCAGGGCGTGGGAGCAAAAATAGCTCAGAGAGTCGTGCTTGAGCTTAAAGACAAACTCAAATCATATATATCCTCCGAGAACCGCGAGGAGCTTGCCGCGATAAACGCAGCCGCGTCGTCGGGCGCGGGCGAGGAGGCGGTCGATGCCCTCGTCATGCTCGGCTATACAAAGACCGAAGCGGCTTCGGCTGTCGGCAGGCTCGATCAGTCGCTGCCGTCCGAGGAGCTTATAAAGCAGGCTCTGCGCCTTATTTCAAAAAATATATAAAGAGGGAAAGGAGACGGCTCTATGGATATGGATACTGAAAACCGCATAGTTACCCCCGATCTCTCGCCCGAGGATACCGACCTTGAATTTTCCCTGCGCCCGCGTCGGCTGGAGGATTATATCGGTCAGGACAAGGCAAAGGAAAACCTCTCGGTCTATATCGAAGCTGCTCGCCGCAGAGGCGACTGCCTCGACCATGTTCTGCTTTACGGCCCTCCCGGACTCGGCAAGACGACCCTTGCGGGCATCATAGCAAATGAGATGAACGTAAATCTCCGCGTGACCTCAGGTCCCGCGATAGAGAAGCCCGGCGACCTTGCCGCGCTGCTGACGAACCTAAACGACGGAGATGTGCTCTTTGTCGATGAGATTCACCGCCTTTCGCGCTCGGTCGAAGAGGTGCTCTATCCCGCCATGGAGGACAGCGCGATAGATATAATTATCGGCAAGGGTCCTTCGGCGCGGTCGATAAGGCTCGACCTGCCGCATTTCACCCTCGTCGGCGCAACGACGAGAGCGGGTCAGCTCAGCGCACCGCTGCGCGACCGCTTCGGCGTTATTCTCCGCCTTGAGATGTATACGCCCGAGCAGCTCTCGCAGATAGTTACGCGCTCCGCCGGTATTCTCGGCATCGAGATGGATCCGAGCGGCGCCAAGGAGATAGCCTCGCGCTCACGCGGCACTCCGCGAATCGCAAACAGATTTTTGAAGCGCGTGCGCGACTTCGCCCAGGTCATGGGCGACGGCGTAATAACCCGCGAAACGGCATCGATGGCGCTCGACCGCATGGAGGTCGATGCCCTCGGGCTTGATTCGATAGACAGACTTGTCCTCACCACGATGATAAGAAACTACAACGGCGGTCCCGTGGGACTCGAGACGATAGCCGCAGCAGTCGGCGAAGAGGCGATAACGATTGAGGATGTCTATGAGCCTTACCTTATGCAGATAGGCTTCCTCAGCCGTACCCCACGCGGACGCACGGTCACTCCTGCCGCTTACAGGCATCTCGGCATGACAATGCCGGGTCAGCAGCAGTTCGATATCTGATAATTGGAGGTTTGGTTATGGGAAGACTTTTCGGAACAGACGGCGCAAGAGGCGTTGCAAACAGCG
This sequence comes from Faecalibacterium prausnitzii, assembly GCA_963612725.1. Classification (GTDB taxonomy): domain Bacteria; phylum Bacillota; class Clostridia; order Oscillospirales; family Acutalibacteraceae; genus CAG-177. Next base: position 38,968 of record CAVDWM010000008.1, on the reverse strand, counting down.
AGCTCACATGTGAACTCGCGATGAAGATAGGTAGAGCTACCGCTATGGTGCTCACCGACAGCACACATAAAAGACCCCGCGTGCTTATAGGCATGGACACCCGCGCATCCTCTGAAATGCTTGAGGCGGCCATCAGCGCAGGTCTTTGCTCCGTAGGTGCGGATGTACTGCTTCTCGGCGTCGTGCCGACTCCGGCAGTGGCGTTCCTCGTTCAGAAATATCGGTACGACGCGGGCATAATGATTTCCGCCTCGCACAACCCGTGTGAATATAACGGCATAAAGATATTCAAGTCAGACGGATATAAGCTCCCCGACGCGCTCGAGGAGGAAATAGAGGCGATAATCCTCGACGAGACCGTTGTTCCGCCCGTCAAGATAGGCGGCGAGGTCGGCAGGGTCACAACCTCCGAAATGGCGATTTTCGATTATATAACCCACCTGTGCTCGACCGTTGATTACAGGTTCAACAATATGAGAATAGCCCTCGACTGCGCCAACGGCTCTTCGAGCGTGACCGCGCCGGAATTTTTCATGCAGATGGGCGCGGAGTGTGATGTGCTCGCGGGCGAGCCCAACGGAGTCAATATCAACGACAACTGCGGCTCGACTCACCTTGAAAATCTTCAGAAATATGTCGTTGAGCACGGGCTGATGGCGGGCTTCGCGTTTGACGGCGATGCCGACCGACTCCTTGCGGTCGATGAAAACGGCGATGTAGTTGACGGCGACAAGATAATCGCCATCTGCGCTGCGGATATGAAGGAGCGCGGCGAGCTCGACGGAGACGCGGCAGTTGTCACCGTCATGAGCAATATGGGCTTCCACAAGTTCTGCGCCGACAATGATATTCATTGCGAGATAACGAAGGTCGGCGACCGCTATGTCCTCGAGCGTATGCTCGAAAAGGGCTATGCGATAGGCGGCGAGCAGTCCGGTCATGTCATTTTCCTGCACCACTCGACCACCGGCGACGGCGAGGTGACCGCCGCGCAGGTGCTCCAGACCATGAAGCGCACGGGAAAATCGCTCTCGGAGCTTGCAAAGTGCATGGAGGTCTATCCGCAGGTGCTCAAGAATGTCAGAGTCTCCAATATCGGCAAGGTGCGTTTTGCCGGCGATGAGGAGATAAAGAAAGCCATAGCCAAGGCTGAGGCTGAGCTCGGCGAGGACGGACGCGTGCTCGTCAGAGTGTCCGGCACCGAGCCGCTCGTCCGAGTAATGCTTGAGGGCAAGGACGAAAAACTTATAAAAAAGCTCTGCGACGAGATTGCCGAGGTCGTCAGAGAGAGACTTATATAACAGGAGCGCGAACCCCGCGCCGGAGAGGAAAAGATATGCGCGTTGCCGATAAATGGAAGGATTATGAGCTGCTCGACTGCTCTTCGGGTCAGAGGCTCGAACGCTGGGGAGATGTCATACTCATAAGACCCGATCCCCAGGTTATCTGGAATACGGAAAAAAGCCACCCGCTTTGGCATAAGGCGCACGCAGTCTATAATCGTTCCTCCTCGGGCGGCGGAAAGTGGGACATAAGAAGAAAGATTCCCGATGCGTGGAAGATAAAATACGGCGAGCTCTCGTTCATGGTCAAGCCTATGGGCTTCAAACACACGGGCGTTTTTCCGGAGCAGGCGGTCAACTGGGATATGACCGCCGAGATAATCGGAAAAGAGCGCAGATCCCTGCGCGTGCTGAATCTTTTCGCCTATACGGGTGCCGCGACAATTTCGGCTCTCAATGCCGGCGCGCATGTCACCCATGTCGATGCCTCAAAGGGCATGGTCGCATGGGCGAAGGAGAACGCCGCAGTCAGCGGTCTTGCGGGCGAGCCGGTGCGCTGGCTCGTTGACGACTGCATGAAGTTTGTCGAGCGCGAGATACGCCGAGGCAACAAATATGATATTATTATCATGGATCCGCCGTCTTACGGAAGAGGTCCGGGCGGCGAGGTCTGGAAGCTTGAGGATGCGGTTTATGACTTCGCGTCGCTGTGTACCGCCGTGCTGTCGGACGATCCCGTTATGGTGCTCATCAACTCTTACACAACGGGGCTTTCCGCGTCCGTCATGCAGTATATACTCGGCAGTACAGTGTCGTCGCTGTTCGGCGGCAAGGTGACCTCCGACGAGATAGGTCTGCCCGTCACCGCCTCGGGGCTTGTTCTGCCCTGCGGCGCAAGTGCAGTGTGGAGAAGATAAAAATGAGCGAGAAGTTTATTGAATTTAAAAATGTAACCTATACCTATGAGCCGGAGGAGCAAGGCGAAGCCAAGCCCTCTCCGGCACTTTGCAATATAGACCTCACCGTCAGCCGCGGCGAATTTGTCGCGGTTCTCGGTCATAACGGCTCCGGCAAGAGCACCCTGGCGAAGCTGACGAACGCCATATTGGTGCCCGAGAGCGGCACCGTTACCGTTGACGGTATCGACACCTCGGATGAGGACAGGCTTACAGATATTCGCCGCAGGGTCGGTATGGTGTTCCAGAATCCCGACAATCAGATAGTCGCAACTATCGTCGAGGACGATGTGGCGTTCGGACCCGAAAATCTCGGCGTAGCCCCCGATGAGATACGCCGCAGGGTCGATGACGCGCTAAAGGCGGTCGGGATGTACGATTACCGCCTGCGCGAGCCGCATAAGCTCTCCGGCGGTCAGAAGCAGCGCGTGGCTATCGCCGGAATAATCGCCATGCAGACGGGCTGTATCGTGCTCGACGAGCCTACGGCGATGCTCGACCCGCGAGGCAGACGCGAGGTGTTCGACACCGTTCGCCGCTTAAACCGCGAGATGGGTATAACCGTCCTTTTTGTTACGCATTTTATGGACGAGGCAGTCAAGGCTGACCGCGTCATAGTTATAGATTCGGGTAATCTCTGCCTCGACGGCACGCCGCGCGAGGTGTTTTCTCAGACCGATGTCCTGCGCCGCTGCGGACTCGATGTGCCGCAGAGCACCGAGCTGTGCCACCGCCTTATCGAAAAGGGGATAGACCTGCCCGACGATATCCTTGACGCCGACGAGTGCGTCGAGGCACTTTCAAAAATAATGGAGGTGAGAAGATGACGGTACTCGAAACGGAAAATCTCACCCACTATTATGAAAACGGAATGGCTGGAGCCGTCGCAGCTATCGAAAATATCAATGTGAAGTTTGAAAAGGGCGAAATAGTCGGAATAATCGGACATACCGGCTCCGGCAAGAGCACCCTTCTTCAGCATCTCAACGGACTCTTGAAGCCCGATTCCGGCAGAGTTCTGCTCTGCGGCGAGGATATCAATAAAGACAAGCGAACCCTGCACGCCGCAAGGTTCAGAGTGGGGCTTTGCTTCCAGTATCCGGAGTATCAGCTGTTTGAGGAGACGGTTTATAAGGATATCTCGTTCGGACCGAAAAATATGGGACTCGACAGCGCGGAGATTGACCGCCGCGTGCGCCGCGCCGCCGAATTTGTGGGACTTGGCGAGGAGCATCTGAAAAAATCTCCGTTCGATCTTTCCGGCGGCGAAAAACGCCGCGCCGCAATAGCGGGCGTTATGGCGATGGAGCCCGAAGTGCTCATTCTCGATGAGCCCACCGCAGGTCTCGACCCACGCGGCAGAGAGGTAATTCTCTCGCTTGTCCGCACTTATCGCGAGCAGACGGGGAGCACGGTTATTCTCGTTTCCCACAGCATGGAGGATGTCGCAAAGACCGCCGACAGGGTACTGGTGCTCAATAATTCCCGCGTCGCGATGTTCGGCACCGTGCCGGAGGTCTATTCCCGCACCGACGAGCTTGAAGAAATGGGACTCGCCGTTCCTCAGATAACGAAAATATTCAGAGCACTGCACGACAGGGGCTTTGATGTCTCTCCCTCCGTGTTCACGGTTGAACAGGGTACGGATGAGCTCATGCGCTATTTTGAGGGGAGGGGAACGGTATGATAAGCGATATCACCATCGGTCAGTATTATTCCGGCACCTCCGTTATCCACCGCATGGATGCGCGTATGAAATTCGTGCTCACAATGGCTCTTATAGTCATTCTCTTCGTGTGCAGGAATTTCTATTCCCTCGCACTCGGACTCGTTTTTGTTGTGGCGACTCTTCTTCTTTCAAAAGTCCCGATGAAGATGATGTGGCGCAGCATAAAGCCGCTCGTTGTTCTCATGCTCTTTACTGCCGTTATCAATGTTTTCTATAATCGCGGCGGCGAGACGCTCGTCTCGTTCTGGAAAATAACCATAACGACCACAGGCGTCTATACCGCGATATTCACCACCGTGCGTATAATCCTGCTCGTTGTCGTCAGCTCGCTGCTGACTTATACGACAACGCCCACTATGCTTACCGACGCACTGGAGCGTCTGCTCTCGCCGTTGAAGGTGATAAAGGTGCCGGTGCATACTCTCGCCATGATAATGACGCTTGCCCTGCGCTTTATCCCCGTGCTTATCGAGGAGATCGAGCGCATAATGAACGCGCAGAAGGCGCGAGGAGCGGATCTTGAAACCGGCGGACTTATCAAGCGTGCCAAGGCACTGATACCAATACTCATTCCGCTGTTTATCTCGTCGTTCCGCCGCGCATATGAGCTGGCGTTTGCCATGGAGTGCCGCTGCTACACGGGCGGCGAGGGGAGAACGCGCATGAAGCAGATGAAGCTCGCCGTGCGCGATTTTGCCGCCCTCGGCGTCACTGCGGCTCTGCTTGCGGCGGTAATCGTCCTCAATCATTATCTCGGGCATCTTATCTGACAGGGGTGACGGCTTTGAAGAATCTGCTCTTTACCCTGCGCTATGACGGCACGGATTATCACGGCTGGCAGGTGCAGGAAAATGCGAATACGGTTCAGCAGACCTTTCAGGATGCCGCCGAGCGTATCTGCGGAGTGCGCGATAATGTCATAGGCTGCTCGCGCACGGATTCCGGCGTCCACGCCGATATGTATTGCTGCAATATGCGCACCGAGTCGTCTCTTTCGCCCGAGAAGTGGAGGAGCGCGATGAACGGAGTCCTGCCGCACGATATCGCCGTGACCGATTGCCGCGAGGTGCCGTTTGAGTTTCACGCACGCTATAATTGCTCCGGCAAGCGATATGTCTACAGAATCTGGAACGCGCAGGAGCGCAATCCATTTATTTCGAGATATTCATATCACTGTAAATATCCGCTCGATGCGGATTTTCTGAACCGTCAGGCTTCTCAGCTGCTCGGAACTCACGATTTTTCGGCGTTCTGCGCGGCGGGTGCAGGCACGGTTGACAATGTCCGCACATTGACCCGTGCCGAGGTCGTGCGCCGCGGCGATGAGGTGCTGATGTACTTCGAGGCGGACGGCTTTCTCTATAATATGGTCAGGATAGCTGTCGGCACGCTCCTTGATATTTCGAGGGGCAGAATAGCGGCAGATACTCTGCCCGATATAATTTCATCGCTCAGCAGAGACAGGGCGGGAGCGACTGCGCCCGCGTGCGGGCTCTGCCTTGAGAAGGTTTTTTATAACGGCAAGGACTGAAAAACGGGGGTGCAACAGGTTGGCAGAGAAGAAAAGCAGAAAAAAAACAAACGCAAAAAAACATATCGGCGGATTGCTTGCAAAGAAAAAAACAGGAAAATCCGCACAGAACAAAAGTAAGAAAACAAAAAATTCCAAGCGCGAGACAATAATTATAGTCGTGCTGACTCTGCTTGCGGTCGGCGCGGTCGTGTTCTTCGCCGCGCGTTCGTTCGGCGGCATGAAATATAACGATGTCGAGGACTCGGCAAAGCAGCTGATATCCGCGTCCGGCACGGGAGCGGGATATCCGTATGAAATAAGCTCGGCGGATGTGCTCGATATGAAGCCGTTCAAGTCGAACATCGCCCTGCTGACCCGCGACTCCGTGGTCGTGCTCAATTCCTCCGCCAAGGAGGTGGCACGCCTTGAGCACAACTATTCCGATCCGGATATGGCGGTCTATAACGGCAGAGCACTGGTTTATGACCGCACCGCCGGCGACTTCACGCTGATGAATTCAAGCAAAATTCTGGGCAGCGGCAGCACCGGCTCGCCCATATATACCGCCGCCATGGGCAAGGACGGCACGGTGGCGTTCTCGCTCAAAACCTCATCGGCTCAGAGCGAGCTGCGCGTATATAACCATAAGCTCGAAAAGATATTCGCATGGGAGTGCGCACAGGAGAAGATATTCGATATTTCCATAGCCTCCAACGGCAAGAGCGCGGCACTGATACTTGTCGGCTCCGAAAAAGCCGTCACATATTCGCGCCTCGTCGTGCTGAATTTCGGAAAAGACGACCCTGTTGTGACGGATATAAAATATGACAACACCCTGCTTTTCGATGTCATATATAATTCGAGTACCAGTATAATAGCCTATTCGACCGACTTCAAAACGACCGTGACCAAGAGCGGTCACAAGGAGGACTATTCCTTTAGCAGCAGCACCCTGGCGCACGAGTCCGCGTCGGATTCGGGAAGAAGCGCAGTTGTGCTCTGTGAATATGCAAACGAGGAGAAGCCGAAGGTCGTGGCGTTCGACAGGCGTTCAAAGCTCCTTTTTGAGCGCAGCTTCGACAAGAAAATTTACGCGCTCACCTGCACCGACAGATATGTTGCCGTGCTGTTTGACGACGGAGTTGAGCTTATTTCCTCCGGCGGCGAGACCGCAAAGACCGTCTCCGCCGGCAAGAACGGCAAAAGGGTCGTCTGCGCGGGCAGCGACGTGTATGTACAGTACGCGTCAAATATTACAAAAAATTAACAACCGCTTAATAATAAAAAGTTTGCCACCGTGCATAGCGTGTGATATAATTTAAAAAAGCGAACGGGAGGGATAAGCCTTGGATTTTGCAGTTGATTTTCTGATAGTCGCGGTGTTTGCGCTGTGCATTTTTGTCGGCGTCAAAAACGGGCTTGTCCGCTCGATAATCGGGCTTGTCGTGGTCGCCGTCGCGGCTGCGCTCGCCGTGTGGCTGAGCGAGCCCGTTGCAAACGGCATATATAATCTGTTCATAAAAAAGAGCCTTGAGGCTGCCGTGGCGGCTCAGCTGCCCGATATGTCCTCGGCTCAGCTTACCTCGCAGAATGTGCAGGAGGTCATATCCTCTCTGCCTGCGGTTATTGTCAAGGCAGCTCAGAGCATGGGCGTTGACATCGCCGCGATATCCGCAAAGGCGGGCTCTGTTGATTTGAGCGCATCGAATATCGCCGCCGAAATCTGCGACAGCGTCGCGAAGCCTATCGCCGTCGCCGTGCTCAGGGTTCTGAGCTTCGCCGTTATTTTCTTTGTCTGCGACTTTTTTCTTCAGCTTGCCGCAAAGGCTGTCTGCAAGCTGTTTGAGCTGCCCGTTATCCGCTCCGTCAACCGCGCTCTCGGCGGCGTTTTCGGAGCCTTGAAGGGCGTGTTCGTCGCCGTATTTGTCTGCCTGCTGCTCGATGCCGCCGCTTCGTTTCTGCCCGATACGCAGTTTGCCTCGGCGGTCAGTGAATCTAAACTCGTGAGTTTGATCGTTTCAACCGATATCTTTTCGCGGCTGATAACGGTTTGATATTTCCTTCCCCGCACAGGGAGGAATATATTTGAGGAGGATAACAATGATAAAAAATCTGTTTAAGGGCTGTCTCACGGTCCCGAATCTGCTCTCGCTTATAAGAATTTTTCTTATACCCGTATTCGCCGTGCTCTATTACAAGGGTCATATCGGCTGGGCGGTGCTCATGCTCGCGCTTTCCGGACTGAGCGATTTCCTCGACGGAAAAATCGCCCGCCGCTTCAATCAGGTCAGCGAGCTCGGCAAGATACTCGACCCCGTTGCGGATAAGCTGACCCAGATAACGATCGCGGTCATGCTCTACATAGCCTTCCGCAGCTGCAGCGATCAGACGATGGTCGCCTTCAGCTGGGTTTTCCTCGTGTTCCTCGCCAAAGAGGCGGTCATGGTTATCGGCGGAGCCGTAATGATAGCCTGCGGCATAAAGCCCGGCGCAGCCGAGATCTACGGCAAGGTCGCGACCTTCGTGTTCTACCTTGTCATGCTCGTCATAATCGGCTTCGGTCCCGAAGTCGGCGCGTTCAGAAATTATTGGACTTTGCCCGACTCCGTCCTCATGGTACTTGTCGTTATTTCGGCAATACTTACTATAGTTGCTTTCGCAAGCTATATGCCCGCGACCTATAGGCAGTTTAAAGAAAAGCATCAGAGCAGAACGGCAGCAAAGGATAAAAAATAACGGTTTGGGCGGGCTGACTGATGTCTGCTGCCCCGACGCCGCGTCAGCAATGTTTACGGTCTACGCATTCCGACAAAAGTAAAATCAGAACCCCGGAGATTATTTAAATGAAAAAGATGATGTGCTCCAGGTGCGGCAAACGCCCTGCAATGTTCTTCATAACCAAGGTCGAGGGCAACGAGACCAAGCAGGAAGGGCTCTGCATGAAATGCGCCATGGAATTGAATATCGGACCCATTAAGCAGATAATGGAGAGCATGGGCATCTCGGAGGACGAGGTGGATTCCGTCAGTGAGCAGTTCGACGAGCTGTTCGGCGAGGACGGCACGGGCTTCATGCCCGGCGGCGCGGGAACTCTTCCGTTCATGAACCAGTCCGAGCAGGACGACGATGATGAGGACGAGAGTGACGACGGCGAGGATGAGAGCGATGACGGCGGCGACGATGAGGACAAGCCCCGAGTCGGTCCGTTCGGCATACCCGTTATCAATGCCAAGAGTCCGGGCGAAAAGAAAAAGGGCAAGAAAAAGGGGAGAAAGTTCCTCTCGCTCTATTGCACCGACCTTACCGAGAAAGCCCGCGAGGGTAAAATAGACCGAATTATAGGGCGCGATAATGAGATTTACCGTGCGGTGCAGATTCTCTGCCGCCGCTCGAAGAACAACCCCTGCCTTATCGGTGAGCCCGGCGTCGGCAAGACCGCCATAGCCGAGGGACTTGCCCTGCGCATAGCAAACGGCGAGGTTCCCGCGAAGCTCGCCAAAAAGGAAATACACCTGCTCGACCTCACCGCCCTTGTCGCCGGCACTCAGTTCAGAGGTCAGTTCGAGAGCCGCATAAAGGGTCTTATCGACGAGGTTAAAAAAGAGGGCAATATAATCCTGTTCATCGATGAGGTGCATAACCTCGTCGGTACGGGCGACGCGGAGGGTTCGATGAACGCCGCGAATATCCTGAAGCCCGCCCTTTCGAGGGGCGAGATTCAGATAATCGGCGCAACGACCTTCACCGAATACAGAAAATATATCGAGAAGGACGCCGCCCTTGAGCGCCGCCTTCAGCCGATAAAGGTCGAGGAGCCCTCGATAGAGGAGACCTATCAGATGCTCATCGGCATCAAGGATTACTACGAAAGCTTCCACAAGGTCACAGTGAGCGACGCGCTCGTTCACAGAGCGGTCGTGCTCTCCGAGCGCTATATAAACGACCGCTTCCTGCCCGATAAGGCTATCGACCTGCTCGACGAGGCTTGCACCTGCGCGAACCTCAGGAACAAGAGCATCAGCGATCTCGAGACCGCCGAGGACGACCTCAAAAACCTCAACGACCGCCAGCAGGCGATGATGGAGGAGACCGAGAACACCGACTATGAGGGACTTCTCAAGGTAAAGAGCAGCATCGCCGCCAAGGAAAAGGACATCGAAGCACTGAAGCCTCTCGCCGCAGACAATGCCGTCACGGAGAGCGACATCGCCAGAGTTATTCAGCTCTGGACAGGCATACCCGCAAATAAGATAATGGAGAGCGACCTTACCCGCCTTGCCGATATGGAGCAGCATCTCAAAGCGAAGCTTATCGGTCAGGATGAGGCGGTCGAGCTCGTCTGCGCCGCAATAAAGCGCGGCAGAGTGCAGATAAATCCGCGCCGCCGCCCGTCGTCGTTTATCTTCGTCGGACCTACGGGAGTCGGCAAGACAGAGCTTGTAAAACTGCTCTCTCAGGAGCTTTTCAACACTCCCGAAACGCTTATCCGCCTTGATATGTCCGAGTTTATGGAGAAGCACTCCGTCTCGCGTATTATAGGCTCGCCGCCCGGCTATGTCGGCTATGACGAGGCGGGTCAGCTGACCGAAAAAGTCCGCAGAAAGCCCTATTCCGTCATTCTCTTTGACGAGATAGAGAAGGCGCATCCCGATGTTATGAATATTTTGCTCCAGATACTTGACGAGGGCAGAATAACCGATGCGCAGGGCAGAACGGTGAGCTTTGAAAACACGGTGATTATCATGACCTCCAACGCCGGCAGCGAACGCCGCGAGGGCGTTATGGGTTTTGCAAAGAATCAGAACGATGCCAATAAAGAAAAGGCGCTCAAGGCGCTCAGAGAGTTCCTGCGTCCGGAGTTTATCGGCAGAGTTGACGAGATAGTCGTTTTCAACGACCTGACTCCGGAGAATCTTGAGCAGATATCAAATCTCATGCTCACCGAGCTTGTCGAGCCTCTGCGCGACAAGGGAATAGCGTTCTCGTGGGATGAGAGCGTACCGAAGCTTATTTCCTCGATGTCCGAGGGCGGTCTGCGCGGAGCGCGTGACCTGAGAAACAATATCAGACGGCAGGTCGAGGACAGGATAGCCAACGCCATTGTTGACCACGCCTCGTCTCCGCTGAGCGAAGTCCGCGCCCTTGTCGAGGACGGAAAAGTAGTTATCGATGCAAAATAATAATCGGGGACTGTCCGTGCGGCAGTCCCTTGTGCTCTGTAACACCTAAAACTTTACAAGTATTGCATCGTCTGATTGCGTTTAACTGCGTTTTCAAGCTTGACAGGCGGCAGCCCGCCTTCTTTAACACAGCCATACTTGCAGCCGGATGTAAGCTTTTGGATGTTGCGGGGTACTGTTTTATAAAAGTGAGTGATATTATGAACATTCGGAATAATTTCTGTAAAAGTACAGATAGGGAGGCGGCAAAATGAAAGTTCTGACTTCATCGCAGATGTTCTCCGCCGAGCAGGCGCAGGTCAACAGGGGAATGAGCTTCACCCGCCTGATGGAAAACGCCGGAAGCGCGTGTGCGCGTGCAATAAGAGAACGCTTTTTGTCTCTCGAGCAGTCGCACGGACTTGTATGCGTTCTCTGCGGAAGGGGCAAAAACGGCGGCGACGGCTTTGTTATCGCCCGCAAGCTCGCCCTTGCAGGCTTCAATGTCGCTGTTGTCGAGGCGTTCGGCGAGCCTGCCGCCGAGGATTCGGTATTCATGCGCGAAAAGGCGGTTGAAACAGGGCTTGTTCCGGAGCTTTTCTGGGGAGAGCCGAACGCCCGAAAAGCAATTGAGACCTCTGCCGTGATAGTCGATGCCGTGTTCGGCACGGGCTATAAATACAGAGAGGACGAGCGTGTGAGAGAGGTCTTTGAGGCTGTCAACGCTTCGCCCGCAAAAGTCGTTTCAATCGATGTCCCGAGCGGACTCGAGAGCAACGGCGGCGATGTGCCGGGCAGCTGCATAAAGGCTGATATAACAATAGCCGTGTCGTGCATGAAGCCCGTCCATATATTAAAACCCGCACGCGTGCTCTGCGGCGAAATTTTGACCGTCGCAATAGGCATAGACGATGATATTATCGACGGCATTGAGGGCGATACCCTCGCCGTGCTGACTCCCGCCCAGGCGAAAAAGATGTTCCCGCGCCGCGACCTTATGGCGAATAAGGGCACGTTCGGGCGTGCTCTTAGTGTCTGCGGCAGCCGCAATATGCAGGGCGCGGCTGTGCTTGCCGCCTCGTCGGCACTTCGATGCGGAGCGGGTCTTGTGACTGCCGCATTCCCCGATGCAGCATATAACGCGATAGCCCCGAAGCTCACAGAAGCCTTGCTTTTGCCACTGCCGTCAAACGAGGCGGGAACATTCTCGTCCGGCGCAATACCCGTGCTGCTCGAGCAGGCTGAAAAATCCTCGGCTGTGCTCATCGGATGCGGTCTCGGGCTCAATCTCCATACGAAAGAACTTGTCTCGTCGCTCGTGCAGAGCTGCACAAAGCCCATGATTATAGACGCCGACGGCATAAACGCGCTCGCCGCAAATATAGATATACTGAAAAATATCAAAGCTCCCGTTATCCTCACTCCGCACCCCGGCGAGATGTCCCGCCTTATCGGCATGAACGTCGCAGATATTGAGCGCGACAGGGTGAATATCGCCCGCCGTTTCGCTGATGAATACGGCGTTGTACTCCTGCTCAAGGGCGCGAGCACGGTGATAGCCGGCGCGGGCAGGCGCGACGCGTATATCAATGTCACCGGCAATCAGGGCATGGCAAAGGGCGGCAGCGGAGATATGCTCTCGGGCATCATTCTCGCGCTCCTCGCTCAGGGCGTTTATCCGTTTGATTCGGCGGTGCTCGGCGCATATATCCACGGTTCCGCCGGAGATGCCGCGGCGCATGAGCTGTCTCTATCGTCGATGCTCGCCTCCGACTGCATAGCCGCTCTGCCTCGCGTGCTGCGACTCTTGGAGAGGTAACGGGCAATTGGAGTGATTGCTTGAAACGAATTTTTCCGTTTATCTTAAGCTTACTGCTTGTTTTGTCTCTCTTCGGATGCAAAAACGCACCCGTGAAAAACGGCAAGGATCAGCCGCCGGATATCCCGACCGCGTTCACAGCCGATTTATATATCATAAACGGCGAGCGCGAGTATGAGGCAAAGTATGACCAAACCTCGCTCACCGAGGCTCAGCTCGAGTTTACCGCTCCGGCGACCGTGCGCGGCCTGAAAGTGAAGCTCAGCGGCTCGACCTGCACCTTCGGCTACGGCAACCTGACTTTTTCTGCGGATCTCTCATCCCTGCCGCAAAGCGGGGTGGGCGAGCTGATAACAAAAACGCTCAAAACCTCGTCCGACACGGCTGATACCCAGACCGTGCATACGGGCGACGCGTGGGAAACAACGGGCACCGTGTCGGGCGTGGATTTCACTCTGCGCCGCAGTGACAACGGCTTGCCGCAGAGCCTCGAGATACCGAATGCCCTGCTGACTGCGGAGTTTCGCAATGTCTCACCCAAATAAAAACCGGACATATAATGGACTGACTTGAAATTTTTGCTCCCCGAATAACAAGTTAATGTTTAATCGCGCTTTTGTCAGGCAAAAATACTCTTGCCGGACAATAAAAACGGAGAGTGATTAAAAATGACAGTAAAACGGGGAGATATATACTACGCTGATCTGAGTCCCGTCGTAGGCTCCGAGCAGGGCGGAATAAGACCCGTGCTGATAGTTCAGAACGATGTCGGCAACCGCTTCAGCCCGACGGTCATAGCTGCGGCGATAACCAGCCAGAAGTATAAGACCAACCTTCCCACTCATATAAGAGTCAATGCGGACGGCTGCGGACTTGCAAGGGATTCGATAGTCCTGCTCGAGCAGGTGCGCACGCTCGATAAAAAGCGTCTCAAGGAAAAGATGGGTGCGCTCGGCGGCGCGGATATGGGCAGGGTGGATCAGGCTCTTTCCGTCAGCCTCGGAATCAGAGAAACGGATGTCTAACATAGAAACGGATATCGGCCGGGAGAGAGCTTCTCTTCCGGCTCGATTTCGATGTGAATAAGGCGGTAGGCGATAGGCGATAGGAAAGGAGTCCCCAACATCCTATTTCCTCTAAAAGCTATTCGGCTCCCCTGCAGGGGAGCTGGCTCGGCGAAGCCGAGACTGAGGGGTTGTTTCGCTGACGCTCAAAGTAATAAGTAAAAGTGAAAAACGAAGAAGTGAAAAATTGAACCCGTAGGGTTCGCCGACCTCGCCGCACCGCTGTCGCCGTCGGCGGCACGAATTTTCCCCCTCAATATCGCCTCTGTCACCCGCCATTTTTCCCGTTCTTCAAATCCTCCCGCCGTTCCGTTGAAAATATTAAAAAAAGCCTCCCAAAACTTCAAAAAAAGCCAAAAAAGTATTGGAACTTTTGCCCAAATCTATTATAATATAATCCGTATGCACTATCATTTCTTCAATTGGAGAACTACAGGAGAGAAGTATGGGTAAATATTCCGTTTCACTCAAAAAAGTAGTGGAAGATAATTCGCTCGGAATACTTTTTGCGCCCAAGCCCGTCGAGGATGTCTATGTCACCTCGCAGGATGTCAACCGTCCCGGGCTTATGCTTGCGGGCTACAGCGCGTATTTCGATGCCGAGCGTATCCAGTTCCTCGGTCTCGCCGAGATGAACTATATTTCGAGCCTCAGCGAGGATGCCGCCGCGGCGAGTATGGAACGGCTCATGGCAACCGAACCTGTCGCCGTTATTATAACCCGTTCGCTTGAGTGTCCGGATAAGCTGCGCGAGTATGCGCAGAAATATTCCGTGCCCATTCTGACAAGTCCGGATTCCACCTCCGGCTGTATGTCAACTCTGATATCGTATCTGGGCGTCGAGCTTGCCCAGCGCATCACGCGCCACGGCGTGCTTGTCGAAGTCAGCGGCGAGGGCGTGCTGATCCTCGGCGACAGCGGAGTCGGCAAGAGCGAGACTGCCCTTGAGCTTATAAAGCGCGGTCATCGACTGATAGCGGACGATGCTGTCGAGATTCGCCGCGTCTCATCGAGAACGCTCGTCGGCAGTGCGCCGGATAATATACGCCACTTTATCGAGCTGCGCGGCGTCGGTATAATAAACGCCCGCAGGATATTCGGTATGGGTGCTGTCAAAATGACCGAGAAAATCGATATGGTCGTTCAGCTCGAGCCGTGGGACAGTGACAAGGTCTATGACCGTCTCGGTCTCGAAAACGAATATGTCGAGATACTCGGCATAAAAATTCCGCTGACCGTCGTCCCCGTCAAGCCCGGACGAAATCTTTCGATAATCATCGAAGCGGCGGCGATGAATAACAGGCAGAAGAAAATGGGCTATAATGCGGCGCGAGAGCTGCTGCATTCGCTCGGCATGACGGATGATATAGTTCCCGAGAAGAAGGAGCTTGAGGTCTGGCATGATTTCTGATATAAAAGGACAGGGAAAGAGAAACTGTCTATCTGGAGGTAAAAAAATGTACAGAGTAGGAGTCGATCTCGGCGGCACGAATATCGTTGCCGGCGTTATCAATGAGGAAATGACAATCATCGGCAGAGGCAAGCTCAAGACCAATTGCCCCCGTGCGGCGGAGGCTATTCTTGAGGATGTTGCCAAGGCTGTCGAGGCTGCTGTTATAGATGCGGGCATCACTATGAACGATGTCGTCAGCGTGGGTATAGGAACCCCCGGCTCGGTCAACAAGAAGAACGGTGTTATCGAATACGCAAACAACCTTGCCTTTGATAATGTTCCCGCACGCGATATCCTTGAGTCGAGGCTCAAAAAGACCGTCTATCTCGACAACGACGCGAACTGCGCCGCGCTCGGCGAAGCGAAGGCAGGTGCCGGCAAGGGCGTCGATAATTTCGTCGCCATCACCCTCGGAACGGGTGTCGGCAGCGGTATTGTCATAGACGGCAAGCTCGTCACCGGCGTCAACGATGCCGCAGGCGAGATGGGTCATATGGTCATCGTCGCGGACGGCGAGCCCTGCACCTGCGGACGCAGAGGCTGCTGGGAGAGCTATTCCTCCGCCACCGCGCTTATCCGTCAGACTAAGGATGCCATGCGCCACGATCCCTATACCGCTATGTGGGATCTCGTCGGCAACAATATCAGCCGCGTCAGCGGCAGAACCTCGTTCGACGCCATGCGTGCAGGTGACGAGACCGCGAAGAAAGTCGTCAATCAGTATATATTCTATCTCGCCGCCGGCATAACGAATGTCGTCAACGCCCTCCAGCCCGATATGATCTGCATCGGAGGCGGTATCGGACATGAGAAGGAAAACCTGCTTGTTCCGCTGAGAAAGATGGTCGAGCGCGAGAGATACAGCATCCATGCGAAGGCTCAGACCAAGATAATCTCTGCCGAGCTCGGCAACGATGCCGGACTTATCGGAGCGGCTCTGCTCGACAGATAAATAAACGCCGCCCGTGCGGCTGACATATTGGAGATATTATGAATAATATCGAAGCGTTGGAAAAATACGCCCTCTCGCTCGAATGCAGCGCCGAGCGCGGAGTGTCAATGAAAAATTATACGAGCTTCAGGGTCGGCGGACCTGCCGAGCTGTTCCTCTCTCCCGAGGATGCCATTCAGACCTCACGCCTTGTCCGCTTCTGCAAAAAAGAGGATATCCCGGTATTCGTCCTCGGCAAGGGCAGCAATGTCCTCGTCAGCGACAAGGGCATAAAGGGCGCCGTCATATTCACGGGCAGGCAGTGCGGAATAACCCTGACAGATGAAAATACCGTCCGCGCCCAGAGCGGCGCAAGTCTCGCGCAGCTTTGCTCCTTTGCACTTGAAAATTCGCTCTCGGGTCTTGAGTTTGCCTATGGCATACCCGGAACCGTCGGCGGCGCGGTGTTTATGAACGCCGGAGCTTACGGCGGCGAGATGAAGGATGTGCTCATAAGCAGCGAATATGCTTCGCCCGACGGAACATCCGGCGAGCTTGACAATGAAGCTATGTGCCTCTCTTACCGCCACAGTGCGTATGAGGACAGCGGGCTTGTCATAACCGCCGCCTCCGTCCGGCTGACTCCCGGCGACCCGGAGCAGATAAAAAATACCATGCACGATATTCTTTCCCGCCGCAGGGATAAGCAGCCGCTTGAATATCCCAGCGCGGGCAGCACCTTCAAACGCCCCGAGGGTCATTTTGCGGGTGCGCTTATCGAGCAGTGCGGACTCAAGGGCGTCAGCGTCGGCGGCGCACAGGTCAGCGAGAAGCACGCGGGATTTATCATCAATCGCGGCGGCGCCACAGCGTCCGATATCCTGAGCTTAATTAAGCATGTTCAGGCTCGCGTCAAGGCTCAGACCGGCGTGACGCTTGAAACGGAGATAAGACTTATCGGCTGACAGAACACCTGTTTTTATAGGAGAAAGCAAAATGGAGATCACCATCGTCACCGGACTGTCCGGTGCAGGAAAATCGAGAGTAGTTGACGCACTTGAGGATATCGGCTATTTCTGCGTGGACAATATGCCGCCCAAGCTTATGCCGACCTTCGCCCAGCTTCTGCTCAATTCCCGCGAAAAAAGAGAAAAGGTCGCCATTGTTACGGATATCCGTGTCGGCGCGTCGTTCGGCGATCTCTTTAACGCCATCGTCGAGCTCAAGGAGCTCAAGTGCGAGACAAAGCTCCTGTTTATCGATGCCTCGGACGATGTGCTTATCCGCCGATATAAGGAGACGAGACGCAAGCACCCTCTGCTCGATAAATATAACGGCTCGATAAACGATGCTCTCGCCGCAGAGCGCAGCATCCTTGAGCCCGCAAAGAGCATTGCCGATTATGTCATCGACAGCTCGCATATGACCCCGACCGACTGCAAGAACCGAATCTGTGAGATGTTCCTCGACAATCCCGGCAACGCGCTCAAGGTTCACTGTGTGTCCTTCGGCTTCAAATACGGCATACCGAACGACTCCGATCTGATGTTCGATGTGCGCTGTCTGCCGAATCCGTTTTATGTTGCCGAGCTCAAGCACCATACCGGGCTTGAGGATCCCGTCAGGGACTATGTGCTCAAGTGGGACGAGGCTAAAGGACTTGAAGCGAAGCTCTGCGACCTGCTCGATTATCTCATCCCGCTTTATCGCAGGGAGGGCAAGAGCCAGCTGGTCATTTCCGTCGGCTGCACCGGCGGCAGACACCGCTCGGTCGTCTTTGCGGAATTATTGAAGGCGCATCTCGAAAAGATAGGCTGCGTCGCAACCGTTCAGCACCGCGATATGAAAAAATAGGAGGAAAAACCGTGTCGTTCTCATCGGATGTCAAGCAGGAACTCGCGCAGGTGCCCGTTCTCTCGGATTGCTGCGCACAGGCGAGAGCCTACGGAATGCTGCTCTTCGGCAGAATGTTTTCCGTCTCCGAGATATCCCTTGTCACCGAGAACGAGAATATCGCAAAGCTCTACTGCGATGTTATAAAAGAGCTTTTTAATATTACACCGTCGGTTTCGTCCGGCGTGTCGAAATATACCGTTTCGGTCGTCCGTGAAGCCGACAGGAGACGGATCGTCGAATTTTTCGGCCACAGCGAAAGCGACATATCCCTGCGCATCAACAGGGCGAATCTTTCGGGGGACTGCTGCTTCGGCGCGTTTCTGCGCGGCGTTTTTATCGCCTGCGGAACGATAAGCTCGCCCGAAAAAAATTATCATCTTGAGTTTTCGGTCTCATATAAAAAGCTTTGCAACGATTTGATCCAGCTGCTTGATGAGGTCGGCTTTGCCCCGAAATATGTCAAGAGAAAGTCGAGCCACATCGTCTATTTCAAGGTCAGCGAGAAGATTGAGGAGTTCTTGACCCTCGTCGGCGCAATGAATTCAACGCTTGAGCTTATGGGTATAAAGATGCATAAGGATATGGTAAACCATGTCAACAGGCGCGTCAATTTTGAGAATGCCAATTTGAGCCGCACGGTCGATGCGGCGATAGTGCAGGTTGAAGCGATAGAAAAAATAGAGAGAACCGTCGGACTGGAGAGTCTGCCGCCGTCGCTTGCCGAAATGGCGAGGCTGAGGCGGGACAACCCCGAAGTGAGTCTGAGCGAGCTTGCGGATATGACCGACCCGCCGCTCACGCGATCGGGAGTCAATCACAGGCTCAAACGCCTCGTTGAAATCGCCGGCGGCATAGGGGGCTGACCCCGCGGAGAAGAGCTATGTCATTTACACACCTTCATCTTCATACCGAATACAGCCTGCTTGACGGCGCGTGCCGTATCGGGCAGCTTATGGACGAGGTGCAGCGTCTCGGTCAGACGAGCGTCGCCGTGACCGATCACGGCGTTATGTACGGCGTCATCGACTTTTACCGTGCGGCGAAAAAGCGCGGGATAAAGCCGATAATCGGCTGTGAGGTCTATATGGCAGCCCGCACCCGCTTTGACAAGGTTCATGCCCTCGATTCGGAACGGTATCACCTGATACTGCTCTGCGAAAATGAAACGGGATATAAGAATCTGATTAAGCTTGTGTCGGAGGGATTCGTCACGGGCTTTTATACAAAACCGCGAATAGACCGTGAGCTCCTCGAAAAATATCACGAGGGGCTTATTGCGCTTTCTGCGTGCCTCGCGGGCGAAATCCCGCGCGCACTGCTCAGCGGAGACTACGAGGGCGCAAAGAAAAAAGCCCTCTGGTATCGCTCCGTCATGGGCGAAAATAACTTCTTCCTCGAAATTCAGGATCACGGTCTGCCCGAGCAGAAGCGGATAATCCCCATGCTCGCCCAGCTGTCGAGGGAGACGGGTATACCCCTTGTCGCCACGAACGATGTCCACTATATCGCCAAGGAGGATGCCGAGATGCAGCAGGTGCTCATCTGCATCCAGACGAACCACACCCTCGGCGAGGATACGGGCATGGAGTTCCAAACGCAGGAATTCTATTTAAAAAGCGAGCAGGAGATGCTCTCGCTCTTTCACGAGTACCCCGACGCGGTCGAGCGGACTTCGGAGATTGCCGAGCGATGCAATGTCGAGTTCGAGTTCGGCAAAACAAAGCTGCCGCATTTTGAGGTGCCGGGGAATCGGGATCACTTTGAATATCTTAAAAATATGGCGCAGGAGGGGATGCACCGCCGCTACGGCGAAAATATCCCCGAGGAATATCAGAAACGCCTTGACTACGAGCTCTCGGTCATCAGCCGCATGGGCTATGTCGATTATTATCTGATTGTCCACGATTTTATAAATCATGCGCGAAGCCGCAATATCCCCGTGGGTCCCGGCAGGGGCTCGGGAGCGGGCAGTATCACCGCGTATGCCATAGGTATAACAGGCATCGACCCGATGAAATACAGCCTGCTGTTTGAGCGTTTCCTCAACCCGGAGCGCGTCAGTATGCCCGATTTCGATGTCGATTTCTGCTACGAGCGCCGAAGCGAGGTTATAGACTATGTCATTGAAAAATACGGCTCGGATCATGTCGCACAGATAGTGACCTTCGGCACCATGGCGGCGCGTGCCGCGGTGCGCGATGTCGGCAGAGTGCTCGGTATGCCGTATAACGATGTCGATACGGTCGCAAAGCTTATCCCGCGTGAGCTCGGCATAACGATAGACAAGGCACTCAAATCGCCCGATCTCCGCGCCCTTTACGAAAACGACGAGCATGTCCGCAGGCTTATCGACCTCTCGCGCAAGGTCGAGGGTATGCCGCGCCACGCCTCGACCCATGCGGCGGGCGTAGTTATAACCCGCGACACGGTCGAGAGCTATGTGCCGCTTGCGCGAAACGACGAGTCGATAGTCACGCAGTTTACAATGACCACCCTTGAGGAACTCGGACTGCTGAAAATAGATTTCCTCGGTCTGCGCACTCTGACCGTTATCGACTATGCAAAGCGCAGCATAAAAAAGCGCGTTCCGGATTTCTCCGAGGACATGATGGATTATGAGGACGAAGAAGTGTTCAAAATGCTCTCGTCCGGCAAAACGGAGGGCGTTTTCCAGTTTGAATCCGCAGGTATGCGAAGCGTGCTCATGGGACTCAAGCCGCAGAGCATTGAAGATTTGATAGCCGTTATTTCGCTCTACAGACCGGGACCCATGGATTCGATACCGACATATATCGCGAACCGCCACGACCCGTCAAAAATACGCTACAAGACCCCGATGCTCGAGGGCATACTCAAGGTCACCTACGGCTGTATGATTTATCAGGAGCAGGTCATGGAGATATTCCGTACCCTTGCGGGCTATTCCTACGGTCGCGCCGATATCGTCCGCCGCGCCATGTCGAAGAAGAAGCACGATGTCATGGAGCGCGAACGCCGTAATTTCATATACGGGCTCGTCAACGAGGACGGTACGGTCGAGTGTGAGGGCGCGGTGAAGCGCGGAGTTGACGAAAAGACCGCTAATGATATCTTCAACGATATGTCCTCGTTCGCGTCCTATGCATTCAACAAATCCCACGCCGCCGCCTATGCCTTTGTCGCCTACACAACGGCATGGCTCAAGTGCCACTATCCCTGCGAGTTTATGGCGGCACTCATCAGCAGCGTGCTCGACGATACGCCTAAGGTCGCGGAATATATCGCGGAGTGCTCGCGCCTCGGTATCGAGGTCGTGCCGCCCCATGTCAATGTCAGCTCCGAACGCTTTACGGCAAAGGAAGGCAGGATATATTTCGGTCTGCTTGCCGTCAAAAATGTCGGTGCGGGCTTTATAAGAGAGATTGAACGCGAGCGCGAAACAGGCGGGGAGTTCAAATCCTTCTATTCCTTCTGCAAGCGTATGCAGGATAAGGAGTTCAATAAACGCGCTGTCGAGAGCCTCATAAAATGCGGTGCGCTCGACGGGCTCGGCGCGAACCGCCGCCAGATGCTCTACGCTTTTCCGGAGATATCGGCTCAGCTTGAAAACGACCGCCGCCGCAATATCGACGGTCAGCTCGGCTTCTTTGACGCAGCTCCGAGTGAAGCGGCGCAGGGCGAATATAAAATGCCGGCTCTCGATGAGATGGACAAGCGCGAATTGCTAAGGCTCGAAAAGGAGATGACAGGACTCTACCTTATGGGACACCCCATGGCGGAATACGAACAGCTCGCCGAGCGTCTCGGCTGCGCAAATACGGCGGATCTCCGTAACGCCGATGAGGTCGGCGGCATATATAAAGACGAGTCGCGCACGGATCTTCTCTGCATAATAACGAATGTCAGAAAGAAGATAACAAAAAATAATACCACCATGGCTTTTATAACGGCGGAGGATGTGTTCGGCTCGATAGAGGTCATAGTGTTCCCG
The DNA here is from genome assembly GCA_963612725.1 of Faecalibacterium prausnitzii. GTDB lineage: Bacteria > Bacillota > Clostridia > Oscillospirales > Acutalibacteraceae > CAG-177. Next base: position 17,195 of record CAVDWM010000008.1, on the reverse strand, counting down.
AAAACATATGAGCACGGGGCGCAGCTCTTCACCGAGGGCAATATAGTTCTCATTCACGGCAGGCTCAGCGTGCGCGAGGACGAGGAGACGAAGCTCGTCTGCGAGTCGGCGGAGCCGTGCCCGCCCGCAGACGCGAAGAGAAAGGTCTCCGAGCAGGTGAGACAGGCTTCAAATCTTGCCGCTCAGCCGCAGAAAAAGAGCGCAAAAACGCCGGGACTGTTCCTGCGATTTTCGGGCGAAGACTGTCCGGAGATCGAGCGGGTTCAGCGTATTCTCGATTTCTTTGACGGAAACAGCACGGTCTATTTTTACTATTGCGACACGAAAAAATATATCCGTCAGCCGTATTCGCACAGTGTGGATGTCAATGCGCCGATGCTAAAGGAACTCGGGCGCATCCTCGGCGAAAAAAATGTTATTTATGTAGAGGGGTGACGGCAAAAATGAGAGACATAAGCCCGCAGAAGAGCAACAGCCTGACAATAGATATCGGCAAGTTCCTCGGCGCGTACATGGTCGTCGCGATACATACGACGCCGTGGAATCTTTTCGGCACCGGAGCGTTCAATACGGTGTATCTGAATTTTATCTACTGCGCCGTGCCGTGCTTCTTCATGGCGTCGGGCTATCTGCTCGCAGGGCGTATGGAATGGCCGCTTGCGGCAAAGGATAATCTTCCGAAGGTCGCCCATGCATTTTTCAAAATGCTGGGGCTCTATCTGCTCTGGTCGCTCGCTTATCTGCCCCTTGCGATATTCGATTACAGGCGCTCGGGTCTCGGCATTCGCGAAGCGGCGATAAAATATATAAAAGGACTTGTTTTCAGCGGCGAGCATTACGGCTCGTGGATGCTCTGGTATATGGTCTCTGCGATATACGCTCTCGGAATTATTTATCTTCTCTTGAAAATAAAGGTCAACCCTTGGGCGATAACCGCGCTCGGACTTGTGTTCATTCTCGCAGGCGCGGCACTCGATATGCTCTCCGGCACGACGAACGATATCTCGCCGACCGTAAACTTTATCAGAAAATTGATGTGGTCAACCACGGGCAACGGCAAGGTGTTCCGAGGGCTGTTTTATATTTCCTTCGGTATGCTGCTGACAAGGATAAAAATACCCGTGTGGGCGGATATTATTATCACCCTGAGCGGCTTTGCCGGATGCGTGGCGTTCGACAAATATACGGGATTTTTTGTTATTCTCTGTGCAGTCGGGCTTTTCGGAATAATAATATCGGTAAAATTGCCGTATGTTTCGGACAAAAAAATATTCAGACGGGCGAGCATGATAATATATTTTATGCACCTTTATGTCTATATGCTTCTTGTGCTGCGCTTCGGTATGCACAGCGGAAAACGGGCTTTCTTGGCGGTCGCCCTGATAACGACGGCAATCGCTTTTGCATATATTGCAATTTACGACCTGATAAAACGAAAAAATGCGGAAAAACGCAAAGAAAAAGCTTAAATTTGCAGAAAAAGTGTATTTTTATTTGACTTTGATTCGATAAAAGTGTATTATATTACAACAGCGTTTATCAATTAACGGGAAAAAGATTATAAACAATGACGGAGGAATGACGATGAAGAGCATAGCGGTGCTTACAAGCGGCGGAGACGCGCCGGGTATGAATCCCGCTGTACGCGCAGTCGTGCGTACAGCCTGTCAGAGAGGTATCAAGGTTTACGGTGTTGACAGAGGATACACCGGACTTATAAACGGCGATATACATGAGATGAACCTCCGCTCCGTGTCCGATATAATCACGAGAGGCGGCACGATTCTCTATTCGGCGAGATGCCCCGAGTTCAAGACCGAGGAGGGTCTTCAGAAGGCAGTTGCGACCTGCAAGAGGTTCGGTATCGACGGTATGGTCATTATAGGCGGCGACGGCTCGTTCAGGGGCGCAAGGGATCTTTCTCTGCGCGGTATCCCGTGCATCGGACTGCCCGGAACTATCGACAACGATATCTCCTGCACCGATTATACAATAGGCTATGACACCTGCCTTAACACCATTGTTGAGATGGTTGACCGCATCCGCGACACCTCCGAGTCTCACGACCGCTGCACGGTTGTCGAGGTCATGGGGCGCGGCGCGGGCTATCTCGCACTTGAAGCGGGTATAGCAGTCGGCGCAACATCGATAATCGTGCCCGAGGTCGAGTACGATATCGAGCGCGATGTTATTTCGCGCATCCGCGAGTTCCAGAAGACCGGCAAGAAGCACTTTATAGTCATCGTTGCCGAGGGCGTCGGCGGAACCGCTGAGATAGCGAAGAAGATCGAAGCCGAGACCGGCGTCGAGTCGAGAGCTACCGTTCTCGGTCATGTTCAGCGCGGCGGCTCTCCGACCGCGAGAGACAGGATAATGGCAAGCCAGATGGGCTCGCGTGCCGTTGACCTGCTCACTCAGGGTATAGGCAACAGGGTTGTCGGCATAAAGGACAACAAGATAGTCGATTTCGATATCTTCGAGGCTCTCAAAATGACCAAGACCATAGATATGAAAGACTATGAGCTTGCGCATGAAATCTCCATATAAGGGTGTAATATGAGCACAGAAAAACTGATTTCTTTAAGACAGCAGATAATCAAAAAAGACTTCAGTCGGATGAATGATATGCAGCTTGAAGCGGTCCTTACTACCAAAGGACCGCTTTTGGTACTTGCGGGAGCGGGCAGCGGAAAGACCACCGTGCTCGTCAACCGCATCGTAAACCTCGTCAAATACGGCGAGGCTTATTATTCCTCCGACTTTTCCCGCCCGATACGCGAGGGCGATGAGGCGCTGCTTGAAAGCTGTCTCGCGGGCGATACGAGCCTTTTCGAGGCGGAGGAGCTTCTGAGCGTGCGCCCCGCGAAGCCGTGGCAGATACTTGCGATAACCTTCACCAACAAGGCGGCGGGCGAGCTCAAGGAGCGTATCTGCAAGGCTCTCGGCGAAGACGGCAACGATGTCTGGGCGAGCACGTTTCACTCGACCTGCGCAAAGCTTCTGCGCCGCCACGCCGATGAGATAGGCTATACGCACAACTTCACTATCTACGACTCCGACGACTCCAAGCGCGCCGCCAAGGAGTGCATAAAGCGTCTCGGGTATGACGAGAAGATGATACCCGTCAAGTCCGTTCTCGCCGAGATAAGCCGCGCCAAGGACGAATTGATTTCTCCCGCCGAGTTCCTCGCGACGAGTCGTGCGGATGTGCGCCTGCAGAAGATAGGCGCGGTCTATGAGGAATATCAGAAGTTCCTCAAGGCGGCGGACGCCATGGATTTCGACGATCTGATAGTCAATACGGTGAAGCTTCTCAGAAACAGCAAGGAGACCCGCGAATATTATCAGAACCGTTTCAAATACATAATGGTCGATGAGTATCAGGACACGAACCACGCGCAGTATGTGCTCACCGCACTGCTCGCTGAAGGGCATGAGAATATCTGCGTTGTCGGCGACGACGACCAGAGTATCTACCGCTTCCGCGGCGCGACTATCGAAAATATACTGAGCTTTGAAAAGCAGTACAAGAACGCAAAGGTCATCCGCCTCGAGCAAAACTACCGCTCGACTCAGACGATACTCGATGCCGCAAACGCCGTTATTGCTAACAACGAACAGCGAAAGGGCAAAAATCTCTGGACGGATAACGGACAGGGCTCGAAAATCGAGTTCTATGTTGCTGAGGACGAGATGGCGGAGAGCCGCCATGTTGCCGATACGATTGTCTCCAATGTTGCCGACGGTGAGGAGTGGAACGACCACGCGGTGCTCTACAGAATGAACGCGCAGTCGAACCTTATCGAGCAGTCTTTTATCAGAAGCGGTATACCTTACAGAATGATAGGCGGTCACAGATTCTATGACCGCAAAGAGATAAAGGACGCCATGGCATATCTCCATGTCGTTAACAACACGGCGGACGAGATACGCCTCCGAAGAATAATCAACGAGCCCAAGCGCGGAATCGGTGAGACTTCGCTCAATGCCGTCTTTGAGATAGCGAACGGGCTCGGAGTTGAGCCGTTCGAGGTCATACGCTCGGCTGATCAGTATGCGAAGCTTTCGCGTGCCTCCTCAAAGCTTATGGCATTCGGCAAGCTCATCGACTCGTTCCGCGAGAAGATGGAGATTATGCCCCTCGCCGACCTGCTCGGCGTGATACTTGACGAGACGGGCTATACGCTTTCGCTCGCCAACGAGCCCGAAAAATATCAGGAGCGCGTGGCGAACCTGGCGGAGCTCGGAAACAATATACGCCGCTACTGCGAGGAAAATCCCGAGGGCGACCTCAACGGCTTCCTGCAGGAGACCGCGCTGCTCACGGATATAGATAACTACAACGCCCAGACTCAGGCGGTCGTCATGATGACGATACATTCCGCCAAGGGACTTGAATTTCCGAATGTATTTATAGTCGGCATGGAGGAGGGGATATTCCCCGGAATGCAGACGATACTCTATGAGCCGGAGAATATCGAGGAGGAGCGCAGACTCGCCTATGTCGCGATAACCCGCGCTAAGAAAAAGCTCTACATCTCCGGCGCAACAACGCGAATGCTCTACGGCATGACAAGCCGCAACCGCCCGTCGCGATTCGTTGGGGAAATTCCCGAAGAGCTGCTTGACAGGAAGGGCGCAAGACCGATGTCTTATCAGACTCACGGTATACCGCAGACGCGCTCCGCAGGGCAGGGGAGCGCGTCGAGAGGCTTCTCAAAGCCCTCCGTGCAGTCACCTGCAAGAGCGGCGAACACCATTCCGTCAAAGCCCGCTCACGGCTTCTCTTCCTCGTCCGGCTTCTCCGGCGCGGGCGCGAAAAAGCCCGCCGCCGCGGCGCAGAGCTATTCCGTCGGCGAGACGGTCAGGCATAAGGCATACGGCACGGGCGTGATACTCGGTATGCAGAAAATGGCTAATGACACCATGCTCGAAATAGCCTTTGAAAAGGTCGGCACAAAGAAGATAATGGCGAACTACGCCAAGCTCGAAAAAGTATAAAAAACCGGTCGGTGCATTCGATTTTGCTCCGACCGTTTTTTCATTTTTATAAACCCCGCTGCCGTGCGGGTGAAATATGCGCTTCTTCATTCTTGCTGCCCGATGACTTGAACATCATCTTTGTCACGAATTTTTGCCCGTCCTCGCAGTCAAACGACACCTGCCCGCCGTATTTTCGGATTATCCTGTTTATACGCGCCGCCCTCTCGCTGTTCTTTATGTCCGGCTCCCCGTCCACGCTGTTGCTGACATTGAGCACGATGTATGCCCCGTTGAAGCTGTCGATGCTCATGTCGATGAAGCACTCCTTTGAATTTTCGGCGGACTTAAACGCCCCATGGAGGAGGTTGTCGAGCAGGACGGTTAGATCGCCGTCAGACAGGAAAGAAAAGTCGATGCTGCGCACGTCGCAGTTAAATTTTATCTCCGAATTTGCGCACAGATGCGCGTATCTGCTGATTATGACATTCGCGAGCTTGTTGTCGCTGAACTGCTTCACCGCGCCCATCGCACCGCTGTTATATATCGAGTCGATGTAGCTGCCTATGCGGTCGGTTTCTCCGTCCTGCGAGAGCTGCTTTATCGTGCGCAGCTGACCCTTTATGTCGTGGATAATAATATCGCGCAGGTCATATTGATGCTCAAGCTCCGCATAGTATTCCGTGTTCAGCTTCTGCCGCTGCTTTTCGAGAAGCGATTCGGTGGAGCTTGTGATTTTGCACACGGTCTGTCCGTGCGCAAGGCAGACGGCGGATATCACAGAGGGCATAATGACCGATATCAGCGCCGAAACCGTACTGTTCCCCGGGAAAAACGCAAAATACGCAATCATCGCGGCGCAGAGAAGAGAGAGCAGGGATATCAGCACGGGACAGACCGCCGCGTCGTCTCTGTGCCTTGCCGCGGCATAGGAAAATGTAAAATACAGCACGCTCGCCGATATGTCGAGCAATATCGTGCCGCTTTCCGGCGGCTCAAAGCCGACAATTTTCGGCAGACCGAACAGAATTATAAACGCCGACATCGCGGCGAGACACTCGAGCAGCACGCAATTGAGCAGAGCCTGCTTTATGCCCGCACGGTATATTATGAGCGCAGCGCAGAGATTGCCGACAAACAGCAATGCTATGTTGAGCGCGGCAAGCCCCGCGAAGCTTGCGGCAAACTGGACGGCGGCTGCCGCCGCGAAAAATCCGCACACCGCAATGCTCGGGATTTTCGCCTCAAACCGAGTCGAAAAGAAGCAGTATGCGGCAAGCTGCCCGAATGCGCAGGCAACGAGAATGCACAGTGTGTTCATCATATACCTCCCGCAAAGTTGAAGAATGCCTTCCTGAAGGCGGAGTATTTGCGCTGTGACATATATACGCTGACCGTTTCGCCGTCGCCCTTTCTGAGCGTAACGCTGTCCTTTGAAAAGTCAATGACATTTTGCAGATTGACTATGTAGCTCGCGTGGGAATAGACGAAGCAGTCGGGCTGACCGGTCTTTGCTATCCAGTCCTTGAGCCGAACTCCCGTCGCATATTCCGCGTCCTTCGTCACGAGCAGCGCACCGTAGCGCCTGTTTTCAATATAGAGTATGTCCTTTGTCTTTATCTTTTTAACGATGTCGTGCGTTTCGAGGATTATCGTCTTGCTCAGCGTGCGGTATTCCTCAACTGCGTCGAAAAGATTCTTGTTGAAGCGGTTGACATCGACGGGCTTAGAGAGATATCTGAAAACATGTATGCGCATCGCATCGTCGAGATATCTCTGAAACGAGGTCAGAACGATGATCAGCACATCGGGATTCTGTTTTTTGAGCTCGACCGCAAGCTCAAGTCCGCTCATTCCGGGCATCTCAATGTCGATGAAAGCGATGTCGTATTTGTGTTCGCCTTCAAGAATAAATTTTCCTGATTGGCGGCAGTCTATATTGAAGCTGACCGTGTTCGTTTTTTCCCATGAACACAGCAGCCTTTTCACCTGTTCGACTATTTCCGCGCTGTCATCGCAGACGAGTATATCGATCAAAAGAATCACTCTCCCGCAAATATTATACCACATTTTGTCGAAAAAGCAAACAAATTTTTTAAAAATGTCATCAGCGATTATTTTTTTGCCGTCCGACGGGCTCAGCCGAAACGGCGTTTTGCACACTCGGCAAATTAATCTCACCAAAAACATCGTTTTCGTCCAAAATCTCATCGTTTTTGCAAAAACTCACACTTCTTACTCAAAATGCGCTAAAATATTGACGGTCTCTGAAGAAGAGCGTTGATTATGAAACCTATCTCCTTAAAATACTCCTATATAAGAAAGCAGACAGGGCACACGCCTTGTCTGTTTTCTTAATATAACAAGTGTCGCACTCGACAGACTCGACACCGAAGCCGCTGCCATATTCGCCACTTGGAAAAATAAATGCTCGAAATATATCGTTTTTGCCCATTTTTACATCACTTTTTTTAAAATCAAGATTTTTTACCTGCAATGCGTTATAATCAAACCGTATCTAAGCGAAGCACGGAACATAAAACAGAGTCGCACCTGCACATGAAATTAAGGGACGGATAGTAATGCTGAAAGAACATAACGGGCTTCCTGATATCGGCTCGCGCTATGTGCTCGAATGCCGATGCAAGAAAATCGGGGAGGACGGCAGGGAGATAGAGACCTGCAAAAACACCGTCAACCCCGTCAGCGGATTCATTTATGCCGAGAATGAAGAACAGGCTGTCAATTACGGCATAGAGTTTATTATGAAGTACGCGGGCGACAATCTCCTGCTTGAGGACAACAGTATTCTCCTGCTCGACGATGACCGCCCGATGGATCTGTACTATGACTTCTCTGCGGTCAAGGTAGGATAAACAGAGACCCGCAGAAACGGACGGAAAACCGATTTTCCCGATTTCACCCTCCACGCAAAACACAGAGCCACAACCTGTGTTTTGAGACTTTCATATTATCTTTTTTATCTCCACTTCCTCAGCGCTGCGGGCGCCGTGATAAACCAGAGTCACGGCGCCCGCAGTCATTTTTATTTTCAGCAGTCGCAGCTCTTTGTGCGTTGGGTCGTTACCGACGTGCCGCGTGTCGAAGCGTATACCGAATACGCCTTGAGCGGGATGCTCCCGCTGTTTGTTATATTGCACCATGTTCCGGCGGGGATGAGGCAGGCGTCGCCGCCGTTTGCCCTTTGCGTGACGCACATGGAGCACTTCGTCTCGCCGAAGCTCACCGTAGCGCACCCCTGCACGATGCAGACGAGCCTATCCGTGTCCTCGCTTATCTGCTCCGCAGTGTCACAGCCCGTCGGTATGCACATCAGCGTCACCTGCATATTTTCACCCGTCCAGGCTTCCCTGCGGGATTTCGTGTTTTCCTTCGTCTCGCGGTTAATGTCCATAACTGTCGGCTGTCCGTCGCAGCTGCAGCAATTTTGGTTGTTGTTCATTGAGCACCTCCAAAGTTTTTTCGGTATATTCTATGCTCTGCGGCTTATCTGCGACACTGCTTTTTCTGACACGGGGCGAAGCTTTTCCGCCGCAACAAAAAACTGCCGTCAACCGAATCGGTCAACGGCAGATATGAAATATTCAGCTTTCGTCAACATTAAAAGTCGAAATCAACGTCTGAGATTTCTTCTATTATGTCTATCGGTGCTTTTGTACAACCCATCCGTGTACGCGCTATTTGGTTTTACCTCCCATAGGACGGGCGGTTACTGATACACTGTCTCCGCCGCCTGCGAGGCGTTGCCCGCAGCGTCATACGCAGTGATGCTGTATACCGTGCCGCTCTGCGCGTTTTCGATAACCGCCGCGGTGTCCTCGTTGTATTCGCATCTTGTGAGGAACTTGCCGTCGGCGCATATCCTGTAATAGGCTACGCCGAAGTTGTCTGTCGATGCCTGCCAGCTGAGCACGGTGTTTCCATCTCCGTCAACCGAGAAGCCAAGATTTGTCGGCGCAGTCGGTGCCTCGCTCTCGAGCACATGACCGTGCTTCAGGTAGTCAACATAGGTGTCGTGGAACATCGGGTTGACATACACGGGGCTGTAGTAGTGGTTGTACGAGAATGTTATGATATTCTCGGCATAGCGCGAGGCGATGTCCATCTGCTTGACGAGCCTGTCGAGCGTCGCGGTCACATCCTGCGTGTTCTCCGTCACGAGCGGAGTGGTTATGCCGGTAGTATTGCTCTTTGCAACGGCGCTCGTGAAGTTCTCGACATTCGCCCAAAGGCGTATGCTCTTTCCGCTGAGCTTCACAGCGTCGGAGTACATCCTCCAGACATTGACGAGATTTTCTTCAATCGTCCAGCCCGCGCCGACCGCGTCCTGCGGGCAGAAGATATCGTGCTCGCGGAAGTTGACAGACTTTATGAACGAAGCCCAGAAGAGCTTCGCGCTCTCGATGCCGGGATTTGCGCCGTACTGCGAGAAGAACGGGCTCAACAGCAGGGGAGCGTCCGCGTCCGTGCTCTCGATAGCGTCGATTATCACATTGATGCCCTTTGCAATGAACGGGGACGACAGCTTGACGAGCGGACCGTTGCTCATCTCGGGCGTGAAGTACCAGCCGTAGAAAGCGTCGGGATATTTTGAAACATATTTGTTATATATCTCTTCAATCATGTCGGCGGAGATTTCGCACAGCTCGCTGTAGTCCTTGCCGAAGCCGGACTTTGTCCACCATTCGTCATAGAGACCGAGTCCGACCATGACCTTGATGCCCGAACCGCTGCAATTTCTCAGCGCGGATTCAACAACATCCGTTGCGCCGAATTTCGCGCCGGCGAAGGTGTCGAGCTTTGAGCTGTAGTAGACAGTCCATGTGCCGTCGGAAGCCTTGTGTGCCACATCCTGAATGATGAGGTACTTTATTCCGGCCTCCTTCATCGCGCCGACTTCCTCCTGCCAACGCTCGTCGTCCCAGTGTGAGCTCATCCAGGACTGAAGAAATGTGCCGTTGAACTCCGGCTCGCATTTCTTCTCCGTGGGCATCGGACAGATAATCAGTGCGATGCAGGTGATTATCCTGATAACCGTTCTGAATACGCTTGCCATATTTACCTCCTGTGCTGCCTCGCGGGGGCTTTTTATATTTCGTATACTCCGGAGTCAAGCAGAGCGTATTCTCTGCTCCCGACCCTGAAATATTTGTATACCGGCTCGCTGAATGTGCGGTAGTCGTCGATGGCATAGGTGTTGTTGCGGATCTGCACGGTGCGTATCTTGTACGAATCGCGGTTGCAGACATAGATATTCCCGTGAATGAGGGTTATGCTCGTCGGATAAGAAAACGCGCTCTGCGCTCCGCCGCCGATTCTGAGCAGAACGCGGGCTTCGTCTATCGAATAATTTATTATCGCGTTGCGCTCCGGCACAACGCACCAGAGCGATTTCTCGTATGCGACGGGGTTGCACGCCGGCGCACCCTGATATGTAAATTCATACCGCCTCACGCATGAGCCCTCGGGCGTGAAGAGCGAGAATGTACCGTTCCCGTCGAGGGTGACGGTGCAGTTGTTGAAGAATCTTGTCGGCTGAGCGAAGATAAATTCGCCCTTCTGACCGAGCTCGTCCGCTATGCGCGAACCGTTCTGACCGAATTTGCAGGAAACATATTCGCCCCTCGTTATCGGCGTTGATATGCTTGTCTCGCAGTCGTATGAATAGAAGGAGACCCTGCACGATCCGTTTTCAAGTGCCTTTTTTTCTGCATATATAAAACCCCCTTCAATAGGGGCGATGTCAACAATATCGGCGTTAAGTATGCGCTGCAACAGCTTTTCCTCCGTTTCCGACGGCTCTCGATCCGCAAAAAATGCGGCTTGCGGCCGCTTATACAATATAAATAGAAAGTAATCAAAAAAACAAGCCCCGCCGAGCCGGATACGGCAATAGTAACCTGCATACCAAAGCAGGTGGGTGCCGCCCGACTGTTTCACGCTCCCTTCATCCGACAAAAGTCGGGAGGTCTGCAATCCGCCGCCGGAGACTGAGCTCCCAATTAAAACGTGTTGGGTTAATATGAACCGTATTTATCGCACAGGGCAGGGTGGCTCTGTTTTATTCTTCGTCCTCTTCGCTCCCGTCGCCGGTGCGCTCGTCGTCAAAGAAGAGATCGCTCAGACGCTCTTCAAAAGCCTGATAGACTTCTTCAAATTCATCGTCGTCCTCGATCATTGTCAGGTATGTCTCGCCGTCCTCCTCAATGACCTTGAGGGGGAGAACCTCGTCCTCGCCTTCGAGAACCTCTTCACTGTCGTCGTATACGGGCAGCAGAGCGACATAGCATCCGCGATCCGTCTCGATGCGGTCGAGTTCTTCAAAAATGTGCTCCTTGCCTTCCTCGTCAACAACGCTGACGATATCGGGATTATAATCCTTTGCCATAATAATAACCTCTCATACGGCGGCGCACCGCAGCGGACGCCGACCGATACAATTTATTTTTATGTATTTATTTTACCCGCATTGAGGACAATAGTCAATAGAAAAAGGAAAGACGAAAACAATTTACCCGAAAAGTTTTTGGTATTTTCGTCTTTGGTGCTTAGCGTTGTGACGCAGGACTCACATCCCGCGACTTTAAAACCAACTTGATATAAAATATTAAAAATGTTGAAAAAATATGTTGACTTTATCCAAAACATAGGCTATAATAAACTTGCAGAGAGGGAGAAAGGCTCCCGGCGCCGAGTCGGCGCCGTACCTGAGGGGTACACTCAAAAAAAGATTGGAGGCGAGTCCGATGTACAGTGAAACCGAAATACACTACTCCGACCGCCCGTCACAGCTTATCTGAAAGCTCAACAGAGCAGAATAACAGCACTTTTTCTGCACTCGGAGCTTTTCGTCCGGCGTACTTGAACGCCAAAAAGGTGATGGGTGTACCGAGCGGCAACGGCCGCAGCATTTCAGACGAAAACGATAACAACCGTAAGATGTCGGAATTGCGCCGTATCAACGGTAATCCGGCGCAACAGAAGAATAGATAAAGTTTTACGCTCACCGTTTTTATATAGATCGGAAATAATACAAACGTCAAAAAGAAAAAAACCGATCGTCTGAATGCAGAAAAGTGAATATTTTAAAAAATTACAGCACCGTGTCGGCGGTGCTGTTTTTTCGTGTGCACATAAAAAGGCAGTCCCGAAATGAACTGCTCTGAGTCTGTTGAAAAAGTCTGTTATTGCACGGAGCCTCAAGGCTCCACTGTGTAAGGGGAGCTGTCATGGCGAAGCCGTGACTGAGGGGTTGTTGCGTGAAAGCTCAAAAGACTTGGCAATTAAAAAATGCAGCTTGTTCAAAACAATCTCTACGGCGCTTCGCGCCACTGCCCTGTACATAAGTGAAGCGTTGATTCCGATTTCTGCGAAGCTCCCAAAATCGGGTCTATCGACAAACAAAGAGCAGCCCCGAAAGGAACTGCTCCGAATTTTTTTACTTCTTCATCTCGGCAAGCTCGCGATAGTTGATGAGCTTGATGCCCAGGCTGTCGATGTGCTGCTTCGTCTTGGGGTCGGAGAAGAGCTTGTATTCCCAGACTCTGCGGTGCCATGCGCCGGTGATGCCCTTGAGCTCGTCGCACTCGAGCGCGGGATGGATATATGTCTCGGTCACGCCTTCGGGGAAGGTCTTGTAGAGCTCGTAGATATAGTCGCGGTAGTTGTCGTAGCTGTCGTTCTGCGGACCGGTCCACTCGCCGGGAAGCAGGAAGTCGGGGTTCGCCACGCCGACGCTGTGCGCATAGGCGTTGAGCTGACCGATGAGACCCATGATCTGCTCCTTGTCGATTTTTATGTCGAGCATGGTGTTGTTCATCTGAGCGTCGGTGAAGGTGCCGGGGAAGCGGAACGGAAGACCGTATTCGCCGGCAATGCTGAGCACGAGCTGAAGCAGCTCGAAGCGACCTGTCTCGATGCCGTAGAGTGAGCCCATGTGGTTGTCAAGGTGAGAGGGGGTGAGACCGAGAGCCTTGAGACGGTTTATCTGAGCGTGGATCTCGGCGGCAACCTCGTTTATGTCGGCGTTCTTCTCAACGTCGATGCTTTCGGGATGCATGAAGCCGAGCTCATCGCGCAGGCTGTCGGTGTTGCCGGTGCCGACGGGCGACCAGCGGTATGTAGCCCACTCGCTCGTGAAGGTCAGATGCACGCCGATGGCGAACTGCGGATTCTTCTTTGCGAACCGGCATGCCTCATATGCCCACGGGCAGGGAGCCATGATGGTCGAAGAGGTGATCGAGCCGGACTTGAGCAGATCCATGACGGCGAGGTTTGCCGCTCTGCACATTCCGAAATCGTCTGCGTTGATAATGAGATACTTATCCATTGAATAAACTCCTTCTGTTTTATATGAGGGGGAGTGACCGTTTGACCAGAGCCCCCGGGACTGCAATTCCTCTGACATAAAAATTATACACTAAAGTCGCCGTAATTACAACATTTTTATTTAAACTGTCGTCAAAATGCAAAGAGCCGCACCTTTCGACACGGCTGATGTTTGGCACAATGCACCGAAGCTCAAGGCGCTGCCCGCGAATTTTATCCTTGCAAGCCGCGCCTTTTTATTTTGTGTTAAAAAATGTGACAGGTCATTTGTGCAAACGATATTGCGGGTGCACATACTGCCCGTGCTTTTCTGTGTTTTTGCCGTATTGAATAGCAAAAACGGGACAGTTGTGCAAACAGCGCAGACACATAACGCATTGCTTTTTTATCCATTCGGGCTTGCAGTCTTTGAGTTCAATAGCGGAAATGGGACAGTTTTTGACGCACAGCCCGCACCCGAAGCAGGCGTCTTTAACCGAGAAATGGTTCGTTTTGCGCATCGAATCATATTCAATACCGTGTCCTATTTTTGCAATAGGGTAAGGCAGTTTGTTTTTCATAAAATCGCCGTCGGTCAATTCTTTTATTTGCTCGATAACACAATCAATTTCGTGTTCGGCATTATTGTTTTTCTGTCGAACCTTTTCTTTGTCGCTTAAATCAAAAATCGGAGTCCATGTGTCCGGCATTTTTATGCTGAACCTTGCAGACAACGGCAAACCTTTCGGAGCAAGAATTTCATCTGCAAATCGTCCAGTCTGTCCCGGCGTTGTTCCGTAGGTTGCAATGAAATAGATATAATTTGGCTGATAGCCTAAATCTAATTTTTGCAAAAATTCAGCTACAATAACAGGCAGCCCCCAAGAGTATGTAGGGCTTACTATACCAAGTGTTTCACATTTCTCATCAAAAGAAAAAGTTTGTTTTTTATAGCAATCTGTAATTGAGACCGAAATGTCACCTGTTTCTGCCGCAATTCTTTTTGTAACATATTCGCTGTTTCCGGTTGCTGAAAAATATAAAATCATACCCTGTCTCCTCGTTGCACAAGTGGATAATATTGGACGCTTGCAAAATCATTGGTTTCATACTATACTGTAATCGGCAACAAAACAAGTGACAGATAAACCTGCCTGTATAAAGTTGGACAAATCTTGTAATTTGCAAAAGGGGAAAACTATGAAATACGATACGACAAAGCCGTTAACAAAAGGTGCAAAGCGAACACTTGGGGCATTCACTAAGGAAATGTTTATGTTTTTGTCCGTGAAATCCTTTGAGGAAATCACCGTCGGGCAGTTATGCGAAGCAGCACAATATCCTCGTGCAACATTTTATAATTACTTTGACGATAAATATGATTTACTTGAGTACTGTTGGCAGACTCTCGCCCGGCAGGTAGGATTTGAGGAATATCATCACGCCGAAGAAAACGAAATGCTGTACCTTTATTTCGACCGAATTTATGATTTCACAAAGCAAAATGAAGCGGTTATACACAAGGTTCTTTTGCACAACAGCGAGGGCGGATATATGTTTTCAAGCTTCAGAAATTTTCTGAATAATACGATGCGCCAAATATTTAAGGATTGTACGGAAGCTACGCAAAAGGATATTCCGAATGAACTGCTTGCAGACCATTACAGCAATACATTGTTCCTTGTGTGGCAGTGGGCGGCAATAAAAAAATCCGATTGCACAAAAGAGCAGGCGCATAAATATCTTCGCTGTCTGGTCAGCAATTTATGATTCAATAACGCAAAATACAATTAAATACAATTGCAGCGAAGAATTTCGTTGCAGTTGGTTTCCTGATATAAAAAAGGGGGAGAAGGCAAGCGTGCCTTCTCCCTCGTTTTTAACTTGTGCCGCAGAGTGATTAAACGAAAATCAACTCCGCCGTATGATTTTTTATATTATTTATCTTTCCTGACCTATGC
>CAVDWM010000008.1:0-1916 GCA_963612725.1 Faecalibacterium prausnitzii | reverse complement strand
GACCTATGCCGCCATATCGGCGACTTTTTGTCAAGCTTCATACCGCTTTAGCGATATTGTATAGCTTACGGGAAAATGCCTCTTATCTTCTTGGTCTTGACAAGTCTGCGAAGAGCGATGATGTAAGCGGAGGTTCTCATCGGATATCCGCGCTCTTCGGTCAGTCCGTAGACCTCGTCGAATGCCTTGAGGAGGATATCTGCGAGCTTGTTGTTGACCTCTTCGAGCGACCAGGAGAGAGCCTGCAGGTTCTGCACCCACTCGAAGTAGGAGACGATAACGCCGCCCGCGTTTGCGAGGATGTCGGGAACAACTATCTTGCCCTTGGCGTTGAGTATCTGATCCGCCTCGTAGCTTGTCGGACCGTTTGCGCCCTCGACGATGTACTTCGCCTTTATCCTGTCGGCGTTGTCGGCAGTGATCTGACCCTCGAGCGCTGCGGGGATAAGGAAGTCGGCGTCGGTGTAGAGGAGATCCTCTTTCGCTATCTCGGTCACGCCGTCAGCCTTGTAGCCCTGGAGCACGCGGCCGTTGCCGGCTGCATAGTCGAGCATATCGTGAACATCGAGACCGTCCGCGCAATAGAACGCTGCGGTGTGGTCGCTTATTGCAACCACCTTTGCGCCGAGGTCGGCTATGAGGTAAGCGGCGGTAGAGCCGACATTTCCGAAGCCCTGAACGGCGAAGGTGCAGTCCTTTATGTCAAGTCCGAGCTTCTCGGTCAGCGCGCGGCAGCAGAGCATGACGCCGCGTCCCGTGGCCTCGGGTCTGCCGAGCGAGCCGCCTATTTCAAACGCCTTGCCGGTGACGACGCCGGGGATGGGATAGCCGTATTTCATCGAATATGTATCCATGATCCAGCCCATGACTTCGGCGTTGGTGTTGACGTCAGGAGCGGGAATGTCCTTGTGGGGGCCGATGATCGGCGCTATCATTGCAGCGTAGCGTCTGGTCATTCTCTCAAGCTCGCCCTTGGACATCTGCGACGGGTCGCAGGTTATGCCGCCCTTTGCGCCGCCGTAGGGGATGTTGGCAACTGCGCATTTGAAGGTCATCCATGCGGCGAGCGCGCGGACTTCGTCCATATCTACATTAGGATGAAATCTTATGCCGCCCTTGCACGGCCCGCGTGTGCTTGAGTGCTGGATGCGGTAGCCTGTGAACATTTTCAGCTCGCCGTTGTCCATGCGCACGGGGAAGTTGACCTTCAGTTCCTGCTCCGGATAACGGAACGACGCATAGTCGTTCTGATCGATGCCGTCAAGCGCAGCCGCGCTGTCGAGCACGTTCAGAAAGTTTTCGTAAGGATTTGCTTTTTTACTCATAAATTTCCACCCTTTCGTGTCGATTTTATATCTTGTGCACAAATTATTGCTCTATCGTAAGATTATCACAATAAAAAGAATAAATCAATATCTAAGCGGGCTTTTCCTAAAATTTATTTTATTTTTGTCCTTTAGTACCGTTAAAACGAAAAAATTATTGTACTGGAGTACAAAAATCAAAAAATATTTACACTGTTTCAGGCAAAAAGTCCTTATAAGCGGTGAAAAAGATGCGTAAATATAATTAAAAGGAAAAATATGACGCAAATAACTTGAATTTCAAAAAGGTGAGTGATCGATATGAAAATGCTAAAGGAAAAATTTTCGCCCGTCCTCGCACTGACTCGTTCGGCGGATTTTCTAAATATCTGTAAGCCGACAGGCGACCTCGACCGCCTCGCCGATAATATCAACCGTCCCGCGGGCGGGGACGCATTGCGGAGAATAAACCTATTTGCACTCCGCTCCAAAAATACAGTTCAGTTCAATTTTTGCCGATAACGCACCGCTGCCGCTTCGCTCAAGGCGGTAGGAGATAGGAGATAGGCGATAGGCAGTAGGAGATAGGCGGTAGGCAGTAGGCGGTAGGTA
>CAVDWM010000007.1:0-75704 GCA_963612725.1 Faecalibacterium prausnitzii | reverse complement strand
CACATCGCCGTCAGCTGTTGCATTTTTCTGTTATGAGTGTTTGCGCCGCCTTGAAACAACTCCGGCGGGCAGGGCAAATAGGAGCGGGATAACCGCCGCAAAGGACGCCGAGCCGGTCTGCGGAGTCAGGGGCTTGCCGGCACTTTCGGAGCCGTCTTCGGAGCCGCTTTCGGACTGCCCCGGACGCGCCTGAGTGCCGATGGGGGCGAGCGTTTGTGCGTTCACATCGTTTTGCAGGAACTGCGGATATTTTTCGTTCGACCACACATCGGGCTCATAATCCGAATAGAAGAACCAGTTGTACATCGCCTTGTGCCCCTCGTGAGTCTTGCAGTGGAGCATATCCTTTATGAACCACGTATTTTCGGGCATAAGGCAGGTCGATGCGTCTATCACGCCGTCCTTTGAAAGGTGATCGTGAACGCCCGCTTCGTTCTTCTGAACATATCCGTCGGGGAGAGTTGAACCGAGATCGGCAACGGTCGCTCCGACCGAGGCGTATTTCGTGTCAACGGTCGCGTCGCTGTTTGACATATATGACTCGACGAGCGGGGTGCGCTGCTTGTTGTAGCCCGCGACTATCATTATCTTCACGCCGTCTTTCTTCGCCTTGTTCAGTATCTCTCCGGCTCTGCACTGGACATTGTAGTGATATTCGTCGAGACGGGAGATGAGCTTCTTTGATGTGTTCTCGTTGAAGGTCATCTGCTTCGCCTGCTCATATTCGTCGTCCGTCACAAAGCTCCATATTCCGGGCATCGAGCCGAACACGGGATACATAAGCTCGTCAAAGACCCTGTCCGTCAGATTTTCGAGCAGCTTGTCGGCAACGCCGACCAAAGCCTTGAAAACGCCCGCAAAATTGAGCATATCGAGAACGATGCAGAGCAGATCCGACTGCCACTGCTCGTCGGTCGGAAGCTGAGAGGCGTAGCGCACGAGGGCGTCTGGGTCGATAGTAATTTTCTTTGTGAAGAGGTCACCGGCAACCTGTGTGCCGAGGATCGGGCAGCACTGGAAGATGCACGCGTCGATGCCGTCGGTGCCGTATTTGTAGAAATATGCCATGGTCATAACGCCGCCCATGGACGAGGCGCGAAGAAGCACGGTGTCGTGTCCGGTGAGCTTCTTGACGCAGGCGATATATTCGTGCAGCTTATCCGCAACGGTCAGCGGATCCTCACGAAAATCGTAGGCGAAATAGTAGCTCTTGTCAACGCCGTGGTCGGGGTCGGTGGGCAGCTCCGCGTCCGAAGTCACGCGGTCTGTCGAGTCGCCGTTTTCGTCCATCTGCAAATCGCCGAAGATATCCGAAACTCCGTCGATGAGCGCGTCGCCGAATGCGTCATAGTTTTTGTCTATGGCGAGGCGGGCTATTGACGGCGCGAGGCGTGCGGCAAGGCGCAGGTAGGCGGCGGTGTCGGGTCTGAAGAGCACCCGCTCGTTTTCCGTGCCCCTGTCAAGATACAGCGTGGCACTGCCGAGAGCCGCGACATAGATAACGGGCGGCGTGCCGCAGGTGCATTTTGCGCTCTGAGCGAAAACGGGAAGGCTCGCGCCGAGCAGCAAAATTGCCGCAAGAAGAATACTGAGGGTTCGCCGGATGTTTTTACGCATAGTGGACCTCCGTTGTGTTTTATTTTTTTATCGGAGACTTTTCACAAGCTCTCCGAAAGCTTTTGTTATCGTCGATCCCGCGCGTTTTCCAGCCGAGACCGCCTCCTCATAGTGGTCCTTTGCTATAACGCTGCCGTAGTCGTTGTCGGGCAGGATATATCCCATAGCGTCGTTGCACAGACCTATAACGCTCAGCTCTCTGCCCTCTGGGATCATGTCGCGCATGGGCGGATATTCCCACGCGGTGCGGTTGAAGCTCTCGTCCGCGCCGTATGCGCCGCCGAGCAGAATCTCGGGCGCAAGCTCGCCGGGAATGAGCGCGAGGGAAAGCTCCTTGCCTATCTCCGCATAGCCTATTTCGCTGACGAAGCAGTAGCCGGATTTTTCGTTCGGGTCGTGCAGAACGGTGTTGTCAACAAGTCCCGCCTTTGCGGCGGCGATGAGGATCGGATTGTCAGCCGGAATAAATATTTCGCGGTTTCTGATGTTTATAAAAGTCGCGACGCGCCTCTCGTCCTCTTCGGGTATCGAGAGCAGGAAGCGACCGAGCGTCTTGCCGTACTCCTGCCAGCCCTCCGAGCCGTCATGCTCGGTTATGCAGTCGCGCTGCTGGGCTATCGCGAGCTCCGCGCCCTGGAAGAATATAAAGTTCTTGCTTTCTTTGTTTATCTCCTGCTCCATCGATGCGATGTAGTCGGAGCTGAGCAGGGAGTTCTTCGCGCCGAGCGCGGTCGGGTGAGCCGCCATGAACGCGGCGATAGTCTCTTTCGAGCCGTTGTCGGGGACAAAGCGCAGGCGCACTATATCCTTGTCCCAAACATAGGGCGGGCGCTTGTCACGCGCAAAGTCGATAGCGTCGGTGCGCACATAGGTGAGCTTTCCGCGCTGCATGGAGTTGAATGCCTCTTTTATCGCGTCTGCGGTCTTTTCAAACAGGTTCTCCATGAACTCCGGATCGCGTCCGGAGATTATGTCGTCATACCGTCCGTCTTTGGTCGCCTTGACATTGTTCTTGAGCATCTTCGGCAGATCACCCCAGAGCCCCTGCGTGTCAATCGCGCTGTGGCAGTGGATGGAGGAAATATTGATTGAAATGATGTTGTTTTCTTTTGCGAAATCCGACAGTCTCCCGCGTATGCGGCGTATGTCCGTGCCGGATATTCCCACGCAGTCGATGACGGCGAAAACCACGCTCCCGCGTCCGCTCGAATCGTCAAGGCAGATAACGCGCACCGCCTGGTCGTCGATAACGCCGCTCATTATATTAGGCGGATAGGAGAGATAGCCCGCTATGTAGTAGTCCTTCTGATTGTAGTCGTCGGGGACGAGACTGCGGCGTGCGTAGCCGAGACGCCATCTTGACCCGCGCTTGCCCGCTTCGGCAAATTCGCCGTGACCGGGATAGAAATCGCGGCTGAGATAGTTCGAGACATCGCCGAAATTCGGTTCGGGGAGCTTGTCGGCAATCTTGCCGACGGCGGCGAGGATACCTTTTCCGACAGCGTCGTCAAAATCGTGGCGAAAAGCCCTGTCGGTCTTTAGTTTTCTGCCCACTGCCGCGCCCGCGCCCGCAGCTGCGGCGAGAACGGCAAAGGGGATGAGACTGCTTTTTTTCATGCTTCTTCGTGCCTCCGAAATGTGAAATAGGTTACAGTATAATATTACCATTTCAGCAAGATTTGTCAACCGTGATAAAGGGGAAGAAGTAAGCATATATATCAACTGTCTATTATAAGCGCGAAGGGGCGGAGAAAAGTGTTTGTGTTTTCATTTAAATCCTCAAAGCTGAAAATTGCCTTGACCGCGTTCGCGGCGGTGCTCGCTGCGGCGGCGGTGGTGCTGCTGATAAACCGCGGCAAGCCTGCGATAAGCGACAACGCGATAAGCCTCAAGGCGTCGAACGCCTCGGAGCGCACGGCGTTTCTGTCGCAGTTCGGCTGGGAGATTGAGGAGGACCCGGTCGAGGTCGCCGAGGTTATAATCCCCGCCGAGTTTGACAAGGGGTATGAAAAATACAACGAGCTTCAGAAAGCGCAGAACCTCGATCTGACGAAATATGCGGGCAAACGCGCAAAGCGCTGGACATACAACATCAAAAATTACCCCGGTTATGAGGGCGACAGCGGGACGGTGCAGGCGAATATCCTCGTCTATGAGGGCGCGGTGATAGGCGGAGACGTCTGCTCGACCGAGCTCAACGGCTTCATGCAGGGCTTCGATTTTCCGACAAAAAATGCCGCGCAGAGCGAGAGCACGACGGGATAAAAACAACCGGACGGATATCCGCCCGGCTGATATTTTATTGAATTTCCTGTTCGAGGGTTCTGAATATGTCGTCGTCAAAGAACTCGGTTATCGTCATGTCGAGTCCGTCGCAGAGCTTTTTGAGCGTTATGACCGACAGGTCGCGGCGGCTCGGGTCGAGCATACTGTAAACCGTTGACGGCGTGACGCCGGAGCGGGTCGCGAGCTCATTATATTTCATGCCGCGCTCAAGGCAGATATTTTTTATCCGCTCGACGATGGCTTCTTTGATCTGCATATCCTCACCTCGTGCAAATTTTATAAAAATATTTGCACGATAGTATACGCACTTGCGTAATAGCGATGTGTTTGATATAATTTTATACGCGCGTGCGTATAAAATTGGTGGAGAAAACTGATGAAACTTGCTGTTATAGGTTCGAGAAATCTCAATGTGGATAATTTAGAAAACTTTATTCCGGATGATGTTGCGGAAATTGTTTCAGGAGGCGCAACGGGAATAGATACTTGTGCAAGAGAATATGCCCGAAGAAACGGCAAAAAATTAACTGAATTTTTCCCAAACTATAAAAAGTACGGGAAATCGGCACCGCTGCGTAGAAATATTCAAATAATAGAATATGCCGATGAGGTTATAGCCTTTTGGGACGGTAAATCAAAAGGGACAAAGTATGTCATAGATAACTGCATAAAAATCGGAAAAAAGATAAGGGTATTCCGAAGCAAATAAAAATATCGTCACTTATGTGTAAGAGACGATATCGGTTCACATCTTTATGCTCTTGTAAAAATCCAGCGTTCTCAGCTTGTGCCCGAGCTGGAGAAGCAGGTATTGCTCGGTGATGTCGCCGAGGATTTTCAGCGAGCTGTCCGGCATACGGAACGCGAACAGTGCGCGGTCGTCGCAGGTGCAGATATGGCGCATCGCGTTTATCACGCCGGGCGTTACTGGGATTCCCTCGCCGTCCGGGGCGCAGCCTCGGCAGAAAAATCCCGCACGGCGCAGGCTGAACACGGGCTCGTCGGGCAGCTCGTTCCCGCAGGCTTGGCAGCCGACGAGGTCGGGCATATAGCCCGCAAGCGCGAGCATACGCAGCTCGCCGACGGGCTTTAGAAAGTCCGCCCTGCGCTTGTCCTCGGACAGCAGGTGCAGGAGATTGAGCGTCAGGCTCAAAAATTCGTGAGCCTCGGTGTTCTCGGGCGAAAACTCGCCCGCAAGCTCGCAGAAGTAGTTCGCGAGCGATAATTTTTCAATATCCTCGCGCAGCCCGAAAAACACATCTATCGCCTTTGCGTCGTCAACTATGTAGCTCTCGCGCCCGCGGTAGAGAGTCAGGCGGGAATAAGTCATGGGCGAAACGGCGGCGCTCGCGGTTCGACTCTTGACTTTCTTCGTGCCGTTTGCAAAGGCGGAGATAAGCCCGAGATCGCCCGTTAAAATTTTAACGACGGTGTCGTTTTCATTGATATCGCGGGACTTGATTATCAGTCCCTCTGTCTGCGTCTGCACTCGCCCTTTCACCTCCCGCAAGGATATTCGTCTTTGCATAGCGGAGATAGTCCTCGACCCTGCCGCTCATTTCAAAGGCGTTCCATGCATTCTGAACCGTGTTCTTGTCCGTATTTTTCATCTATGATAAACGCGCAATGTGCGCTCCTCCGTGCAGTGTAAAAATATTTTTTTCACTGCGCGGCGCATTTATAATAGGAAAAATTTTATTCGTTGTCGAGCCCGAAATTGTGTATGAGCCCCTCTCTGTTGCGCCAGCCCTCCTTGACCTTTACCCAGCAGTGGAGGTTGATTTTGCACATGAAGAAGCGCTCCATATCCTCACGCGCCTTTGTCGAAACCTTTTTGAGCATCTCGCCCTTTTTGCCTATTATTATGCCCTTGTGGCTCTCACGCTCGCAGTAGATAGTGGCGTCGATATCGGTTATATTCGAGTCCTCGCGCTCGTGCATTCTCTCAATGCATACCGCAACGCCGTGCGGCACCTCATCGTCAAGGAGATTCAAAAGCTTTTCTCTGATTATCTCGGCGGCGAGTACGCGCTCGGGCTGGTCGGTCAGGGTGTCGTCGGGGAAGAAGTGCGGCGAGGGCTGAGCCTGCCTGAACAGCTCGTCCTTAAGGTCGCCGAAGCCGTCGCCCTTGAGCGCGGAGCAGGGGACTATAGCCTCGAAATCGTAGAGCGCGGAGAACTGCGCCATGCGCTCGATAAGCAATTCCTTCTGCTTGACGGAATCTATTTTGTTTATGGCGAGAATGACTGGCATTTTCTCGTCTTTAAACTTTTTGAGAAGGTCTTTTTCCGCATCGCGCAGCTCACCCGAGGGTTCGACGACGAAAAGACACGCGTCAACGCCCGAGATGCTGTCGCTGACCGCCTTTATCATCTTCTCGCCGAGCTTTGTGCGCGGACGGTGGAAGCCGGGCGTGTCGGTGAAAACGAGCTGAACCTCGCCCTCGGTCAGCACGCCCATTATTTTCGTGCGCGTGGTCTGCGGCTTGGGCGACACGACGGCGACCTTCTGCCCGAGCAGGCGGTTGAGTATCGACGACTTGCCGACATTCGGGCAGCCGACTATTGCGATGAAAGCGGTTCTTGTCTGGGTCATAATTTCTCCTCATATAGATGACCGCTGATATGACGGTCAGCGGTCATTGATTTTTATATTTGTCTTTTTTCTTGAAATTGAAGCCCGTGAATATGAACACGAGGCTCAGCGCAAGGCTGAAAATTAAAACGGCTATCATATACGGCTTCTCCGCATAGTAGGCGAACATCGCCCTGAACGCCTCAGGCTGGGCGAGAATCGCGATGCCCGTACACACGGCGAATATCGCGCCGACGAGCACGGCTCCCGCTGCGGTATCCTTCGATATTTTCGCGAGGCGGTTGTATTTCTCGCTGAACTTCTCCTCCGCCATGTCAACGACCGCCTCGATGGCAGTGTTGAACAGCTCACCCATGACAACTATCGCGTTTGCAATAAAAATTATCGCAAACTGGGTGTGCGAGACCTCGAAGAAGTCGTAGATAAGAAGATATGAATACATATATATCATGCACACAAGGTGCACGCGCATATTCCTCTCCTGCCTGATGCAGGTGACGATGCCCGAACCCGCATAGACGAAGCTCCTGAGCAGATCTCTCATTTATTCGTCACCCATATAGTAGCTACCGCTTCTGGGCAGACCGAGCTGAGTCAAAACGGTCTCCTCCTTTTCGCGCATACGCACGCTCTCGATCCCGCCGCCCTCGTGGTCATAGCCGAGAAGGTGGAGCATCGAATGTACGGTAAGGAAGGCTATCTCACGCTGGAGCGTGTGACCGAAACGCTCGGACTGGCTGACTGCGTGCGGGATAGAAATAACTATGTCTCCGAGCATTTTTGCGCCCGTGTCAAAATTTGTGTCATACACTCCGTTTTCGCCCAGGGGGAACGAGAGCACATCGGTGCTCCTGTCCACATTGCGGTATTCGCGGTTGAGTCTGTGTATCTCCTCGTCGTCCACGAAGCGGACGCTTATTTCGGCAGGGTCGTTGAACTCCTCGAGTGTCAGAACCGCGGTGCATGCGCGGCGCACGAGCATTCTCACTCCCGTCGGTATTTTGACCTCATTCTGGTCGTTTGTGATAATTACCTTAACTTTGCCTCTCATTTTCTTTTTTTCACATCCTCGTGTTTTTCGTAGGCCTTGATTATATCCTGAACGAGCTTGTGTCTGACCACATCGCGCTCGTTGAACCTGACAATTTGAATATCATCGACATCCTTGAGAATTTTCACCGCATCGACGAGACCGCTTCTCTTGCCGTCGGGCAGGTCGATTTGGGTTATATCGCCCGTGACGACCATCTTCGAGTTGAAGCCGAGACGGGTCAGGAACATCTTCATCTGCTCGACCGAGGTGTTCTGCGCCTCGTCGAGGATAATGAAGCTGTCGTCAAGCGTGCGTCCGCGCATATAGGCGAGGGGCGCGACCTCAATATTCCCGCGCTCGAGCTGCTTTTGAAAGCTCTCCGCGCCGAGCATATCGAACAGCGCGTCATAGAGCGGGCGCAGATAGGGATCGACCTTCTGCTGGAGGTCGCCGGGCAGAAATCCGAGCTTTTCGCCCGCTTCAACGGCGGGGCGGGTCAGAATTATACGGTTGACCTCCTTGGCGCGGAAGGCCGTGACCGCCATGGCGACCGCAAGATAGGTCTTGCCGGTGCCGGCGGGACCGACGCCGAGAGTGACCGTATTTTTGCGTATGGCTTCGATATATTTCTTCTGACCGAGCGTTTTCGGCTTGACCGGTCTGCCCTTTGAGGTGATACAGATGCAGTCCGCAGTCATCTGCGGGAGCTGATCCTCGTTGCCCTCGTTGACGAGCGATATGACATAGCGGACGTTCTGATCGCTGAGCGCCTCGCCGCGGTTGATGAGCATCAAAAGCCCGTTTATCGCACGCACGCCCTTCGAGACATTCTCCGCCTCGCCCGTGACCTTTATCTCCGAGCCACGGCTGACTACGCTGACATCGAACTCTTTTTCTATCATTCTGATGTTCTCGTCGAAGCTGCCGAACAGGCTGACCGCCTGCTCCATTCTGTCGACGCTGATTGACTGTTCAAACATAGATTTTCTCCGAAAAATGCTTTATATTAGCGTTACAGCAAAATAAATTTTCGTCATAACTGATAATATTATCAAAATATTTTGTTAGATTATACCATATTTTCTTAGTTCTGTTTTTTTGTACATCGAGCTTAAAAAGCAATTTTTGTATCGATAAAGAAATATTTCTATATTTTTTCGTCGCCGGAAATGACAATTTTAAATCCTTGAAGTTTGCAGAAAAACAATGTAAAATATATATGTTATAGGTATCGGAAGACTTGACTGCGGAGGGAGACCGATGAAAAAAAGCCTGAAAAAGCCGGTTGTCGCGCTTTCATGTGCGGCGGCTGTGATTTTGATAGGTCTCGTGGCGTATGACGGCATAAGGCAGAGCCGCGAGTTCTCGTCATCGTCCGCAATGATGAACACCGCCGTCAGCGCGGACATCGAGGGCAAGGACGCGAAAAAGGTCGGCGAGTCGGTTTTTGACTGCATATCGGAGCTTGAAAACAAGCTCCTTTCGCGCCATATTGAAGCCTCCGCCGTCAGCGAGATAAACGACGCGGCGGGGCAGAGCGTGAGAATAACGCTCTTTTCGTCCTCGGCTGACGGGGAGACGGACGACCCCGAAAAGAAGATGGAGGATATTCTCCTGAGGTGTGAGGAGCTCCGAAGGGCAAGCGGCGGCGCGTTCGATCCTCTGCTCGGCGGACTCAGCGACCTCTGGGGCTTCGGAACCGACAATGAGAGAGTGCCCGATAAGGATGAGATTATTTCGGCATTGAGCGGCACGGACGCCGCCATAGAGATAAACGGTAACGGCATTAAAATACCGTCGGACACGGTGCTCGACCTCGGCTCGGTGGGCAAGGGTATCGCCTGCGACGAGGTGCGCGGGGTGCTCGAAAAATCGAAAATAAAGCGTGCGGTAGTCTCCGTCGGCGGAAGTATACTTCTTTACGGTGACGGCGAAAAATTCACGGTCGGGATAAGAGATCCTTTTTCGGAGAGCTCGACCGAGAGCTTTGCCGTTTTGACCCTGCCCGCGACCTGCGTTTCGACCTCCGGCAGCTATGAGCGGTATTTTGAGCGCGACGGCGTGCGCTATCACCATATACTCGACCCGAAAACGGGTTATCCCGCAGAGAGCGGACTTGTCAGCGTGACGGTCGTTTGCAGCGACGGCTTTATGTCCGACGCACTTTCGACTGCGTGCTTCGTGCTCGGATACGAAAAATCACTGCCGCTGCTTGAGAAGTACGGCGCGCAGGCGGTCTTCGTGTTCAGTGACAGGAGCGTCAGGGTCACGGACTCTCTCGCAGACAGCTTCGAGCTTGAAAAGGACGGATTCAAACTTTCATAACGGGGGAGACAGATGCAGCGCAGATTCATAAAAAAAGCCGATGTCGCAGTGATAGCGGTCATACTCTGTGTCGGTGCGGCTCTTCTGATATGGCGGCTTCTGCCTTCAAACGGAAAAACGGAGGCGGTCATCTATGCGGGCGGCGAAGTATACCGCCGCGTAACGCTCGACAAGACCGCCGATATGACAATAACTCCCGATACGAACCCCAAGGTCGTGATAAAAATAAAGGACGGAGCGGTCTGGTTTGAAGACGCGGACTGCCGCGATAAATTATGCGTAAAGTCGGGCAAGCTCACCCGTTCGGGCGACACCGCCGCGTGCCTGCCCGCCGGAGTTGTGGTAAGGCTTGAGGGCTCGGAGAAGCGGCACGACGCTCTGACCGGGAGGATATGCCCATGAAAGCGAGAAAAACGGCTCTCTTGGGTATCCTTTGCGCCCAGGCAATTGCGCTCTCGTTTCTTGAAAATCTGATTCCCTCTCTGCCGTTTCTGCCGCCGGGAGCAAAGCCGGGATTTTCAAATATTGTGACGATGTTCACAGTCCTCACGCTCGGACTGCCGCAGGCGATGTGCATAACCGTGTTCAAGGCACTCTTTGCCCTTATGACACGCGGCGCAACGGCATTTTTTATGAGCCTCGCGGGGGGAGTTGTCAGCACTCTCGCCATGTGGGCGGTAACAAAAATAAAATCCGATCCCTTCGGTCTGCTCGGCGCGTCGGTAATCGCCGCCGTGTGCCACAACGCAGGTCAGCTCGCCGCGGCGGCGGTGCTCACGGGGACAAAGGCCGTGCTCGGCTATGCGCCGGCACTGCTGATTTTTTCGCTTATAACCGGAGCTGTTACGGGAACGGTGCTGCGCATAGTTATGCCGGCACTCGAAAAGCAGACGCGGTTTATAATAAGGAAGCAATAATCATATCATAAGGAGTTGAAGAAATGAGCTCGGTTAAACTCGACGGTGTTCTTAAAGCTGTCAAGCAGGTACGCGGAGGCGTGCATGTCAACCACAACAAGAACACCGCAGACTGTGAAGTCGTAAGAATTCCAGTCCCCGAAAAAGTGCTTCTGCCCATGCAGCAGCATATCGGTGTACCGTGCACACCCACTGTAAAAGCGGGCGACAAAGTTTCGGTCGGACAGACAATCGGCGACAGCGACAAGTTCGTCAGTGCGCCGATCCACGCGTCAATATCCGGCACCGTCAGCGCAATCAGGCAGACGACGCTTGCAAACGGCGTTGTCACTCAGGCGGTGGAGATAGAGTCCGACGGAGAGATGCGCCTTTTCGACGGTCTTGAGCCGCCGAAGGTGACGGGCAAGGAGAGCTTCCTTCGCGCCGTCAGGGATTCCGGTCTTGTCGGACTCGGCGGAGCGGGCTTCCCCACTCACGTCAAGCTGCGTATTCCGCCCGACAAGAATGTTGACACACTTATCGTCAACGCTGCGGAGTGCGAACCCTACATAACGGTCGATTACCGCGAATGTATCGAAAATTCGTGGGATATCCTTTCTAGCATCTATACTCTGAAAGAGCTTCTCGGCTTCAAGCATGTTGTTATCGCCGCAGAGGATAACAAGCCCGAGGCGTTCAAGGTGCTCAAGGCAATAGCGGACAAGGATAATGCCGCAGATGACGCGGTGCGTCTTATGGTGCTCAATTCAAAGTACCCCCAGGGTGCAGAGAAAATGATGGTGCTCTCCGCCACGGGCAGAAAGGTCCCGCCCGGAAAGCTGCCCGCCGATGTCGGCTGCGTTGTTATGAATGTCGCCTCCGTTGCATTTATAGCGAGATATCTCAAGAGCGGCAAACCGCTCGTCAGCCGCTCGCTGACCGTTGACGGCTCCGCGATAGCCGACCCGAAGAACGTCCGCGTGCCCATCGGCATGAATGTCGGTGAGATAATCGACTTCTGCGGCGGCTTCAAGGCCGAGCCCGGCAAGATAATAACCGGCGGTCCGATGATGGGACTTGCCGTTGTCAACACCGATATTCCCGTTCTCAAGCAGAACAACGCCATCATCGCCTTTGCCGACGATGCGTCGAAGGTCAAAAAGGAGAGGGACTGCATCCGCTGCGGCAGATGTGCGGCGGCGTGTCCGCTGAGCCTTATGCCCACGCTCATTGAACGCTACACAAAGGCAAAGGATATAGACAGGCTTGAAAAATCCGGCGTCACGGTCTGCATGGAGTGCGGCTCATGCGCTTATTCATGTCCCGCGGCAAAGCCGCTCGTTCAGTATATGCGCCTTGCAAAACAGCTTTTGAGAGAGGAGAAGAGCAAAAATGCCTGAAAAGAAACTCACAGTCAGCGCATCTCCGCATGTGCGCTCGGCGCAGACGGTCAGCGGAATAATGCTCAATGTCATTGTCGCGCTGATCCCCGCCCTTGCGGCGTCCGTCTGGCTCTTCGGTCCGCGTGTATTGCTCGTCTGCCTCGTAACGATAGGCACCTGTATGCTCTCCGAGTATCTGTCGCGCAAAATAATGAAGCGCAGCAACGCGCTCGGCGATCTGAGCGCGGTCGTCACCGGACTTCTGCTCGCCTTTAACCTGCCCGTGTCCATCCCGCTG
This sequence comes from Faecalibacterium prausnitzii, assembly GCA_963612725.1. Lineage (GTDB taxonomy): Bacteria > Bacillota > Clostridia > Oscillospirales > Acutalibacteraceae > CAG-177. The sequence continues at coordinate 63,272 of CAVDWM010000007.1, read as the reverse complement.
TGGCAGGCGGCGATAGGCTCCGTTGTTGCGATAGTTGTTGTCAAGCAGCTGTTCGGCGGAATCGGTCAGAACTTCGTTAACCCCGCTATAACCGGAAGAATCATTCTTATGGTCTCGTTCCCGACAGCCATGACCACATGGGTAAAGCCCCTCTCGTGGCTTGAAAACGGTACCGAGACGGTCACTACGGCGACGCCCCTGACGATGATGACAAAGGGCGGCGAGCTCTCCGACGAGCTGCCGGAGCTCATCGATATGCTCATTGGCAACCGCGGCGGCAGCCTCGGCGAGACCTGCGCCGTGGCGCTGATAATCGGCGGAGTTTATCTGATGATAAGAAAGATAATCTCTCCCGCCATTCCGCTGTCGTTCATCGGCACCGTAGCCGTCATAATGCTCATAGCCGGCAAGGGCGATTTCACCTTCGTCGCCTATCAGCTGCTCAGCGGCGGACTCATGCTCGGCGCGTTCTTCATGGCGACCGATTACACCACCTCGCCCATCAATCTCAAGGGCAGGATAATCTTCGGCATCGGCTGCGGTCTTTTGACCTCGCTCATCAGGCTTTTCGGCTCGCTGCCCGAGGGAGTCTCGTTCTCAATAATCCTTATGAACATACTCGTTCCCCATATAGAGCATCTGACCACCCCGAAGCCCTTCGGCACGGTCAGAGAAGAAAAGAAGAAGGGGGCTGAGAAGGAATGAAAAATTTCAAGGAATTTGCTGTCCCGACCGTAGCACTCTTTCTGATATGCCTTGTCGCCACGGCTCTTCTCGCCGTTACAAATAAAGTCACGGCTCCGAAGATAGCGGAGCTCTCGGCGCAGACCGAGGTCGAAACAAGGCAGAAGGTTCTGCCCGCCGCTACCGAGTTCGGCGATACGCAGGAGATGAAGGGCGGCAGCGGCACCTACGCCGTCGGCAGGGACGCAGGCGGCAGCGAAGTCGGCTATGTCTTTGTCACCGTCTCCAAGGGCTACGGCGGAGATGTGAAGATAATGACCGGCGTTGACAAAAACGGCGCAGTCACCGGCATCTCGACGCTTGAGCTCAATGAGACTGCGGGTCTGGGCATGAAGGCTCAGAATGAAAGCTTCCTTGACCAGTTCAAGGGAAAGGTCAAGGATATCGCGGTCAACAAGAACAGTGCCTCGGGCAACGAGATTCAGGCGCTCACCGGTGCTACGATAACCTCAAAAGCCGTTACGGCGGCGGTCAATGAGGCTCTGAGCTACTATGATTCCAATTTGAAGGGGGCGGAGTAAAAAATGGCAAAGAAAAAGAGTCTTTTTCAGGAGTTTACCAAGGGCATCCTCGTTGAAAACCCCGTTCTCCGTCTGGTGCTCGGCACCTGTCCGACGCTCGCTGTTTCGACCTCGGTCGAGAGTGCGCTGGGCATGGGCGTTGCGGCTTCGATAGTCCTTGTGTGCTCGAATATTGCAATCGCGGCGCTCAAAAAGGTGATCCCCCAGAAGGTCAGGATTCCCGCTTATATAGTTATAATCGCTTCGTTTGTTACGATAGTCCAGATGCTCGTCAAGGCGTTCGTCCCGCAGATCGACTCGCAGCTCGGCGTCTACCTGCCGCTGATAGTCGTCAACTGCATCATCCTCGGCAGAGCGGAGGCGTTTGCGTGCAAGAACTCCGTTGCGGCCTCCGCCGTTGACGGTCTCGGCATGGGCGTCGGCTTCACCGCAGCGCTGCTCCTTATGGGCACAGTCAGAGAGCTGCTCGGCACGGGCGCTGTCGCCGGTCTCCAGATAATTCCGGCGTCCGTCAGCCCCATGCTGATATTCATCCTGCCTCCCGGCGGCTTCTTCGTCTTCGGCATACTCATGGCGTGCGCCAACAAGCTTGCCGACAGAAAGGGTCTTTCAAAGGCGGAGCTCAAGGGCTGCGAGGCGTGCCCGATGGCGGCGTCCTGCTCCCTGCGCGGCGAGGTTGAAAACAAAAAGGACGGAAAGGAGGCGGCAGGCAAATGAAAATAATGCTTTCAATACTGCTTACCGGTATCCTTACGGAGAACTTCATTCTCGCAAAGTTCCTCGGCATCTGCCCGTTCCTCGGCGTGTCGAAGAAGCTCAACACCGCAGTCGGAATGAGCGCGGCGGTCATATTCGTCATGCTGCTCTCTACCGCAGTTACATATCCCATCAACGCGAAGCTGCTTGTCCCCAATGACCTCGAATATCTTCAGACGATAGTATTCATTCTCGTCATAGCGGCACTCGTTCAGCTCGTCGAGATAATCCTCAAGAAGTATATGCCCGCGCTCTATAACGCGCTGGGTATCTATCTTCCGCTGATAACAACGAACTGCGCGGTGCTCGGCGTCGTGCTCATAAACGTCGAGAACAACTACAATTTCGGCCAGTCGATGATGCGCTCGCTCGGCGGCGGTCTCGGCTTCATGCTCGCCATGGTCATGTTCGCGGGCGTCAGAGAGCGCCTTGAGAGCTGCGACGTGCCGAAATTCCTTCAGGGTCTGCCCATAACGCTCATTGCCGCATCGCTCACCTCGGTCTCCTTCCTCGGATTCTCGGGCGTTGTCGACGGCATATTCGGTTGAGAAAGGACGGGATAATATGCATCTTATTATAATTGCGGTTGTCATCGTCTCCGTTATCGGACTTATATCCGGTCTCGGTCTCGCCGTTGCGTCAAAGGTCATGGCTGTTCCGGTCGATGAAAAGGCAGAGGAGATACAGGAGGCACTGCCCGGCGCAAACTGCGGCGCGTGCGGCTTCTCCGGCTGCTCGGGCTATGCGGCAGCCCTCTCTCAGGGCAAGACCACCGACACCGGACGCTGTATGCCCGGCGGCGCGGAGGTCAGCAAGGCGATTGCGAAAATAACCGGACTTGCCGCGGGGGATGTCGTTCCCATGACCGCCGTTGTCCTCTGCCAGGGCAATATTCACAACACGGATACGAAGCTCAACTATGTCGGAGTCAAGAGCTGCAAGATGGCGACTCAGCTTTTCGGCGGACCGAAGGAGTGCGCCTACGGCTGCATCGGCTTCGGCGACTGCGTTGAGGTATGCCCGTATGACGCGATTCATATCTGCGAGGGCGTCGCGAGAATAAATCCGCTCGCGTGCCGCGCCTGCAAAATGTGCGTCAAGACCTGCCCGAAGGGCATTATCGATCTGATGCCCCTGCACGAGGCGAAGGCCGCCGTCATGTGCAAGAATCATGACAAGGGAGCCCAGACCAGAAAAGAGTGCAAGGCAGGCTGTATCGGCTGCATGAAGTGCGTCAAGGCATGCGAATACGGTGCGGTCACGGTAGAAAACTTCTGCGCGAAGGTCGATTACGAGAAGTGCGTAGGCTGCGGCAAGTGCCACGAGGCGTGCCCGGTCAAGTGCATCGATGTTATCGAGCCCGGAGTTAAGATAACCGAGACGAAGGTCAATTAATTGAATAAGTTAGAACACCCGGAGTTGTGAAAGCAGCTTCGGGTGTTTTTTACAATTGATTTTTTATAGTTGAATTTTTAATTGTAAAAATTTGACAATAGTGGGTGCATTTGCTATCATTGCATTATGGAGGACTCTTTTAATAAAAAAACAGGTGGTGATACCAATGGTTAATTAAACAAGTAGTTTACGGGATCGTATAGGCGGATTTTATTTCACTCAATATAAACAAAGAAAGCGAGGAAGGTTCTATGAAAAAACTTTTTGCAAAAGTATCAATTACAATAGTTGTTTTTGTTATTATTACCGTTTTTGCCGGCTCTCTTTTTTCTGTAAATGCTGAGGAAAAAAATGCTGTACCTATAGGGGATTCTGTTGTGATTCCTTATTCAGAATATCAAAGTGTAGAAGAACAATTGAGAGAGATGCTTCTGGAATGTAAAACGGATAAACAGAGACAAATGCTTATGAAAAAGGCGTATCAGCTTGGTATAGATAAGACAAGCTTTAATGGATTGAATTTGAGCGAAAATGAATTGTCTATACTTCAAGGAGAAATGTGTTCTGTAGATGTATCTGCTGGTTCACAAAAAAGGGCTATAATTACTTCTGATTCAGCTAAAATTGATTCGGCTAAAATACGTCAAAGCAAAACTGTTGTGGCTGGGGTTGATATGCCAGGTTATGTTCTCAGACCATCGATATATTGGCAAGACAAGTCTGATTATTGCAGTGCCGCTACTATTGTCATTATAGCTGATTATTTAGGCGCAAATGTACCGGAGCAGGCAACAATCATGAATTATTGGAAGAATACATGTGGCGTTACTTATCCGGATTTACCCTTGGTGAGAAATTATCTGAACAATGTGATTACCGGTAAACCTGACGATTATGTGAGGTATGTGTATAAAAAATATGCCGGAAGTCAAAATGTATTTAATGCTGATTTGAAAAACAATGTTTTAAATTATCAGCCGATGGTTATCCTTATGAAAAGTGTAAATACAAGTGAATGGCCATATATAACGTCGGGACATTTCTGCGTGTGCAGCGGTCTTCTTACTTGGGAAGGAAACAAATATTTTATAGGAGACCCTTATTATTGGACTCGATATCTTTCTTCCGTTCCGAATGCTTATGGAGAACACAAAATTTCTTGGACGAATTTAAACAATGTTATAGGTCGTAAGTTTGGATTCGGTTCGCAGTATTATCTTACCTAAGGCGAATACTTCGCAAGGCGGATACTTTTGTGAGAAAGGAAGTATTGCTATGCGTCGAAATGCTTTGATACTTACGACTATAGTTTTTTTGATGTTTTTGTTTGGCTGTTCTTCAGAAAATAACGCAAATTCATTTCAAACCACAAGCCGGATTGATGAACACATAATAAAAACTGAAATAACAGCTCAAGGGCTGATTTTGCCGCAAGTGACTGCAGATGATACGGTAAAAAGCGCAGTTTCGCGTATATCTTATGACACTGCATTTGTTGTATCTGATAGAGTGGGAAATAATCTGTTCGGTACTGAAGATATAAGAAAGAATGATATGCTCGAGACCGTAATAAAGGTAAAAAGTATATTTGACGGAACATACAAAACAGTAGAATATCCTGAAAAAGTCAAGAATTGGGTTGTTGCATCAGGCTCATCTGTAGTGATGCAAGATCGTTATAGGTATGAATGGCTATGTGCTGAAGGCACAAATGGTTTATATTCGGTTTACCTAACAAAGTTGGACTGCAAAACCGGAACTATGGAAATAGAAGACAAAGTAATGCAGACGAGCCCATTTATATATTTGTGTAAACTGAACGATAGAGAATTTATATCACATTCAAATTATCAGGCTGAATCAGACACAACACCTTATGCCGTTATATCAGCTCTTGCGGTTTATAATGTTGACGGTTCAAAAAAGGAAATTTTAAACGTCAAGTATGAAAACAGCGAGTCATGGGAAAATAGCCGAGGCATGTTAATTGACCGTTTTTTCTGTGATGGCGGAGAGATCTATGGCTTGGTACATGGAAAAAGCAACAACAAAGAGTTCTATAAGCTTTGTTCTTTTGATGACGAAGGAAAAATAAGAACGGAGAAGGAGCTTATAGGTCTCGATAAAGTTATCGGTACGACTTATCCTATTGTTATGGAAAAAAGAGGCAGTTACCTTGCCTTTCGCGTGTATGATGGTTTGAGAAACTGTATCTGCCGTATTGATTCAGAAGGAGCCGTTCATATTATTATGGAAGAGTCTGACGCCGCAAATTGCAAATTTGCGATTGTTGACGATTACATATTTTTTTCAGAGAGTAATGTTGACCCGAATACAGGTGCGGTGATAAAAAGGCCTTGTCCTGTTTATGCAATTAATACAAAAGAGGAGGAGATAAGAAAAATAGAAATTGATATACCGCTTAATAAGGCATATTTTGCACAACTTGATTCCCTCAGTAATGGGTCGCTTATGCTGACATATTGTGAAGATGGCGTTTACAATGTACAGAAGGTCTTTCAATTTGAATTAAGCAAAGAAGAAATAAACAGAATATTTCAATAGCAAAAACAGAGAATCGTGACAGGCAGATCAAGCCCGGAGGCGAAAGCTATGAAAAAAGCAATACTTTATATATTAATATCGGTTCTGCTCATAATGAGCCTTGCGGCGTGCCGAAACGAGGGCGCGGAGACGGCGGGAACGACCGTTCCGGAGAACACTTCGGCAGAAAGCACCGCCCAAATGAGTCCGGCTCTGCAGACAATCGAAAAAACTCTCGACGGAGTGACTCTGAGAGTTTATATCGAAAATCCGAAGGTCAAATCCGGCGGTGAAGTGCATATCACGGCGACCGTCACGAACAACAGCGGAAAAGATATAATTTCAACGCTCCCGATATATAATCAGCAGCACTATGAGATACGCACGAAAATTCTGACGCAGAACGGAAAAGCGTTCTACGACAAAGATTATCCCGTGGAAGTGACCGAGGATGCCACGCGCCGATTTATTATTAAGAGCGGGGAGAGCTATATTCAGGATATGTATCTCGTCGCCGCCGAGATGAATTCGGGCATGAGCAGCACCGCCGACGCCGTGCCTTACGGCGCGGGAAAATGCACGGGAACTTCGACTTTCAAATGGGACGGCAGTGATGGAGCAGAGAAGTCGCTGACGGCTTCGTTTGAGATAGAAATAGTCTGAAATCACAATAAAACCGACTCGAAGATATATTCTTTCGGGTCGGTTTTGCAGTTGATTATGTAAAGTGGCTCCGCTTTACACATTGATATCAAACAACCTTCTGCCGATAAAAAATCTCAAAAAGTGTTGATTTTATTGGATGTTTGGCGTAAAAACACGGATAAAAACAAAGACAACAAAAAGCGATATGTAAAGCTCTTTTCCTTTACACATCGCTTTTTTCTTTTACTGACTTTAATCGCCGCCGCGGGCTGCTTTTATATCCATTCCTTGATAATTTCCGGATTTCTGAAGGTTTCGTCAATTGACTTTAAGAAGGGAACCACATCGCCCATGTCGAGCGCACGGTGGTCGAAAACGACGGTGAAAACGAGCTTCTTGCCGACCGTCACCGTGCCGTCGGGATTTGCGATCGCCGTGTCACGCGGAGCGCCGACGCCTATCGCGGCGACCTGCGGCGGGATTATCTCAAGCAGTGCGCAGATGCCGTCCCAATCCTTGTAGAGCGAACCGAGGTTCGACACGGTTATCGTGCCCTGCTCAATGTCGTATTTTGTGAGCCTGTCGCGCTCGGGAATACCGTAATATTCTTTTTTGCTCTTGCCGGAGAGCGTTTTTACCCTGTGCTTTCCGGTTTTCGAGCCTATGAGGCGCGATACCGTCTGAACGACCTTGCCCTTTGCAAGTCCCTGAAGCGTATCGTTGAGCGAGACATCGTACATGACCTGCGACATGTTCGAGTTCTTTGCCCTGCGCTGAACATCGGCGACCGTATCTCTGATATCTCTGAGATTCTTGTCCTGCATATTGTGCAGGTTGACCGTCATCATCTCGCCCGTGTCAAGGAGCATGGGCATCGAGATGTTTATCTCGTCAAATTCCGTCACGCATCCGCGCACAAGGCGCGGGTTGAATTCTATATGTGCATTCATCGCGGGGCACTTCTTGAGAGCCTCGGTTATTACCTTTAATATGACTGCGTTGAGCGTGATCCTGTCTTCCTTTGCGCGCCCCTCGTTGATTTCTTTGAAAACCTTCAGAAATTCGGACGCCTCAGGCTCGTTTGTAACAACGACATGGGGAATGTCGTGCCAGCTCTGAGCGGTCATGTTTGCGATTATCTTCCTGTTTATGCCGAAGTGCTCGGCTTTTCTGACTGTGAGTGACTGTCTCATTCTGAGGACTCCTTTCATTTTAGCGGTTAAACCGCGTTGATAAAAGTATATATTGTCCTCAGCCTCAAAAACAAGGAACAGTATCTGGAAACGTGTACAGAAAGCGACACAAGAAGTGATTTGTGTCGCCAAAAATTATAAACAGTTTAGAAATATTTTCTAAAGCCGTTGAAATATATGCTTGTTGTGAATGAGACTATGGTTGACGGATCCTCGCGGAAGTCGGAGCTTATCCACTCGGCGATAACGCTGACAATGCCGTTGAAGAACATTATATACATCCAGCGGAACTGCTTATCGGTGATCTCGGGAAAGAACTTCTTCCACTTTGTCTGCGTTCTGTCGTAGTTGTTGACGAACAGGGAATTGATGAAGCCCCTTCGCGGACCGCACCTCATCATGTAGCAGCACAGATCGGAATTATCCCTGACGATATCGAACAGACCGACCAGAACCGCGTCAAAGACCTCGGGATCCATCCTCTCTATCTGCCTGTCGATATCGGAGACGAACTCGGCCTCGATGCTCTTCATCAGCGCGTTGATGTCGTCATAGTGACGGTAGAAGGTGCTTCGGTTTATGTCTGCCCGCTGACATATCTCGCGCACGCTTATCTTATCGAAGTCCTTTTCTTCAAGCAGCTCGAAGAAGGTGTTGCGTATAGCTGTTTTTGTGTATGCCGTGCGCCTGTTGTGCGCGGGTCTTCCGGTTGCCGAACCTGTCATGAAAATCACCTGCGTTCGTTTCTGATTTATATAAATATTACCACTAATGTGTCCGATTGACAAGAGTCAGTGTCGGTAAAAAATATGTTGACAAAAGTGCCGAACACTGTTAAAATAACTAATTGCCGCAGGAGACAAGCGGCTAATCCTTGCTGCGGACGAACCGCAGCCAAAAGACCAGAAGGAGGTGCTTTAAGAATGTCAGCAAACAACAGCTATGAAGCAATGATGGTTTTCTCCGTCAAGAACGGTGAGGAGGGCGTTCCCGCTCTCATCGAGAAGTTCAAGGCTCTCATCGAGCAGAACGGCACTCTGGACAGCATCGATGAGTGGGGCAAGCGCAAGCTCGCTTATGCTATCGACGATGAGCCCGAGGGATTCTACGCCCTGTTCAATTTCAGTGCTGCGCCTGAGTTCCCCGAGGAGTTCTACCGTATCGCAGGTATAACCGAGGGTGTTCTTCGCTCACTCGTTGTCAGAAAGTGAGGGAACAAAGATGCTTAATGTTGCAATAATCATGGGCAGACTCACTGCCGATCCCGAGCTGCGTACCACGCCGTCGGGAGTTACGGTCGTCAGATTCCGCGTTGCGGTAGACCGCCGTTTCCAGAAGCAGGGCGCAGAGAGGCAGACCGATTTCATCAATGTTGTCGCCTGGAGACAGACGGCGGAGTTCGTTTCGCGCTATTTCCAGAAGGGCTCAATGATAGCGGTTCGCGGAAGCATCCGCATGGACAGCTATGAGGACAAGGACGGAAATAAGCGTACATCGTTTGAAGTCGTCGCCGATGAGGTCAGCTTCTGCGGTTCAAAGGCAGAGACCGGCACGGGCGCCCGCCAGAGCGAACCCGCGCGCGTCCAGCCCGCAGCATCCTTCGCCACAGGCGGAGCGGATGATTTTGAGGAGATCCCGATAAGCGACGATCTCCCGTTCTGAGAAAAACCTGAACACGGCGCATAACGCCGAACGAATAGCCACGAGCCGCGAAACGGCTTTCGGCTTCCACCTTAGCCAAAGAGGAGGTTAACATCATGGCATATGAGAAAAACGACAGAAGACCCAACCGCAAGGGTCGCAAGAAGGTCTGCGCTTTCTGCGTCGATAAGGTTGAGTGCATAGATTACAAGGACACCGCAAAACTTCACAAGTATATCTCCGACAGAGCGAAGATTCTTCCCAGAAGAGTCACCGGCAACTGCGCCGCTCACCAGAGAGAGCTTACCACCGCTATCAAGCGTGCCCGTCACGTTGCTCTTCTTCCTTACACGAGCGACTGATAAAGCTGTCTGCGGCTGCCGCATTCAGCGCAGACCGAGGAGTAAAAATGTCGAAGGTCATAGTTTGCGTGCGAAAACGCAGATTATGACCTTTTTACTTTACACGGCGGCGGATATGTGATAACTTTATATTCAGACTTATAAGCAGTAACATGAACGAGAGGAATAACAATGTCCCGAGATATGAACCGCCATTTAACGGCCTTGGAATTTGATAAAATATTGGAGCGTCTCGCGCAGTTTACAGCCTGCCCCGATGCACGCGAGCTTGCGCTGAGCCTCCGTCCGGAGAGCGATCTCGATCTCGCGCAGGCGCGGATGAACCAAACGCGTGACGCACATATGCTCCTTGCACGCTTCAGCGGTCCGTCCTTCGGCGGACTTCGCAATGTCAACAACGCCGCGGCGCGGGCGGGTGCGGGCAGCACGCTCTCCATGCGCGAGCTGCTCGATGTTGCCGAGGTGCTCAGAACCGTGCGTGCTCTTGCCCAGTGGCGCAGCACAAACGCGGGAGTCGAGACGGTCCTCGACCCGCTTTTTTCGGCGCTTCAGCCGAACAAATATCTTGAAACGAAGATAACCTCCGCCATAATCTCCGAGGAGGAGATAGCGGACAGTGCCTCGCCCGAGCTTTTTGAAATAAGGCGCAAAATTCGCGTTCAGGAGTCGAAGGTTCGCGACCAGCTCGACAAGATGACCCACTCCGCGCATTACTCGAAGTACATGCAGGAGAATATCATAACCCAGCGCAACGGACGCTATGTCGTGCCCGTCAAGGCGGAATACCGCGGCGAGGTGCAGGGACTTGTCCATGACACATCGTCGTCGGGTGCAACTGTATTTGTCGAGCCGATGCCGGTGGTTGAAGCGAACAATGAGATAAAGGTTCTGCGCTCCAAGGAGCGGGACGAGATTGAACGCATCCTCACCGCACTCTCTGCGATGGTCGGCGAATTTGAGCAGGGGATAAAAAACAGCTACGAGTGCGCCGTTGAGCTCAATGTTATCTTTGCAAAGGCGCAGTACGCATATTCAATAGGCGCGACGGTGCCTCTGCTCAACTCCGACGGCGAAATGGAACTGCGTGCCGCCCGCCATCCGCTCATTGACAAAAGCAAAGTAGTGCCCGTTGATATAAGGCTCGGCACGGACTTTGACACGCTCGTTATAACCGGTCCCAATACCGGCGGCAAGACCGTCTCCATAAAGACCGTCGGTCTTTTCACGCTCATGGCGATGTGCGGGCTTATGATTCCCGCAGGCGACAGAAGCAGACTTTCCGTGTTCGCCGAGGTTCTCGCGGACATCGGCGACGAGCAGTCGATAGAGCAGTCGCTCTCGACCTTTTCGGCGCACATGACAAATATTATAGATATCATGGGTCAGGCGGGCGACCGCAGCCTTGTGCTCATAGACGAGCTCGGAGCGGGTACGGATCCCGTCGAGGGCGCGGCGCTTGCTATGGCGGTGCTCGAAAATTTGCATTTCAAGGGCGCGAAGATCGCAGCGACAACGCACTATGCCGAGCTCAAGGCCTATGCCCTTGAGACTCCGCGCGTTGAAAACGGCTGCTGCGAGTTCAATGTAGCAACCCTCAGCCCGACCTACCGACTGCTTATCGGCGTTCCCGGTCGCTCGAACGCGCTTGCGATTTGCGAGCGTTTGGGTATGGATATGCGCGTTGTGGACAGGGCGAAGGAGCTCGTCAACAACGAAAATGTCCGATTTGAGGATGTCGTTGACAAGCTCGAGGAGAACCGCCGCCGCATGGAGGAGGAGCACGAGCGCGCCAAGGAACTTACAGCAAAGGCTCGCGCCGAGCTGGAGCGGGCCGAGAAGCGGCTTGCCGAGGTCGATTCCCTGCGTGAGGCGGAGATAGAGAAGGCTAAGACGCAGACGGCGAAGCTGACGCAGCAGGCAAAGCGCGAGAGCTACGCCCTGCTCGACGAGCTTGACAGGCTCAAAAAAGAAAAAGAAAAGACAAAGGATGCCGCAGACCTTGCACGCCGCGCACGCGCCGCAGTCAGAAAGGGTCTCGGCGCGATAGACGAGGCGGTTGACCCGGTGGTCACTATGGGCGTTGAGAACGACGGCTATGTTCTTCCGCGTGAGCTCAGAAAGGGCGACACCGTTCTGATAGCCGATCTCGGCAAGGAGGCAACCGTGCTTTCCCCCGTTGACAGAAACGGAAATGTCGAGGTTCTCGCGGGTTCTGCAAAGACGCGTGTAAAGCTCAAAAACCTGCGCCTTGTCGAGAACGCGCCGAAAAAGCGCAGCCCGAATTCCGGCGCACGCCGCACCGGAGTCGAGAGCAAGGTGAATATGGATGCCTCCGCACGGCTCGATGTCCGCGGGCTGACCGTTGACGACTGCATCATGGAGCTCGACAGATATATTGACTATATGCTCCGCATGGGGCTCGGCGAGTTCACCGTTGTCCACGGCAAAGGCACGGGTGCGCTCAGGAGCGCCGTCAATCGGTATCTGCGCGAGTCGCCGTATGTCAGGAGCTTCAGGCTCGGCGTCTACGGCGAGGGCGAGGACGGTGTGACAATAGTCGCGCTCAAGTGACGCGAAAAAAGTTTTCCACACGGTTTTCCACATGCCCGCGTGAGCAGAACGGCACATTTTGTTGTCTTTTGCCGCATGCAACACAAGCAGTTGATGATAAAAATCCGTTCTGATTTTTCCGCCGCTTTTCCACATTCGGAATGTTGAAAAAAGTCGGGTTTCGGCAAAAAAATGTGCTTGACAGCCGACGAGATTTTTAGTATAATAACCCCCTGTAAAGCGGTTTAACTTTACAGAGGGGTTTGACCTTTACGCGATCATGATGAAAAGGAGGAGAAAGTAAAGTGGCGAAGAATCTGGAAATAGCTGTTTTGCTTGACCTTTACGGCGATATGCTGACTGAAAAACAGCGTGACTTTCTGGGCTATTACTACAACGACGACCTGTCGCTCTCCGAGATCGCGGAAAACGAGGGGATAACCCGCCAGGGCGTTCGCGATGCGATAAAGCGTGCCGAAGCCCAGCTTTTCGATATGGAGTCGAAGCTCAGGCTCGCCTCAAAATTTGATGAGATACACAGCGGCCTCAGTGAAATAATTGACTGCGCCGGCGAGATAGGGGACTACAATCTCAATCACAGCCTGTCGCGTGAGGTGAATGATTATACCGTGAAGATTAAAGCCATCGCCATGTCTCTTATGGAGTGATCGGACTGCTCATGAGTGGTCGGACTGCGGAAAAATCCGCCAGAGCTGCGTTGTGAGAACCTGCGAATTCAGTCACGCACACAAAGTGCGCTCCTTCATTCGCAGAACCCCACGCCTTGCTTTGACAAATTTTTCTCAGTCCTCGACTGTGCGGTGTGAAGCGGAAAAATCCGCCGGAGCTGCGTTGTGAGAACCTGCGAATTCAGTCGCAGCCGTAGGGCGGATATCATCCGCCCGTAAAATCAGCACAGTCCTCGACAGCCCGGTGTGAAGCGGAAAAATCCGCCGGAGCTGCGTTGTGAGAACCTGTGAATTCGGTCACAGCTGTGGGGGCGGATATCATCCGCCCGCGAATTTTGCGCTGACTCATTTGATGATATGCGAATTCGCCTGACACGGCGTCGCCCCGTTCGTGCGCTCGGCTTGAAACGAAAAACTACTTACTTTTTATACAGAGGTGAAAACATTGGCATTTGAAGGTCTTTCGGAACGCCTTGAAGCGGCGTTTAAGCGTCTTAAAAGCAAGGGCAGCCTCAACGAGGCGGATGTCCGTGCGGCGATGCGCGACGTGCGCATGGCTCTGCTTGAGGCGGATGTCAGCTACAAGGTAGCCAAGGATTTCACCGCCAAGGTCACCGAGAGAGCTATCGGCGCGGATGTTATGGAGAGCCTTACTCCCGCGCAGATGGTCATAAAGATAGTCAACGAAGAGCTTATCGACCTTATGGGCGGCACAAAGACCCGCCTTGCGACTGCGGCGCATCCGCCGACAGTGATAATGCTCTGCGGTCTTCAGGGCGCAGGTAAAACGACGCACTGTGCAAAGCTCGCGCTCATGCTCAAAAACCGCGGCAGCAGACCGATGCTCGTCGCGTGCGATATCTATCGCCCCGCAGCTATCAAGCAGCTTCAGGTGCTCGGCGAAAAGGTCGGCGTGCCGGTCTTTGAAAAGGGAACTCAGGATCCGGTTGAAACAGCCAGACAGGCGGTCGCGCTTGCAAAAGACGAGGGCAACGACTATGTCCTCATCGATACCGCAGGCCGCTTGCATATAGATGAGCAGCTCATGGACGAGCTCAAGCGCATCAAGTCGGAGGTTCGCCCGCACGAGATTCTTCTCGTGGTCGATGCGATGACCGGTCAGGATGCGGTCAATGTCGCCTCGACCTTTAACGAGACGCTCGGAATTGACGGACTCATTCTGACAAAGCTCGACGGCGATACCAGAGGCGGTGCGGCACTCTCCGCACGCGCTGTCACGGGCAAGCCGATAAAGTTCGTCGGTGTCGGTGAAAAGCTCGGCGATCTCGACACCTTCCACCCCGACCGCATGGCGTCGAGAATCCTCGGCATGGGCGATGTCCTCTCGCTTATCGAAAAGGCGGAGACCGCCATTGACGAGAAGAAGGCGGCGGAGCTTGAGGAGAAAATAAGAAAGAACAAGTTCGACCTCAACGACCTGCTCGATCAGATAACCCAGCTTCGCAAGATGGGCTCGATTCAGGACACGCTTGCAATGCTCCCGGGCATGGGCAAGAAGCTCCAGGGCGTGGATGTTGACGAAAAGCAGTTCGATCGCCTCCAGGCGCTCATACGCTCCATGACCCCGAAGGAGCGCGAGAATCCCGACATAATCAATCCCTCCCGCAAAAGGCGCATCGCCGCGGGCTGCGGACAGAAGGTCGAGGATGTCAACAGGCTTCTCAATCAGCACAAGCAGATGCAGAAGCTTTTCAAGCAGTTCAACGGCAAGGGCTCGAAGAAAAAGATGCGCCGTATGGGCTTCAACCCGAGCAGTCTCGGAATGTAAAAACGGATGTTATCCTATAGGTCAGCCTTAGGGTTTACATTATATATCAACTTTGTATTACTTTTGGAGGTACAGTTATTATGGCAGTTAAGATCAGACTTCGCCGCATGGGCGCAAAGAAGAATCCCTTCTACAGAATAGTCGTTGCAGATTCGAGATATCCCCGCGACGGCAGATTCATCGAGGAGATCGGCACTTATGATCCGCTCAAGACTCCCGCAGATGTAAAGATTGACGCAGACAAGGCAAAGCAGTGGATCGCCAACGGCGCTCAGCCCACCGATACCGTTAAGGATATCCTCAAGAAGAGCGGTGTCATCGACTGATAACGCTCAGTTAAAACATGGCTCTCGGCAGTCTGCGGGGAGTTTTGTTTTTCTATGAAAGGAACATTAAAATGAAGGATTTACTTATATCCATCGCTCAGGGTCTCGTCGAAGATCCCGATGCGGTTACAGTCACCGTTGATGAGGCGGACAGCGAGGGCGTTACCGTCTATCATCTGCACGTCAGCGAGAATGACATGGGCAGAGTTATCGGCAAGCAGGGCAGAATAGCCAAGGCTATCCGCACTGTTATGCGCGCTGCCGCAACGCGCTGCGACGAGAAGGTCGCGGTTGAGATAGACTGATGATAAAGGACTATCTTGAAATAGGGCAGATAGTCGGCACTCACGGCGTGCGCGGGGAACTGCGCGTTCAGCCGTGGTGCGATTCGCCCGAATTTTTCAAAAAGTTCAAAACGCTCTACTACGACGCACACGGTGAAAAAAGCGTGGGCGTTGTTTGCGCTCGTCCTCACGGAAATATTGCACTCCTGCGCCTCGACGGCTGCGACACGGTCGAAAGGGCGGCATCGCTCAGAGGCAGGGTGCTCTACATGCGCCGCAGCGACGCGCAGCTCAAAAAAGGCGACTGGTTCATAGCCGAGCTTATCGGCTGCCGCGCCGAGGACGCAAACAGCGGAAAGGTCTACGGCACCGTGACCGACGTCAGCCAAACCGGCGCAAATGATGTCTGGCACATAACGGACGGCAGCGGCACCGAGACGCTTATCCCCGCCATTCCCGATGTTGTGTCGAGCGTCGATGTGGAGAACGGAGTTGTCTTGATAACACCGCTGAAGGGGCTGTTTTCAGATGAGGATTGATATTCTTACCCTATTCCCGGAGATGTGCTGCGGGGTGCTCAGGGAGAGCGTTATAGGCAGGGCACGCGAGCGCGGCTGTGTTGAAATAAACTGCCGCAATATCCGCGACTATACGCTTGACAGGCACAACCGCGTTGACGATTCGCCCTACGGCGGCGGAACCGGCATGATAATGCAGGTGCAGCCGATATATGACTGCTATGAGTCCCTCTGCCGTGACACGGGCACGCGCCCGCATCTGATATATCTGACCCCGCAGGGAAAGACGCTGACCCAAAAGCGCGTGGTCGAGCTGTCGAAGCTCGACAATATCGCCCTGCTGTGCGGTCACTATGAGGGTATAGACGAGCGCGTCATTGAGGAGATAGTCGATGAGGAGATATCGATAGGCGATTTCGTGGTGACGGGCGGCGAGCTGCCCGCGCTTATGCTCGCGGATGCCGTTGCGCGTATGCTCCCCGGAGTGCTCGCAAATGAAGAGGCGTTCGAGCTTGAAAGCCATTTTGCTTCTTTGCTCGAATATCCTCAGTATACCCGCCCCGTCGAATGGCACGGCAAAGAGGTGCCGTCCGTTCTGCTCTCCGGTCATCATGCGAACATCGAAAGGTGGCGCAGGGAGCAGAGTCTCGAGCGCACCTACCGCCGCAGACCCGATATGCTCGAAAAGGCGGAGCTGAGCCGGAAGGATAGGGAGTTTCTCTCGTCCTTGGAGAGCGAGGACTGATTTTCAACGGCAATAATTTAATGTGCAACCTGCATTAAAAAGAATTGCCTCTTATGGTCAAAATACACAACAAAGCCCCCGCCCGAATTTTCAACTTTGGAACAGGCAACGAATTATCGCCTTTGAGGGCGAAAGTCGTAAGTAAATTGTTGACGGGGACAAGTTTTATGATATAATATATAGGCAGTAGAATAAAATTTGAATTTGTGTGTGGGAGATTATATATCATGTATGTTAAAGATGTTATGGTTCAGAATCAGGTAGGACTTCATGCACGTCCGGCAACTTTTTTCATTCAGAAGGCTAACGAGTTCAAGTCTTCCATCTGGGTCGAAAAGGACGAGCGCAGAGTCAATGCCAAGAGCCTTCTCGGTGTGCTTTCACTTGGAATCATGGGCAACACCCAGATCCGCATCATCGCAGGCGGTCCCGATGAGGAGCAGGCGGTTGATGAGCTAGTGAAGCTTGTTGAGTCCGGCTTCGCCGAGTGACCTGACTTCAATATAATACGGATAAGCAGGCTTAGACCTGCTTTTTCTTTTTGTCTATTTTTATCGCTTTGCGGCATATAATATCCTTGATATGGATATTTGCGGCGGTGATGATATGTTTTCGGTTCTTGTTATTGCTGACGATGCCGGATTTTTCAGAAAAAGGCGGCTGTTCAAAGCTCCGCAGGTGCGTGACGTGCGCGTATACGGCGGCTTGCCGTTTCGCGAGATAACCTGCGCCCGACGGCGCGGGAGGATAAATCGCGAGGCGATCTGCGAAGCGGCGGGCAGGTGCTCGGGGTCAATGCTCTTGCCCGAGGGAATAACATACGGCGGCGGGATAGCCGAGCCCGATTTCTCGGATTACAGAAAGCTTGTTTTCTTCAACACGGCGTGCGCTCTCCTGCGCTCGTCCTGCGGGTGCGGGGTGCGCGGTGAGCTGCTGATAAAGGACGAAAACGCCTGCGCCGCACAAAGGCTCGGCGCTGCCGTGCCGCTATTTTCGGATATCCGCGTCGCGACCTCGTGCCCGCAAGGATATTCTCGACCGATAGAAAACGCCATGGAAGAATTCGGCGCGGCGGTTCTCTTAGGGTCAAGCGACAGCGCGGACGCGGTCATCGACCTCGACTCTTCGCCCGAAAGGCTCGTCTGCGGCGGCGAAGTCTTTACGGCGGGAAAAATAACGCTTTCGAGCGCATATGCGCGTCTTATGCCCGCCGGCGCGGATACTCTGAAATTTGCGGGAGCGCTTTATCTTATAAGCCGCATTAACTCGCTCGCGCAGCTCGTTTTTTCCGAGATATATTGCGGCGGAAAGCCGCTTTCCTTGCGCACGGCGGCGGAGCTTATAAGGCTTTCGGCAGCACCGTAAACTATTGACAACAGGCGATAAAATGAATATAATAACAATATTGTGGATAAGTGCCTGAAAAGGTCTTAGCGTACCAATTTTTAAAATTTAAGGAAGAAGGATGGCCTTAAAATGGAAAAGCAGATCGTATTGACAAGAGAGAGCTACGACGCCAAGGTCAAGGAGCTTGAACAGCTCAAAACCACCGGCAGAGATGAGATAGCCGAGCGCATCAAGGTTGCGCGTTCCTTCGGCGACCTTTCCGAAAACTCCGAATATGACGAGGCGATGAACGAGCAGGCGAAGCTCGAGGCTAAGATTGCCCGCCTTGAAAACGACATCCGCAACGCCAATATCCTCGACGGGGACAATCTGAGCGCGGGCGTTGTTCATCCCGGTTCAAGGGTCAAGGTCGAGAATGTCGAGACCGGCAAAAAGAGCGAGTATACCATTCTCGGACCCAGCGAGTCGAACCCCTCTCAGGGGATAATCTCCGATCAGTCGCCCATAGGCAAGTCGCTTATCGGCAACCGCAAGGGCGATGTAGTCGATGTTCTTCTGCCGACCGGAAAGACTCTTCAGCTCAAGATACTCAGCATAGCAAAGTCGAAGTAAAAAAAGCACAGCTCACATAAATCCAAGGAGTGAAAAAAATGCCGGATGAGATAAACACCAACCCCGTCTCCGCCGAGAACGAAGAGGTTCAGGAGGATATAAACGCTCTGCGCCGGATCCGCCTGGACAAGCTTAACGAGCTTTGCGCCGCAGGGGAGGATCCGTTCAAAATAACAACTGCGGATCAGTCCGCCCATGCACAGGAGATAGTTGACAGCTTCGAAGCGATGGAGGGCAAAGAGGTCTCCGTGTGCGGACGAATGATGTCAAGACGCGACATGGGAAAGGCGAACTTCATCGATATCCGTGACCGCTCGGGACGCATCCAGGTCTACGTGCGTATAAACGATGTCGGCGAGGATACCTTTGCAAAGTTCAAAAAATGGGATATCGGCGATATCCTTGAGGTACGCGGCACGGTGTTCAAGACCCGCAGAGGCGAGATATCCATCCACGCTACCGCGCTTCGTCTGCTGACGAAGTCGCTGCTCCCGCTGCCCGAAAAGTTCCACGGTCTGCGCGATACCGACACCCGCTATCGCCGCCGCTACCTTGACCTTATTGTTAACCCCGATGTCAAGGATACATTTATAAAGAGAAGCCTTATAATCCGCGAGATAAGAAATTATCTTGATTCAAAGGACTTCATCGAGGTCGAAACGCCCATTCTTGTTCAGAATGCGGGCGGCGCCGCTGCGCGCCCGTTTGTGACCCATCACAACGCCCTCAACGAGGATCTCAATCTGCGAATTTCCCTCGAGCTCTACCTCAAGCGCCTTATCGTCGGCGGACTTGAGCGAGTCTACGAGATGGGCAGAGTTTTCCGCAACGAGGGTCTTGACGTGCGACACAACCCTGAGTTCACGCTCCTTGAGATATATCAGGCGTATACCGATTTCCACGGCATGATGGATCTTGTCGAGGAGCTCTACAGAACGGTCGCTCTCAAGGTTCTCGGCACTGCCGTCGTCACCTATGACGGAGTGGAGATCGATCTCTCCAAGCCCTTTGCCCGCATGACGATGGTCGAAGCCGTCGAGAAATATTCCGGAGTTGATTTTACTCAAATTGATCTTGAAGCTGCCCGTTCTCTTGCCAAGGAGCGCGGCATCGAATTCGAGGAGAGGCACAAGAAGGGCGACCTGCTCAACCTCTTTTTCGAGGAATATGTCGAGGACAAGCTCGTCCAGCCGACCTTCATCACGGAGCATCCGGTCGAGATTTCCCCGCTTGCAAAGAGAAAGCCCGACGACCCGAACTACACGGAGCGATTCGAGCTGTTCATAACCTGCCGCGAGATGGCGAACGCCTTCTCCGAGCTCAACGATCCCATCGACCAGCGCGGACGCTTTGAGGCTCAGGAGGAGCTGTTTGCCGCCGGCGACGATGAGGCTAACCACACCGACGAGGACTTCCTCATGGCTCTCGAATATGGTATGCCCCCGACGGGCGGCATAGGCATCGGCGTTGACCGCTTTGCCATGCTTCTGACCGACAGCTACTCCATCCGCGACGTTCTGCTCTTCCCGACGATGAAGTCGCTTGACGGCGATGCGTCCAAGAAGACTGCGGCGGTCGCGGAGGAAAAGGAGGAGGAAGCTCCCGAGACTATAGACTTCTCAAAGGTCGAAATAGAGCCTTTCTTTAAAGATTTTGTCGATTTCGAGACTTTCAGCAAGTCCGATTTCAGAGCCGTCAAGGTCAAGGAGTGCAGCGCAGTGCCCAAGAGCAAGAAGCTGCTCAAGTTCGTCCTCGACGACGGCACAGGCACAGACCGCATTATTCTGAGCGGCATCCATGCCTACTATGAGCCCGAGGAGCTTGTCGGCAAGACACTTATAGCCATAACCAATCTGCCGCCCAGAGCGATGATGGGCATTGATTCGTGCGGAATGCTCCTGAGCGCCGTACATTCGGAGGAGGGCGAGGAGAGGCTCAATCTTCTCATGGTTTCCTCTCGCATCCCCGCGGGCGCAAAGCTCTATTGATATATGAAAATATCGGTTGCTCTTGCCGCATATAACGGCGAGAAATATATAGGAGAACAGATAGAATCCATACTTCCTCAGCTTGGCGGGGACGACGAGATAGTCGTCAGCGACGATAACCCTGCGGGCAGGACCCGCGCTGCGGTCGAGTTCTATTCGGCATATGACGGGCGCGTCAGGTATGTCGAGGGCACCGGCGAGGGAGTATGCAGAAATTTTGAAAACGCAATTCTCAACTGCTCGGGAGATGTCATATTCCTGTGCGATCAGGACGATGTCTGGCTCCCGAACAAGGTCGGGCGCGTCATGCAAGCCATTGAAAACGGCGCTGATGTCGTGCTGCACGACGCAATGATGACGGACGGGGAACTGAACGTCACTGACGGATCTTTCTTCGGTCTTAACGGCTCGAAGAGGGGATTCGTCAGAAACTTTTTGAAGAATTCATATATGGGCTGCTGCATGGCGTTCAGGCGCGATTTCGAGCCTGCATTTATGCCGTTTCCCAAAGGTCTCGCCATGCACGACTGGTGGATAGGACTCAATGCCGAATTGAAGGGCAGAGTCGAGTTTATATACGAGCCTCTCATTAAGCACCGCTGTCACGGCGGCAATGTAACGGGGGGCAGAACCACAGCCGCTCAGAAGATATCCTGGCGCATTCGGATGGCGGGAGATATACTGCGATACAAAAACGCAGACTGACGCTGGCCGTAACAGGCTTCAGCACTTTAAAGAGGTGTGAAATTGGGAAAATATAAGGTCACGGGGTGCATAGTGACGCATAACAATATGCATTCCATCAAAAAGACCCTTGATTCTCTGCTCGAGTTCACCCGTGCCGATTTCAAGCTCTATGTTGTGGACAATTCCTCAACCGACGGCACACCGGAGTTTATCGAGCAGAACTACCCGCAGCTTGAGCTTATCCGCAATGTCGGGAATACCGGCTTCGGAGCGGGTCACAATCTGGTGATGGACAGGCTTGATTCAAAATATCATGTCGTCATAAATCCGGATATCTCCGTAAAGAACGACGCCGTATCCGCCCTCGCGGACTATTTAGAGGAGCATGAGGATATCGGTCTGCTTGCTCCGAAGATATGCTTCCCCGACGGGCGTATGCAGATTCTCGGCAAGCGCGACCCGAAAATAAAGTATCTTTTCGCCAGCCGCCTGCGCAACGAGAAAAAGCCGGGCAGGCTTCTGCGTGAATATGCAATGCTTGACAAGGATTACACAACGCCCTTTGACATTGAGAATGCCTCCGGATGTTTTTTTGTTATAAGAACGGAGCTGTTCCGCAAAATCGGCGGCTTTGACGAGGGCTATTTCCTCTATTTTGAAGACAGCGACATAACCCGCACCGTGCGTAAATATGCCCGCGCCGTGTTTTATCCGTCGGTCGTCGTATATCACGAATGGGAGAGGGAGTCGAGGCATAATTTCAAGCTCCTGCTCGTCCATATCCGCTCGATGTTCTACTATATGAAAAAGTGGAGGTGATCCGGATGAAGAAATACTTCAGGAATTTTTATAAGTACCGTTTTCTTTTCACCGAGATAGTTCGCAAGAACATTAAGCTCCAGTACAGAAACTCGGTTCTCGGTATGTTCTGGACATTTCTCCAGCCGCTTCTGACGATGATCGTGCTCGCGTTCATCTTCGGCAATATCTTCGGTCGCGATGAGTCGAAGGTTCTCAACTATCCCGTATATTTGCTCTGCGGCCGTCTGCTCTATGAGTTCTATTCCCAGGCGACCAAGCGCGCCATGCGCTCGATAAGAAACAGCGCATCCGTCATAAAGAAGGTGTATGTGCCGAAGTATGTATACCCCATGGCGAATGTCACGTCGAACTTCATAACGTTTTTGATTTCGCTTCTCGTGCTTGCGGTCGTTATGGCTTATTACATGATATTCACCGACACCGCCATGCGCCTGACCCCGTACATCCTGCTCTCCTTCGTGCCGATACTTATTCTCTTTGTGCTGTGCGTCGGCGTGGGAATGATACTTTGCACCATGGAGGTTTTCTTCAAGGATGTCGAGTATATGTACGAGGTTTTCTGTATGCTGCTGTTCTATGCGACTCCCATATTCTACAATGTCGAGACGCTGCATATAACCAACAAATATGCGCAGTATGCGCTCATGGCGAACCCGCTCTACTCGATAGTCTCCATGTTCAGGGACTGCGTGCTTTTCGGCAAGGCGATGAATCCGAATCATATAATCTATTCCGCAGCCTTCAGCATTGCGATGCTGCTCATAGGCGTGCTGGTGTTCTACAAGAAGCAGGATGACTTCATCCTGCACATCTGATGGGAGGCGTAACTGTGGGCAACGTAATGGTTGATGTAGATAACGTCAGCATCAGATTCATTCAGAATCAGGAAAAGGTAGACAATTTAAAAGAATATTTCATAAAGCTCGTCACCCGCAAGCTCAAGTATGACGATTTCTGGGCGCTGACCGATGTCAGCTTTCAGATAGAAAAGGGCGAACGCCTCGGTGTGCTCGGCTTCAACGGCGCAGGCAAGAGCACCCTGCTCAAGACCGTCGCAGGCGTTCTCAAGCCCACCAAGGGCAAGGTCACGACGAAGGGCGTCATTGCCCCTCTGCTCGAGCTCGGCGCGGGCTTCGATATGAACTACACGGGCAAGGAGAATGTCTATCTCTACGGCGCGACGATGGGATATTCGAGAAAATATATAGAGGAGCGCTACGACGAGATAGTCGATTTTGCCGAGCTCAAAGATTTCATGCATGTGCCGGTCAAGAATTATTCCTCCGGTATGCGTGCGCGTCTCGGCTTCGCGATAGCCACTGCGGTCGATCCGCAGGTGCTTATCCTCGATGAGGTGCTCTCCGTCGGCGACGCCCGTTTCAGAGCAAAGAGCGAGAAGCGGGTCATGTCGATGTTTGAAAACAATGTGACGGTGCTCTTCGTCTCGCACTCGACAGAACAGGTGCGCAGACTCTGCAACAAGGCCATAATCCTCGATCACGGCAAGATGATAGCTTCCGGAACGAGCGGGGAGGTCTGTGATATCTACGACCGTATGGTCAAGGGAATAAAATAAGAAAGGGTGTTTTTCAGATGGTCATAGGAGCGATTTTTGCCGGCGGTATCGGCAGCAGAATGGGCAGCGCGGATATGCCCAAGCAGTATCTCCAGCTCGGCTCGAAGCCGATAATAGTCCACACGATAGAGAAGTTTGTCGTCAATCCCGGGATCGACCGCATAATAGTCCTCTGCCCGAAGGCATGGATAGCCCATACGAAGGATCTTGTGAAGAAATATCTCGGCGAGACTGCCGCAGAGAAGATAAACGTTGTTGAGGGCGGCGCGACAAGAAACGGTACGCTCGAAAACGCGCTCAGGTTCATAAACGACAACTTCGCAATTGACGCGGACAGCGTTATTGTTACCCATGACGCAGTCCGTCCGTTCGTCACTCATAGGATAATAAACGAAAATATCGAGGCGGCAAAGAAATACGGCGCGTGCGACACCGTTATACCCGCAACGGACACCATAGTCCGCAGCGAGGACAGCGAAAATGTCAGCAGCATCCCGACCAGAAGCGAGCTGTATCAGGGTCAGACTCCGCAGTCCTTCAGAATAAAGGAGCTTGAGAGCGTCCTTGACAGCCTTACCGAGGACGAGAAGAACACGCTGACCGACGCCTGCAAGATATATACAATAAAGAATAAGCCCGTCCGTATCGTTGACGGCGAGGTGTTCAACATCAAAATAACCTACACTTATGATCTCAAAGTTGCAAATGCACTTCTGGGGGTTGTGAACAATGATAAATGAAGTATATCAGCTTATAGCGCCCAAGCTCATTGACACGGCGTACAAGGAGATAGACCTCTCGAAGAACGAGGTCATTCTCCGCCCTGTCAAGATGTCGATATGCAAGGCGGATCAGCGTTACTATCAGGGCCTGCGCAATCGCGCCGTGCTCATGAAGAAGCTGCCCATGGCTCTTATCCATGAGTGCGTCGCCGAGGTAATATATGACCCGAGCGGCGAGTTCTCGGTCGGTGAGATGCTCATTCCCATACCCAATACCCCCACAGAGACCGATCCGGTCATCGCCGAAAATTATCTGCGCTCAAGCCACTTCTGCTCAAGCGGATATGACGGCTTCATGCGCGACTATATCCAGATGCCCCACGACCGCCTTGTGAAGGTGCCCGAGGGCTTCGATATGCGCGTCGCTTCGTTCTCGGAGCTCGTCAGCGTCAGCGTGCAGTCCATCTCGCGCTTTGAGAAGTTCGCAAATGCCAACCGCCGCAAAATAGGTATCTGGGGCGACGGAAATGTCGGCTTTATAACCGCACTGATGCTGCACTATCTCTACCCGAACGCCGAGCTTTATATCTTCGGCACGGTCGAGGACAAGCTCAACTTCTTCACCTTTGCAAAAGAGACATTCCATGTTGACGCGGTGCCGGAGGGAGTCGGCATCGACCACGCGTTCGAGTGCGTCGGCGGTCCCGGCTCAAGACCCGCGATAAATCAGATGATAGATCTCATCGAGCCCGAGGGCAGCATTTCGCTCATGGGCGTCAGCGAGAACTTTGTCGATATCAACACGAGAATGGTGCTCGAAAAGGGACTCAATCTCTTCGGCTCTTCGCGCAGCGGCAGGAGCGATTTCCTGCGCACGATGCAGATTTTCGCGGAGCATCCCGAGGTCGGGCACTATCTTGAAAACCTTATCGGCGATGAGTTCAGAGTTCGCGATATACCGGATATCCATAAGGCGTTCAACGCCGACTATATGAGAAACTTCGGCAAGACCGTCATCGATTGGGACAAATAATGAAGAAGCTGTTTTATACTGTTTACGCAGTGATATTCGGAATATGCCGCCTTTTCCCCGTCAAAAGGGGGAGGGTGGCTTTGGTATCTCCGCACAACGCGGATTTCAACGATTCGCTCGGTGCGGTCAGGGCGGAGCTTGAGAGGCGCGGAGGCTATGACATAAAGCTCATTACCCGCCGCGACATCGAGCTTTCGGGGAATCCCATCAAGCTCATAAAAGGTGCGTTCAGGTTCTTTTTCGTCAGCTCATACCGTCTCGCGACGGCGCAGTATGTCTTTTTGAACGACAACTTTATGCCCCTCGCCTATATAAATTTCAGTTCGGAAACGAAGGTCGTCCAGCTCTGGCACGCAGAGGGCGTGTTCAAGCGGTTCGGGCTCTGCTCGGCGCTTCCGCCGGAGATAGAGGAGCTTGAAAAGCGCTGCTGTAAGCGCTATACCCACGCGGTGTGCTCGTCGAAAAATGTCGTGCCGTATTATGCCAAGGCGTTCGGTCTGCCCGAGGAGCGCGTGCTGCCGCTCGGGAGTGCGCGCACGGACAGATTCTTCTTGCCCTCTGACACCGAAAAGCTCAGAGCGGAGTTTGAAAAAAAATATCCGCAGTGCAGAGGCAAAAAGCTCGCGCTCTATGCCCCGACTTTCCGCGACGACCCGAAGCGCGACGGCGAGATAATGAAACACTTCGACGCGAAAAATTTTTCGGAGCACTTCTCGGAGGAATATGTTCTGCTCATCCGCCTGCATCCGCAGGTTCACACGGGCGAAGTCGAAACGGGCGGGAGCGCGATAGACATGACGGGATATCCGGATGTCGGCGGGCTCGTTGAGATATGCGACCTGCTGATAACCGACTATTCCTCAATATGCATGGACTTCGTGCTGCTCGAGAAGCCCTGCGTTTTCTATGCATTCGACCTTGAAGAGTATGAGCGTGAACGCTCGTTTTTCTTTGACTATGAAAATTATGTGCCCGGCAGAACGGCGAAAAGCTTTGACGGGCTGCTCGATATAATATCGGGCGGCGATTTCGGAAAAGACAGGCAGGAGAGGTTCAGAAGCTTCAATTTTGATGCCCTCGACGGCAAGAGTACCGAGAGGGTCGTCGATGCGATAGTGCAGTGCGGCGGTCAAACAAGGGCGGGCACTTGACAGATAATGTGTTTTCATTGTATAATTAGCCGTTAGTGACAAGCTTTAACAGTCAAAGGAGGGACGCGCCCGAGGCGCGGCTTATATGTCAGGACATTCAAAATGGAGTACGATCAAGAGAAAGAAAGAAAAAACGGATAACCAGCGAGCGAAGATCTTCACGAAGATCGGCCGCGAGATAGCCGTTGCGGTGCGTGAGGGCGGTCCCGATCCGGCGTCGAACTCGAAGCTCAAGGATATCATTTCCAAGGCCAAGGCGAACAACGTTCCCAACGACAACATAGACCGTATCATCAAGAAGGCTGCCGGCGACGGCAACGCGGACAACTACGAGGAGATAATGTACGAGGGCTACGGTCCGTCGGGCATCGCCGTTATAGTTGAGACGCTTACCGACAACCGCAACAGAACCGCGGGCGATATGCGCCATTATTTCGACAAGTTCGGCGGCAATATGGGTCAGAGCGGCTGCGTCTCGTTCATGTTCACGAAGCAGGGCGTTATCGTTATCGAAAAAGAAGATATCGACGAGGAGAAGCTGATGGAGGATGCGCTTGAGGCGGGAGCTATCGATTTCCTGACCGACGACGGCGTTTTCGATATCCGCACCGAGCCCAACGATTTCTCTGCAATATGCGAGGATCTCGAGAAGAAGGGCTACACCTTCCTCTCCGCAGAGGTCGAGTATGTTCCCGCGAGCTACACCAGACTCGACAATGAGGACGATATCAAGAATATGAGCAAAATGCTCGAGATGTTCGAGGATAACGACGACGTTCAGAATGTCTGGCACAACTGGGAAAACGCCGACGACGCAGAGTAAAATCAAAAAAGGGAGCCGCCGGTTGGCGGCTTTTTGTTTTTCGCAAAATGGGATACCCCCAGAGCACCGGAAGCTCTGGGGGCGATGGGGAACTGATTTGCCGCCGCCCGCACAAGCGGCGGCAATCGGGAAGCTATCTTATTGTCATCCGTTCGGACCTGTTTTACGGTTCGGTCCTGCCGGAGGTCGAACTGCCTATAGCCGCCACTGACATGACGACTGCCAATACCAAGATGATTCCTAATGCCTGTAATACCATTTTGTTGTCCTCCTTAACCGTTTCGTTGTTTCTCTTTCCTACGATACATAGTATATACCGAACAGGGGGCGAAAGCCACCACAAAACGATTACAGTTAAATACAAAATGGTTACAAAGAAAGATGGAATTGTAATATTTCTGTAACAATTCCGGTCGATGTTCTCAGCTTGTCAGCTCAATGAGGTCTTTTATGCTCAGCTCCGGCTGTAATGCGCGGTTCACGGCGAGCGAGAGCAGCCCCGAACAGCGTTCGATAAGCAGATCTATTTCCTTGGGCGTAACCATCATTTTTGCGTCCCCGTCGGATTCATTTGCCTGCTCGCCGGACACATCGCGGGCTATGGTCTGCGCGTCAACTACTGTCGGCACTCCCACGGATATGACGGGGACTCCGAGCGTTTTTCGGCTTATCTCGGCGCGGGAATTGCCGACCCCAGAGCCGGGGATAATCCCGCTGTCGGATATCTGAACGGTGCTGCCGAGCCTGCCGAGCCTGCGTGCGGCGAGTGCATCGACCACTATAACGGCGCAGGGCTTTATCACATTTACTGCGCCGAGCAGTAGCTCGCCCGTTTCAACTCCCGTCTGACCGAGCACGCCGGGCGCTATCGCCGCGACCGGGCGCAGCCTGCCGAGTCCTAATTGCTCGCAGAGCTCGCGCTTCAGATGTCTTGTCACGAATACGCCGTCTATGAATTTGGGGCCGAGCGCGTCCGGGGTTATATTCGTGTTGCCGAGCCCCGCGGCGAGCACCGTGCCCTCGGACGGAAGCAGGCGCGACAGCTCCCGCGTCACCGTGTTGATAAGCCCGTCGCTTATGCGTGAGGAACGAGCAAACGACTGCGACTGCACGGTTATATATTCTCCGCACGGCTTACCCAATATCCTTTCACCCCGTTCGTCGGTGACGCGCAAGCGGGTGATTTCCGCTCCCGCGCTTTCAAAGCTCGTGCATTCCACGCCGTCGATTCTGCTGTCCCCGAGATTTTCGCGCACCTCAAGCGCAAGGTCCGTTCTGAAGTTCATTTTTTTCGTCTCCGTTTCGCCCGCAAAAGGCAAAAAATTTTTCTTTTTCTCTTGCATTTCGGCAAAGTCTATGATAAGATTATTAACTGTATGATGAAGGAGGTGCAAAAATGCCTAATATCAAGTCAGCTAAGAAGCGTGTCATCGTCAACAAGACAAAGGCCGCCCGCAACAAGTCCCGCAATTCAGCCCTTAAGACTGCCATAAAGAAGGCTCACACTGCTGCTGAGACCAACGCGGCAGATAAGAAGGAAGTTGTCACCGCAGCTATAAAGAAGGTCGATCAGGCAGCCGCCAAGGGACTTATTCATAAGAACAACGCTGCTCGCAAGAAGTCCGCTCTTGCAAAGCTTCTCAACGAGGCGTAAAATTGCAAACAAACGGTTAACGGTTCTGGCTTTTGCCATGACCGTTAATTTTTTTCTTTTGACCGCCCTTGTTTTTTCTTTTTGACGCATTATAATATCGGTTTGTGAATTTTTATCGTATTGTTTGACTTTTGCGGGCGTTTGGCGTATAATCATAGTTGACAAGAATCAAACAGGAGGTGAGACCATGGACAAGGCCAAGAAGATAATCAAGATCGTCGCCATCATCATCGCTGTTGCCGCCGCTGTTGTCGGTATAGCGTTTGCCGTCAAGAAGATTATAGACAAGAAGAAAGCTGCTGCCGACGAGCCGGAGAATTATGTCTCCTGCTCCTGCTGCGATACCTGCGCTCCCGCAGCCAACTGATTTTGAAAAAATTTCACCTGCTGTACGCTTTTGTGTATGGCAGGTGACTTTTTCTTCACTTTTCCTTCGGTCGCGCAACAAATGACGCGATAAGACCGCAGAGCACCGCGACGGTTATTCCCGCGCTTGAGGCGGTCAGAGGACCCGTCAGGATGCCGAGCGCGCCCCTTTCGGCGACAGCCTCCCTGACTCCCTTGACCATGGCGAAGCCGAAGCCCGTCAGCGGAACCGTCGCCCCCGCGCCCGCCCATTTCGCCAGCGGCGCATATATTCCGACGGTGCCGAGCGCGACACCCGCCACGACGAAGCAGACGAGGATGCGCCCCGGAGTGAGCTTTGTCATATCCATTATTATCTGACCCGCCGCGCATATCGCGCCGCCGACGGCGAACGCCTTGAGAAAGCTGAGAAATATATCCATATAATCACCCGAAAGATTTTTTTCAGGTCTATTTTTCCCCCTCGGTGCGGCTATATTCACGGTTCGTTCCCGTCGGGTCTGGCACCGCACCGTGAATTTAATAAAATTTTTACAGATAAAGTATTGACAAACGGCGATAATATCAATAATATCTATACTATAAGAGGCGCGGGAATCAATTCCGTCCCCTCGAAAGCAAAAGGTTGATTTTAAAATTACAGAATAAGGAGAAATAAAAATGTCAACTTTTGAAAGAGTCCAGAAAATAATTTGTGAGCAGCTCGAGATAGACAGCCACCTTGTTACCGAGGATGCATCTATTTCCGGCGATCTCGGCGCAGACAGCCTTGATCTTGTCGATCTCGCTATGTCTATCGAAGAGGATTTCAATCTTGAAGTTCCCGACGATGTTCTCGATCACATCAGAACCGTCGGCGATATCGTCAAATTCATCGACGACAACGAGTAATGTATAATAATCAATAACAAAGGGGCTGTTTTGTATTGTTTTCAATATGAAACAGCTTTTTTTACTGCGACGGAGGGATATAAAATGATATTAAAAAATGCGGATATTTTTGATTCCGATTTTGCTCTGTGCCGCGCCGATGTGCGCGTTGAGGACGGTTTAATAACTGAGATAGGCGAAAATTTGAGCGGCGGGGAGGAGCATGACCTTTCGCGCTGCGTTATCCTGCCCGGCTTTATCGACATACATATCCACGGCTGCGGGGGAGCGGATTTCTCAGACGCTCTGCCGGACACGCTCGAAACCATGTCGCGCACTCTCGCGAGCTTCGGCGTGACCTCGTTCTGCCCCGCGTCGATGACCCTGCCGTATGACATGATAGAAAAGGCATTCGAGAATGCGGCGGGGTATCTCGGAAAGGAGTGCGGCGCGTATATCCACGGCATCAATATGGAGGGACCGTTTCTCTCCTATGCAAAGCGCGGCGCACAGAATCCCGAATATCTGCGTGAGCCGGACATAGACGAGTTCAAAAAGCTCGATAAAATTTGCAAAATAAGGCTTGTGTCGCTGGCACCCGAGCTTCCGGGGGCTATAGAATTTGCGCGTGAGGCATCGAAGATATGCACGGTGTCCGCCGCGCACACCGCCGCGACCTTCGAACAGGCAGAGCTCGGCTATAAAAACGGAATAACCCACACAACGCATCTCTTGAACGGCATGGAGCCCATATATAACCGCAAGCCCGGCGCGGCTGTCGCAGCACTCAGAGCCGAAAACGCCACGGCGGAGCTGATAAGCGACGGAATGCACATCCATCCGGCGTATCTCGCGCTGCTCTACAAGATACTCGGCGAGGACAGGAGCGTTGCGGTCAGCGACTCTATGTGCGCCTCGGGCTTCGGCGACGGCGAATATGAGTTCGGCGGCACGACGGTGTATGTAAAGGACGGCAAGGCTCTGCTCGCCGACGGCACGATTGCCGCGAGCACGACCAATATTTTCGCTGAGTTCAAGAATATAATCGGCTTCGGCGTGCCCGTCCGCCAGGCAGTGAAATCCTGCACGATAAATCCCGCCCGTGCGATAGGCGTTGACGGTGTGACGGGCAGCATAGCGGTCGGCAAGCGCGCCGATTTCACCGTGCTCTCGTCCGATTTAAAGAAGCTCGAGTGCGTCTATATAAAGGGAAAAAGGATATAAAAAAGTATGCAAACCGCCGCTTGTGTGGTATAATATAGTATCTTAGACTCTAAGCTCGGAGGCTGAATATGAACTTTCTTGTTATTGACGGCAACAGCATATTGAACCGTGCGTTTTACGGCATAAAGGTGCTTACGACGAAGGACGGGAGATTCACCAACGCCATCTACGGCTTTATGAATATCCTTCTGCGCCTTAAGGACGAGTGTCAACCGCAGGCGGTGGCGGTCGCCTTTGATGTCAAAGAGCCGACCTTCCGCCATGAGATGTACGGCGGCTACAAGGCGACAAGAAAGGGTATGCCCGAGGAGCTCGCTCAGCAGCTGCCCGTGCTCAAGGAGCTGCTTGAGGCGATGGGCGTGCCGATAGTCGAAAAGTCCGGATATGAGGCGGACGACATTCTCGGCACTCTCGCTCGCCACAGCGGCGACGCAGTCTGCACGATAGCCACGGGCGACAGGGACAGCCTGCAATTGGTGTCCGACAGCGTCAACGTCCTGCTCGCCGCGACGAAGATGGGCAGACCCGTGACCGACAGATACACGCCCGAGGCAGTGCGCGAAAAATACGGCGTTGAGCCCGAAAAGCTTATTGACATAAAAGCCCTCATGGGCGACAGCTCGGACAATATTCCCGGCGTTGCGGGAATCGGTGAAAAGACGGCGGGCGATTTGATATCCCGCTTCGGCTCGATAGAATATATTTACGACAACATCGACACCATAGATATCAAGCCCGGTGTGCGGGACAAGCTGAAAAAAGATAAGGATATGGCGTTTTTGAGCAAGAAGCTCGGCACGATAAACTGCGATATTCCGATCGACAAAAATCCGCAGAGCTATATCCTCGGAGCACCCGACAATTTCAAGGTCACGAGAATGCTCGCGGATCTCGAGATGTTCAAGCTCATCGACCGCCTCGGACTCGAGATATCGAACACCGCCTCCGAGCCGCAGAAGAAGGAGAAGCCCGTTCCGGTGTTCGTCGAGGACGACCTCGGTCAGCTGATGACGCGCCTTAAATCCGACGGCGAAGGATATTTCCTCTGGAGCGGAGAAAAATGCCGTTTCGATCTCGGAGACAAGGTGCTCGTGTGCGACTGCGAAAACGAAAACTTTTATCCGTTTTTCATAAAGCTGCTTGAGGACAAAAATATAAAGAAATACACGGCGGACATAAAGTCGCTCTATTCATTCGCGCAGGGCTGCTCGGCGCAGTGCAGGAATATGTGCGGCGATCTGGAGCTTGAGGGCTATGTCCTCAACCCCTCCGCCTCGTCCTATGATGCGCTGCGCCTTGCGGGCGAATATTCGGCGGCGGTGCCCGTTGAGAGCGGCGACGAAAATGACTGCGCCGCCGCGTCGCTCCGCAGACTCTTTGCGGCGATGGACAAAAAGATAGAGGAAAACGGTCAGCAGAAGCTGCTTTACGATATCGAATTGCCGCTCGCGCAGGTGCTCTCTTCAATGGAGCGGACAGGCTTCGCAGTTGACCGTGACGGAATCGCGGAGTTCGGCAAACAGCTCGGCGAGAGAATAGCCGACATTGAGCGGGAGATATACTCTCTCGTCGGTTATGAGTTCAATCTCAACTCGCCAAAGCAGCTCGGCGAGGCACTGTTTGAAAGGCTCAAGCTGCCCGCGAGAAAAAAGACAAAAAGCGGATATTCGACCGACGCGCAGGTGCTCGAATCCCTCGAAAACAAGCACCCTGCGGTGCGCGATATCCTCGAATACAGAACGCTTTCAAAGCTCAGATCGACCTATTGCGACGGTCTGCTCAAGGTTATCGGCGAGGACGGGCGCATCCGCTCGACCCTGAACCAGACCGAGACGAGAACGGGAAGAATTTCATCGACGGAGCCGAATCTTCAGAATATCCCCGTGCGCTCTCCGCTTGGGCGCGAGATGCGAAAATTCTTCGTTGCCAAAGATGGATATGTGCTCGTTGACGCGGACTATTCGCAGATTGAGCTGCGCGTTCTTGCCCATATTTCGGGCGACAGGAGCATGATAAAGGCGTTCAACGACAACACGGATATCCATACGGTAACTGCGTCCGAGGTGTTCGATATGCCGCCGCAGCTCGTCACTCCGATGATGAGAAGCCGCGCAAAGGCGGTCAACTTCGGCATAGTATACGGCATCGGCGCGTTTTCGCTCGCTAAAGATATCGGAGTCAGCCGCAGCGAGGCGGACGAGTATATAAAGGGCTATCTCAGACATTATTCCGGCGTTGACAAATATATGCACGATGTGGTTGAAAAGGCGAAGAAGGACGGCTACGCCGAGACGATGTTTGCGCGGCGCAGATATCTGCCCGAGCTCGCCGCATCGAACGCCAACACCCGTGCGTTCGGCGAGCGCGTGGCGCGCAATATGCCCATTCAGGGCACGGCGGCGGATATAATCAAGATAGCGATGATAAGAGTCTACGAACGCCTTGAGCGCGAAAATCTGGCGGCGAAGCTGATAATGCAGGTTCACGATGAGCTGATAGTCGAAGCGCCGGAGAACGAAAAGGAGCGCGTGAGCGCACTGCTCAAAGAAGAAATGGAAAATGCGGTCAAGCTCTCCGTGGCACTCACGGCGGATGTCCGTTGCGGGCGCACATGGTATGACGCGAAAGACTGATAAAACGGAGGCAATATGAAGCTGATTTTTGTTTGCACAGGCAACATCTGCCGCAGTCCTATGGCGGAGGGGATGTTTAAAAAGCTGCTCGAAGAAAAGGGGGAGAGCGGTATCGACTGCTCGAGCGCGGGGCTTGCGACCTTTGACGACCGCCCCGCGAGCGACAACGCACAGGCAGTCGCCCTTGAATACGGGGTCGATATCTCGGCTCATAAGTCGCGTATGCTGACCCGCAGCATTGCACGCGGCGGCGACCTTATCGTCTGCATGACAGACGAGCAGTATGAGATGCTCAACCGCATGATACCCGACGAGAAATTATATATCCTCGCCGGCGGGGTTGACGACCCTTACGGGTGCGATATCGAGGTCTACCGCGAGTGCGCAAGGAAGATAAACGGCGCACTGCCGGAGCTTTACGAAAAGATAAAGAGCGGGAGCTGATTTGTATTTTTGAAGTTGAAACGGTCCCGATGACGGAAGAATATATAAACGGCGTTGCGTCTCTTGAACGCGAGTGCTTTTCGCGCCCGTGGAGCGAGAAGTCGCTTCGGGAAGAGCTTGACAATACTCAGGCTCATTTTCTCTGCGCGGTCGTCGGCGGCTGTGTCGTCGGATATATCGGTGTGCAGGAGATAGCGGGCGAGGCATATGTAACAAATGTTGCCGTGTCCGAAAAGCTCCGCCGCCGCGGGATAGCGGGGAGACTGCTCGAAGATGCGGAGCGCGGCGCAAGGGAACGCGGCTGTGCGCTGATAACGCTTGAGGTCAGAGCATCAAACGCTTCGGCAAAGGCACTCTATATAAAACGCGGCTTCAAAAAAGTCGGAACAAGAAAGAATTTTTATTCCGATCCGCACGAGGACGCGGAGATAATGACAAAGCTTTTTGACAGATGAGGATGAATAAAAATGAAGATACTTGCAATTGAATCCTCCTGCGACGAGACCGCCGCTGCGGTCGTTGAGGACGGCAGGCGCGTTATTTCAAGCGTTATAGCATCGCAGGTGAAGGAGCATATACTCTACGGCGGAGTCGTGCCGGAGATAGCGTCAAGGCGGCATGCGGAGGCGATATCCGGCGTTGTCGGCGAGGCACTCGACAGGGCGGAGATGAGCGTCAATGACATTGACGCGATAGCCGTGACCTATGCGCCCGGGCTCATCGGCGCACTGTTGGTCGGCGTGAATTTTGCAAAGGGTCTCGCGTTTTCGGCAAACAAGCCGCTTGTGCCCGTGCACCATCTGCGCTCACATATTGCGGCGAACTATATAACCTATCCCGACCTTACTCCGCCGTTTCTCGCGCTCGTCGTGTCCGGCGGTCACAGCCACATAATCGAGGTGCGCGACTACACGGATTTCCATATTATCGGCAGAACTCGCGACGATGCGGCGGGTGAGGCGATGGACAAGGCGGCACGCGCCATGGGTCTCGATTATCCCGGCGGCGTGAACCTCGACAGAGTGTCGAAGGACGGCGACCCGAAGAGCTACAGACTCCCGCGCCCGCATGTTGACGGGAGCGAATACGATTTCAGCTTCTCCGGACTCAAGACCGCTGCCGTCAATATCATCCACAACGCAAAGCAAAAGGGCGAGGAGATAAGCGTGCCCGATCTCGGCGCGTCGTATATCGAGGCGGTCGTCCGATGCCTGCGCGAAAATACCGAAAAAGCGGCGCTGAATTTCGGCTTTGACAAGATAGTACTGGCGGGCGGCGTGTCCGCAAACTCGCGCCTGAGAGCGGAGATGACGGATATCTGCAAGGCTCATTCATGGTCGCTGTTCATGCCCGAGCTGAAGCTGTGTGGCGACAATGCGGCGATGGTCGGAGCGCAGGGTTACTACGAATTCAAGGCGGGAAACGTTGCCCCGCTGACCCTGAATGCGCGAGCCTCGATGCCTATTGATGAAATTGATAAATTTTTATCAAAAAAGACCTGAAAGTTAACAGTTTCGCCATTGAAAAACCGAGTGTATTGGGGTATAATACATAATGGGTAAAGATGGAACCTTTCTTAACAGATTAGACGAAAGGAGTCAAATATCATGAAACATTTGACACAGAACAAGACAGTGATCGACTGGATCGAAGAGAAGATAGCTCTTGTATCTCCCGACGAGGTCATGTGGATCGACGGGAGCGAGGAGCAGCTTGACGCTCTGCGCACCAAGGCCTGCGAGACCGGCGAGATGACCAAGCTCAACGAGGAGCTTCTTCCCGGATGCCTGCTTCACAGAACCAAGCCCAACGATGTTGCGCGTGTTGAAAACCGTACATTTATCTGCGCCGAGAGCGCGGATCAGGCGGGTCCGACCAACAACTGGATGGATCCCTCCGAGGCTTATAAGATGCTCTACGATATAGCGAGAGACAGCTATAAGGGCAGAACAATGTATATTATCCCTTATTCGATGGGTCCCGTCGGCTCCCCGTTCTCGAAGATAGGTATTGAGCTGACCGACTCCATCTATGTCGTTCTCAACATGGCTATCATGACGAGAGTGGGCAAAAGGGTTATGGATACTCTGGGCGACAGCAACGACTGGGTTCGCGGACTGCACTGCAGCTGCGACATCGACCCCGAGAAGCGTTATATCTGCCAGTTCCCGCAGGATAACACCATTATCTCCGTCAACTCCGCTTACGGCGGAAACGTCCTCCTCGGCAAGAAGTGCTTTGCTCTTCGTATAGCCTCCTATCAGGGCTGGAAAGAGAGCTGGCAGGCCGAGCATATGCTTATCCTCGGTCTTGAGAATCCGAAGGGCGAAGTAAAATATATCTGCGCGGCATTCCCGTCCGCCTGCGGCAAGACCAATCTTGCCATGCTTATCCCGCCCGAGGGATACAGAAACAAGGGCTACAAGATCTGGTGCGTCGGCGACGATATCTCTTGGATAAGAAAGGGTCCCGACGGCAGACTTTATGCCATCAACCCCGAGAACGGTTTCTTCGGCGTTGCCCCCGGCACGAACGAGAAGTCCAATCCCAACGCGCTTGCCGCGACAAGAAAGAATACCATTTTCACAAACGTTGCGCTTAACCTTGACAACAACACCGTCTGGTGGGAGGGTCTCGACAAGAATCCGCCCGAGAATGCCATCGACTGGCAGGGCAGACCGTGGAACGGCAAGACGAGCGAGGAAAAGGGTGCTCATCCGAACAGCCGCTTCACCGCTCCCGCCGTCAACTGCCCGTGCATCAGCTCCGAGTTTGAGAATCCGGCAGGCGTTCCGATCTCCGCTATCGTCTTCGGCGGCAGAAGAGCCAAGCTCGCTCCGCTGGTCTATCAGTCGAGAAGCTGGAATCACGGCGTGTTCGTCGGCTCGATAATGGCTTCCGAGACCACTGCGGCAGCAGCCGGCGCAGTCGGCGTTGTCCGCCGCGACCCCATGGCAATGCTTCCGTTCTGCGGCTACAATATGGCTGATTACTGGCAGCACTGGATCGACATCGGCGCAGGCCTCGACGAGGACAAGGCTCCGAAGATATTCAATGTCAACTGGTTCCGCAAGGACGACGAAGGCAACTTCCTGTGGCCCGGCTTCGGCGACAACATGCGCGTGCTTGAGTGGATAATCAAGCGCTGCGAGGGCAAGGTTGACGCGGAGGAGACCGCTATAGGCTTCGTGCCCAAGGCTGAGGACATCAACCTTGAGGGCATCGAGGACGAGGTCAGCGAGGATCAGCTCAAGGAGATTCTGAGTGTTGATAATGCCCTCTGGGAGGACGAGGCAAAGGGCATCGAGGAGTTCTATGCCAAGTTCGGCGACAGACTTCCCAAGGCTCTGAGCGACGAGCTCGGCGTCCTCAAGGCAAATCTTGAGAAATAATTGAATAAAATTGCGGCAGACAAGTGCTTTATACTTGCCTGCCGCTTTTTCGGACTGTCGTATTCGGCGAAGCCGATACAAAGTTTCCGCAAATTTTTGCGGACGGGGACAAGCCCCGTCATCAAGGAATGAGGCAGTAGGCGATAGGAAAGGACAACGCCCCAACCGCATCCTAATTCCTATTTCCTTGTAGGGGCGGATATCATCCGCCCACGAAATTCGCACAAATTTATCGCCGCTCTTCGTCTCCTTTGCAGGAGATCCGAAAGGCGGTCATCTGTTTCGCGCACATCTATCATCTATAATCTATCGTCTAACATCTCCTAATCGTAGGGACAGCCCTTGCGGCTGTCCGATATCGGCGCAGCCGATACAAGGTTTTAGCCGAATTGTGCGGACGGGGGCAAGTCCCGTCCCTACGCTCAAAGGCGGTAGGCAGTAGGCGATAGTAAAGGACACGCTCCCAACCGCGCCCTACCGCCTAATTCCTCGACGGGGCGTCGGGTCGCCGCCCCCTACAAACCAAGCTCCGATATCGGCGAAGACCGATACGAACCGACATTTTAACTTATCACAAAAACAACAGCCGTGATTCTCAATGAACCACGGCTGCTGAGATTCAATTTGGCTTACAGTGCTTCAAATCTCCTTACACCCTTGCGCCTGAGCTTTAAGAAGGATATGGCGGCGGCTGTCGCTATGACCGCCGCGGAAATAATCAGCGCGAATATGTTCGGCAGCAGCTGCGCGGCAAGCACATATGCCGCGACGAGCACGATGACATATGCCCAGCCGAGGCACATCGCGAGAAAGATGCCGAGGCTCTGCTTGACCGCCGCGCTTTCGCTGTTCCAGGTGAGGTTCGGGAATCTGAGATTCACCCGGAGCCCCGAAACGGCGCACAGGAGAGTGAATATCTGCGGCAGAATGATAAGAACTGCCGCCGTGACAAGCTCCGGCTTGAGGGCAAAGCAGAAGCATATGCTGCATATCAGTGCGGGGGCGGCGGTGAAGAGCATATGAAGCCGAAGCTTCGCTCTGAGTATCTGCCACGGGGTGACGGGAAGCGAGCGGGCTATCCACAGGCTCTTGCCCTCGAGGGATATCGCCGGTGCGGTGAGTATATTCATCGAGGCTAACACGCAGATCCCGAAGCACGCTAAAGCGGGAGTGTAGTCGATCAGCTCCTCGTTCATTTGCGTGATGATGCCGATAAACCATTCGCCCCTTATCAGCGAGAAAACGGCTGCGGCAATCAGGAGCAGGGTTCCGAGCGAGCAGTTGAGCATATAGGACGGGCTTGAGAGAAATCGGCTTATCTCACGGCGCAGAAGTGCGCGGTCGGTGCTCTGCTGCTTGACCGCTTTTTCTTTATAGACGGTTCTTGCGGCTTTTCCGCTGCTCGTGACGAGCTTTAAGAAGGTGCGCGACATTATCAGCCATGTCGCGGCGAGCAGGGCGAGAACGATAAGAGAAATTATAACCGTCGGGGCAGCATCGCCCGCAAACGCCTTGCCGAAAATATAGAGCGGATAGGCTGAGGAGTGAACCCTCGCGGCAACGGCCTCGCTGTTTGCAACGATGCCGGTGATTATCTCGTTCGCTTTGAAATAGACATAATAGTAGCCGCCGAGAAATACTATCGAGACGATAACGGTTATTATGCTCTTGTTTTTTAATTTGACCGCTATCCTTGCAACGACCCAGCCGAGTATGCACGACAGGATAAGCACGAGGATTGTCACCGTAACAGCCATTACGACGGCGGTCACGCCGTATATTCCGGGGTGCGCGGTTATGAAATACACGCCGACGGCGGGGACTATCACAACGCCCGAATACATAAGCCCCATGAGATAGACGCCGATGAGACGCGCCGCCATGATATCGCGCACGGGAACGGGCATCGAGAGCAGAAGGTCGTTGTCCTTTGCGTCATATAGGCTCGAATATGTGTTGAACACGCTGCCGAAAACGCCGAACAGCGCGGCGGTGGCTCCCATTATCGAGAAATACAGCCAGCTCATGCCGAAGGTTATCAGCGGGCGCATTGAATATGACATATAGCAGAACATTCCGCCGATGGCGAAAATTATAAGAAATATGAACAGCACTATCGAGAACGCCGCCGAGCGCGAGGACTTGCCCTTGCCCGTCTTGCGGTCAACGAAGAAGCTGCGGTTGAGCTCGAGAAGCTGTTTTTTTATCAGAATTTTCAGCATTCTTCGCCCTCCAGTTCGAGGAACACATTCTCAAGACTGGAGTCGCCCCTGACCTCCTCCATCGTGCCGGAGCGGATGAGTCTGCCGCTCTTGATTATCGCTATTTTGTCGCAGAGCCTTTCGGCAACCTCAAGAACATGGGTCGAGAAGAATATTGCGCCGCCGGAGCCGCAGACCTCGCGCATCATGCCCTTTAACAGGTGAGAGGCGGCGGGATCAAGACCGACAAAGGGCTCGTCCATAACAATTAACCTGGGCTCGTGGAGCCATGCGGAGATTATCGCAAGCTTCTGCTTCATACCGTGGGAATATGCCGAGATGGGCTGCGCAAGGTCGTCGGTCAACCCGAACATATCGGCATATTTATGTATGCGCTCGCGGCGGTCGTCGGCACCGACGCCGAAAATATCCGCGATGAAGTTCAGATATTTTATGCCCGTCATATATTCGTAGAGGTCGGGATTGTCGGGAATGTAGGCTATGATTTTTTTGCAGGCGAGCGGGTCGTCCTTTATCGGGATGCCGTTTATCGTTATCTCGCCCTCGTCGAACTGCAAAATGCCGACAACGGATTTGAGCGTTGTGGTCTTGCCTGCGCCGTTGTGCCCGATAAAGCCGTATATCTCGCCGGGCGCGATGTGCAGCGTCAGGTCGTCAACCGCCTTTTTCTCGCCGTAGGTTTTGGTCAGGTTTTTGATGTCAAGCATAACTTCTCCTTCTCGCCGTCGGGTCGGACGGATATCTTTTCTCTTTTCTATATTAATATATTTCACACTGTCGGTCAATCCGGCGGTGTTTTATTTTACGAATTCTTCACAAATTGCCGCGAATTTCTTTTCGTTGGGTATCTCGTGCGTTATGAACTTTCCGTTATAAAACAGCGAAAAAGCGGTATAGACGCAGGGCGCGTTTTGTGCCTGCTCACGCGATGAGATATGTACGGTTCTCAGCGGCAGATTCATATTTTTGCACATCTTTTCAATGAGCGGGACATATTTTGCCGTAAACGGGCACTGGCTTGTATAAAATATCTCAAACCCGCAGCCGTCGGTCTGAGCACTCTTTGCCTGCTCGCGAAAGCGCGGAGCGGGCGCGGACGGGTCAAACGGCAGATACATCAGCTCGAAATACGGTTCTGCCGAATCGGCTTTTATGAATCCCTTATATTTCAGATACTTCGGGTCGGCGAGAAAACCGCGCTTTTTTGCCGAGGAGAGTATACACAGCCCGGATTTGCCCTTTTTGCGGCTGTCGCGGATGCAGGCATTGAGCAGGTCGTTTGAATATCCGTGCCCCTTGAGGGCGCCGGAGACCCACAGACAGTCGATAAACATATAGCCGGGCGCGTCTATCGGCACCCATGCATTTTCGGCGGGGATATACTCAATAAAGCACTTCCCGCGCACATCGGCCTTTAAAAACACCAGACCCTCGCCGAGCCTTTCGGCGAGCCACTGCTTTTTTGCAATGACCTGCGGGTCTTTCTCGTTTGATATGGCGCAGCAAATATGCTCGCCATCGAGATTTTCGGGGGATAAGCGTATGTAGTCCATGGCGTCCTCCGTTTAAAAGCTTGTTTCGTATAATTATATCATACTTCCGGCGATATCGACATAAGCGAGATGAAAAATGATATTTGTCGAAT
This sequence comes from Faecalibacterium prausnitzii, assembly GCA_963612725.1. Classification (GTDB taxonomy): domain Bacteria; phylum Bacillota; class Clostridia; order Oscillospirales; family Acutalibacteraceae; genus CAG-177. The sequence goes on along the minus strand of CAVDWM010000007.1, from coordinate 21,359 downwards.
TGTGTTTTTGTCTGAATCCGAGCCGATTTTTTACAATGAATAAAAATATCCGCCGCAGGTCTTTCGATGAAAGGTACTGCGGCGAGTATTCAATCCTGATGCAATTCGTCCTCAGCCCATTTGATTGGGTTGTCGTCAATATATTGCCATTTGATTTGATAGTCATATTCGTCACGGATTATATGGTCATAAAAACCTTTTTGCCAAATTGATTTTTTAATTTGCGTCGTTACGGAACCCTTGAACTGTTGTATTATGCGGCTGACCTACGGCAATGTGTGATAATATTGGCTTCCTGTCATTTATGCAAATTGTGATAAAAGATGTCCGCTTTGCGAATAGTCGTAATCTTTCAGCCTGTTAGGTTTTCTTCTTCGCTGTTCCATGGCAGATATTTCACTGTGCAAATTGGCTGTTGTAGAGCTTCGTATAGAATCCGTTCTTCGCGAGCAGCTCCTCGTGCGTGCCCTGTTCGGCGACTCTGCCGTCCTGCATGACAAGAATGCAGTCTGCGTGGCGTATGGTCGAGAGCCTGTGCGCCACGACGAACGAGGTGCGCCCCTGCATGAGGGTGTTGAACGCGTCCTGAACCTTTAATTCCGTTCTGGTGTCTATCGATGAAGTCGCCTCGTCGAGGATGAGCATCGGCGGCTTCATGAGCATGACGCGTGCGATGCAGAGCAGCTGCCTTTCGCCCTCGGAGAGCCCGTCATCGTCGCCTATCACGGTGTCATATCCGTTCTTGAGGCGCTTGATGAAGCTGTGTGCGCGTGCTGCCTTGGCGGCGGCGATTATCTCCTCATCCGTGGCGTCGGGCTTGCCGAACGCGATATTTTCGCGGACGGTTCCGTTCTTTATCCAGGTGTCCTGGAGCACCATGCCGAAATGGTGTCTGAGGCTGTGGCGCGTGATGTCTTTTATATTCTCGCCGTCAACCTTTATGCTGCCGCCGTCAACATCGTAGAAGCGGAGCAGGAGGTTTATAAGCGTGGTCTTTCCGCAGCCTGTCGGACCGACAACGGCTATTGTCTTGCCGGACGGGGCAAAGAAATCGAAGCCGTCAATAAGCTTTTTGCTCTTGTCATATGAGAAGCGGACATTGTCGAACTCCACGCTTCCCTCGGGGTCGCTGAGAGATGAGCATTTCTCGTCCGACGCTTCGGGCTTTTCGTCTATGAGCTCGAATATTCTTGCCGCGCAGGCGAGCGCGTTCTGCAGCTCCGTCACGACGCCGGAAATCTCGTTGAACGGCTTGGTGTACTGGTTCGAATAGGCGAGGAAGCTGACGAAGCCGCCGACAGTCACCGCGCCGCCGATGGCGAATATTCCGCCCATGAGCCCGACTACGGCGTAGATGAGATTGTTGATAAATCTGGTGGTCGGGTTTGTAAGCGACGAGAAGAAAATTGACTTGAGCGAATATTTACGCAGCTTTTCATTGCTCTCGTCAAATCTTTCAACCGCTCTGTCTTCATAAGAAAACGCCTGAACGGTCTTTTGGTTCTGTATCATCTCGTTGATGAGCGCGGTCTGTTCGCCGCGAGTCTCGGACTGCTTTTTGAACATCGAGTAGGTGCGGCGGGCTATAAAACGCGCCGTGAACAGCGATATCGGGGTCAGCACGACGACCGCGAGGGTGATGATCGGCGATATAGTGAGCATGAAAACGAGCGTCACGGCTATTGTGACAACGCCCGTGAAAAGCTGAGAGAAGCCGAGAATCAGTCCGTCTGCAAACTGCTCCGCGTCCGCCGTTATGCGGCTGACAATATCACCGTATGGGTGGGAATCGGCGAACGCCACTGGCAGGGTCTGCATATGCGAAAACGCCTTTGAGCGTATATCGCGCACGGTGTTGTATGCTATGCGGTTGTTGATGATGTTCATCACCCACTGGAGCACTCCGCCGACTATGGCGCAGATCAGAATGCCGAAAAGGCACTTCTTTATGACCTCAAAATCAACGCTGCCGTGCAGCTTTATTCCGTCTATCGCGCGTCCGGCGAGGACGGGGATATAGAGCGAGAGAATGACGCTTGCAACGGAGAGGATGAGCGAAAAAAACAGCAGAAGCTTTGAGCGGCCGATGACCGCGATAACTCGCTTGAAAACAGTTTTGTTCTTCACGGTTACGCATCCTCCTTTTCAAGCTGGGAATCGAAAATTTCTTTGTAGACCTCGCACGAGCGCAGGAGCTCGTCGTTTGTGCCCATGCCGACTATCTCGCCCTCGTCGAGGACAACTATGGTATCGGCGTTTCTTATCGCCGCAACGCGCTGGGACACGGTTATGACAGTCGGGGCGAAGTCGGTGCTTCTCAGCGCCTTGTTCAGCGCCGCGCCGGTGGCGTAGTCGAGTGCGCTCGCCGCATCGTCGAGAATGAGCACCTCGGGCTTTCTGACGAGGGCGCGGGCTATTGTCATTCTTTGACGCTGACCGCCCGAGAGATTTTTGCCATCCTGTTCGAGGACGAAGTCGAGCTGTCCGCTCTTGTCCTCAATCATCTGCCTTGCCTGCGCCGTTTCGAGTGCCTGCCATATCTCTTCATCCGTGGCGTCCTGCTTGCCGAAGCGGATGTTATCTCTGACGGTGCCGGCGAACAGGGCCTTTTTCTGCGAGACAACGCCTATTTTCGAGCGCAGAGCCTTTGTGTCGTAGTCGCGCACGTCAACGCCGTCAACGAGCACGCACCCGCCGGTGACATCGTAGAATCGCGGAATAAGATTGACGAGCGAGGTCTTGCCCGAGCCGGTCGAGCCGATAACGCCTATCGAGCTGCCGCGCTTAATTTTGAGATCAATATTGTGCAGCGATTCTTCGCTGCCGTTATATGACAGGCACGCCTTGTCAAACTCGACCGAATATTCGCTGCTTTCGTTGCCGTCAGTGACAGTGCCGGGGACGGTGCCGGGCTCGATATCGAGCACCGACTGAATGCGATTGCCGCAGGCTATCGCCTTGGTGACGCTGATTATAAGATTCGCGAGCTTTATCAGCTCAACGAGAATCTGGGACATGTAGTTATATAAAGCAACGACCGCGCCGCGCGAGATGGCGCCGGAATCAACGCGTATTGCACCGACATATATCAGCGCGATTATCGCGAGGTTTATAAGCACGAAGGTCGCGGGGTTCATGAAGGCGGATATCCTGCCGACCGCCGTCTGCATCTCGGTCAGGGCGTTGTTTTTCGCGTCAAAGTCCGCAATTTCATCCTCCTCCTTGCAGAACGCTCTGACAACGCGGGTGCCGAGCAGGTTTTCGCGGGTCTTGCTCAGCAGCCCGTCCAGTTTCTGCTGAACCTTGCGGTACATCGGGATGCACACGAGCATTATCGCGAACACGACCGCGGCGAGAGCGGGCACCGCAACGACAAACACGAGCGACGATTTTGCGTCAACCGTGAACGCCATTATCACCGCACCGAAAACGACGAACGGCGAGCGCAGGACGAGACGCAGGGTCAAATTTGTTCCGGTCTGCACCTGATTTATGTCGCCGGTCAGGCGGGTTATGAGCGTCGGCGCACCGAGCGAATCGAGCTGGGAATAAGAGAGCTTGCCTATATGCTTAAAAAGCGCGTGGCGGATATCGGAAGCGAAGCCGACCGACGCTTTTGCCGAGAAATACTGCGCCACAAGCGTGCTGCAAAGACCCAGTATGCCGAGCAGACCGAGCAGCAGGCAGCGTTTGATAATATAAACTTTGTCGCCGTTCTCTATGCCGACATCGATTATAGTCGAGACTATCAGCGGAACAGTCAGCTCGAACGCCACTTCAATGAGCTTGAAAAACGGCGCGAGAATACTTTCAATTTTGTATTTTTTCAAATACCTTAAAAGCTTTGACATGCAATTCTCCTCTTGCGTTATATAACGTATGTAATAGCCTAAATGATACCACGAAAACGGCTGATTTTCAAGATATTACGGACATTCCGTTTCCTTGACAGAAAAGGGGAGCAGTGATAAACTTATGCGTTGTAGAAAAGAAACGGTGTGGTGAACGATGAAAGAAAAAGCTCTCAAAAAAGAAGAAGAGCTTCTCGAATGCGAAAAGCTCTGGATATTTGCCGTCATGATAGCCGTCGGCGGATTTTTCGGCGCATATACTTATGTTCAAAAGGGCGGTGTCTTCTGCAACGCGCAGACGGCGAACTTCGTGCTCATGGCGGTTCAGCTCGGGCGCGGGAACTGGCGCAAGGCGCTGTATTATCTCCTGCCCGCTTCGGCTTATCTGCTCGGCACGGTCATTTCGGAATTTTTGCCCAAGCATATAAACCGCCGCAATATCGTCCGCTGGGACACGGCGTTCGTGGCGTTTGAAATGGCGTGGATATTTGCGCTCGGCTTCGTCCCGGACAATGCGCCGCCGCAGATCTGCCAGGTGGCTGTGAATTTTATCGCCTCGATGCAGTTCAACACATTCCGCCAGGCGAAAAAGATTCCGATGGCGACTACCTTTTGCACCAACCATGTCCGCCAGGTCGGCTCGAACCTCGTCAAGTGGCTTCGCAGCGGTAATAAAGAGGCGCGCGGCAAGATGTTCGCGCATCTGCTGATGATAGGCTCGTTTGTCGCGGGCGCGGTCGCTTCTACTTTTCTCTGCGGCTACCTCGGCGGCAAGACCATCTGGTGCGCCGAAATATTGCTCGCGATAGTGTTCTTTGCGCTCCTGCGCGCCGATCTCGGCGAGGAACATGATAAACTCGATGTCGTTCCGCACGGTCATTGATGACAAGCTGTTAAGCTTTACATGATTTATTAGTAAAAAAACAAAAGCTCCCATGCGTTCCCGAATATGTTGATATATCGGGAAAATCGAATGGGAGCTTTGATTTTTTATGACAAAAGCGGGCTTGAAATCTGTAAAGTAAATCGCTTTACAATTCATTTCAGCCCATTATGGGTATCTCAAGAAATGTGTAGGTAAAGCAATTGATAATATAGAAAATAAATGCGGCTGTCGGGATCGTATATCCCGCGAATTTTTTCGCTTTGCTATCGGAAAGTGAAGAATACATCGCTGCGCAGGCGATGAGCGTGAACATCTCGGTGAAGTAAAATACGCGCTGACCGGAGGCATAGACGGACGAAGAGAATCCGAGCACTGCGGCGCAGCAGACGGCGGCGCTGAACAGCACGCCGACGGTGAAACCGAGCTTTTTGTTCTTTTTGATGAGCGCCGCTATAAGAATGAAAATACTAAATAGAAAAACAAAGCAGAGCGCGATAACTGCGAGCTCGAACGGAAGATAATTGCCGCTCTTGAACATCTTTTCAAAGCCCTTGTCCGGGGTGGTGCGGCGGATAATAATATATGCGGCGTTGACGCCGACGCACAGCACCGAGGCAAATATTGCAAAGATTAATGAAATTCTTTTTATTTTCCTCGAACCTCCGAACGCTTCATATACCGATGCGCCGAGCAGAACGAGAAAAACAGCTGCTGTTATCAGCGAGAAGAAAAATGAAAATGCGAAATAATTTGAAAATCCGCAGAGCAGTTTTTCAAATATATTCATTTTGGAAAATCTTTCAAAGCCCGACGCCGCTTCCATCGCTCCGCGCCCACGAAGTCCGGGCGAGAGAATTAACACTGCGGCGGAAATCATGCTCGGCAGGAGCGGAATGAACTGACGGAATCTGAGCCTGTGTTGATATGCCGAAAAAATCAGCAGAATCACTTGCAGCGCGAGCAACGCGGCGCAGGACTGCTCCTGAGCTGCTGCGACGACAGAAGCAATCGCGGCAGCGACATATGCTATAGGATTCACGCGCTCGCCGAACACCTCGAATGTGAGCGGGGTCACCGTGATAAGCAGGGCGGCGAACGGAACAAGAAATGTAAATGAACCCGCAAACCAGAACACCGACGGGTTGAGACACGGCAGGAATACTGCCAACGGCACCGAGCAGGCGAAGATGTATCGCTGTCTTGCACTTGCCTTTTCGCCGAAAAAATCCGACAGGCGGCAGAGAAAATACATTATATATATTATCAGCGCGGCGATGAACAGCTTCCAGAAAATGAGCGGCAGGCGCAGAAAGCTTATCATCAGCCATTCACCGACTATTCGACCGGACACGGTCGTGTACCGCTCGTGCAGCCAGCTTGCGACTGTGAACCCGTCTCGGTGGAGTATGCCGAGAAAGTGACCGTCGTCGGTTTTGAGAATCAGCCGCGTGAACACCGTGCAGAAAAACAGCACGGCGGCGGAGAATGCGGCGATTATCGAGCGCGGAGAGTTTAGAATTTCCTTCAGCTTTTCTCTCACTCTTCGGCACCTCCCGCCAACGCATACGGATTTTCGGCGGTTCCGCTTCCGCAAAGAACGAGAACATTGCTGCGAAGATACATCGCCGGGCATACGCCGCACAGCTTATCCGCCGCGAGCGTTTTATAGAATCCGCCGGTCGTGGTGACCGCTGTCACGCTGCTCTGATTCGTCGAAACCGGCGAGCTTGTCCAATACCAGCAGTATTTGCGCAGAGTTAAATAGCGCGAACCGTCGTTTTTGACGCACTGCTCGGTCGGGCTTCTGCGGCGGTCGGCAGCACTTATATTTTTGAGCATATCTTTTGACGGCAGGAATATTGAATCGCCGTTTTCGTCGGGCGATATGAGCGAAAGGTCATTATCTGAAAAATTCTCCGAGCTTAAAAATCCGCTCTCCGAATTGAGCCATGCGCGCAGGGGAGAGGCGAGATAATCGGAGCTGCCGATGCCGTCCTCCGACGGGTCGAACGCCCTGAAGCACAGCACTTTTTCGCTCATGAGCAAAGCTTTGCTGCCCGTTTCGACGACTCTCCATACAATAGGCTCGCCGAGATATGAGCCGATGGCTATTCTGTCGCCGCTCTTGAGCGTGACCTCCCGCGATTCGCCGCCCCCGATATTGGCAGACGAAGAAAACAGCAGGTGAGCCGATGCGCTTTTGATTTTTGCGTTACCGACAAAAGTCAGCGCGAATAGCAGTATTGCCGCAATTGCAGCCGCTCTGAAAGCTTTTTTCACCGTCTCGCCCCTTTTTGCTTTATTTTACATATACTATGTCGAGCTCGTCACACGGTCCGCCTAATTTCTGCTTTCCGGCGGAGTTGAGTCCGAGCATACCGTTTGCCGCAAAAAACTCACTTTCGATAACGCACGGCTTGTTGAGATTCTTGAGCTGAGTCGCCTTTGTGCCGGTCGTGTTGCCGATGCCCTTGACATACATGGACGAGCAGTTGCCGCCGTTTAGCAAAAACGCATCTCTCGCACCGTATGCTATGAGAACCTTCATCATGTTGTCGAGCGGCATGAATTCGCCCATTGCCATGATGTATTTGTTCTCCGATATCTGCGCGAACACCGTGCGGTTGTGATAATAAGTGTCGTGCTCGTTGGTCGCCTTGCCGTTTGTTATGACCTGCTGCTGATAGCGCAGAGAATTGTAAACGCCCTGCGAGATATACGCCTTGCAGTTTTCGTTTGTGAGCGTTTCGACCTTCCATGTGCCGTTTTGTACATCAGCAGCCGCTTCTTACCCTGACCGTCGGTCGAAACGACAGAGCCGTTGCGAATTGTCGGAGCACCTCTTTTGTATGTTGACCCGTCCTCGCCGTTTATAGCGATGAGAGCACCGTTTTTCAGGCTCATCTCCTCAACCCTGCCTACATTCGTGCCGAGAAGCTGCTGGCTCGAGGCAACGCCGACATGGTCGGGCGAGCAGGTGATTATTGCAACATTGATTACGGGCTGGTAAGTGACAGTCTTGTCGTAGTCGATGGCACCGTCCGCATTTGCCTTTTTAAAAGCCTGGGTTATTTGTGAGCCGTAGGCTATGCGGTGAATTTCAATATTCACTCCGTTAGAGCTGAGCCTCCACGCCTTGAGCACCTTTGCTCCGGCGACGCTTTTAACGCTTTCGGCGCTGATTTCAAGCTTGCCCTTTGACGACGAGCCGGAGCTGCTTGATTTCGCGGTCGTTGCGGTCTTTGTCGGCTGCTTTGCAGCCGTAGCCTTCTGCGTGCTCTGCGCCGTCGCCGCTGCGGACTCGGACACCGCTTCGGTCGCAGTCTCCTCTGAGACGGTCTCCGTTTCCTCCGCACCCGTCTGCTCGGTGACTTCGCTTTCCGAAGCGGAGATGTCCTTGACAGAGGTCATGTCGGACTCGGGCGTTTTTGTACCGCACGCCGTGAAGCTCGCAAGAATCAGCAGGCACGCGAGCAGCAGCGCGAGTGATTTTTTTGTCATATGTATCCTCCTTCTGAGTGTTTTTCCCAAGTCGATTATATCATCGTACACAGACAAATCATATATCATATACGCATTTTGACGGATAATTTTTCGTCATTTTGCACTCTTTTTTATATAGTATATGCGTATAATCTTTCGCTTTTTTTGCTTTAATGCGCTGATGCTTTATGATATAATTAAAGCAGCGGCGGGCGGGTATGCATATGCTAACCGAGCTGGCCGCGCCCGATATGCATCGTTTGTGCATAAATTCTCTGAAAGGATGAAGATATATGAAGTATGCTGTAGTTCTCTGCGACGGAATGGCGGATTATCCTGTCGAGGCTCTCGGCGGAAAGACGCCGATGGAAGTCGCACAGAAGCCCAATATCGACGCGCTCGCTTCAAAGGGCGAGGTCGGACTCGTCAGAACCGTTGCCGCAGGACTCAAGCCCGGCAGTGATGTTGCAAATATGAGCGTGCTCGGATTCGATCCGAAGAAGTGCTACACGGGTCGTTCGCCCCTTGAGGCGGTCAGCATCGGAGTTAAGATGAACGATACGGATATCGCCCTGCGCTGTAACCTTGTCACCTTGAGCGATGAGGCGGATTACGGCGCAAAGACCATGCTCGACTATTCCGGCGGCGATATCTCGACCGAAGAGGCGGCGCAGATAATAAAGACCGTGCAGGAGCACTTCGGCGGCGGCGAGTTTGATTTTTACAGCGGCGTGGCTTATCGCCATTGCCTTATAGTACATAACGGCACGACGGATCTCGGCAAGATGACCCCTCCGCATGATATTTCCGGCAGGGTCGTCGGCGAGTATCTTTCTTCCTCGCCGAACGCCGAAAAGCTTATTGCCATGATGCACGAGAGCTACGACCTTTTGAAGGATCACCCCGTGAACAGGAAGAGAGTCGCCGAGGGCAAGCTCCCCGCAAATTCTATCTGGCTTTGGGGCGAGGGAAGCCGTCCGGCTTTGCCGTCCTTTGAAGAGAAGTTCGGCGTGAAGGGCAGCATCGTCTCGGCGGTCGATTTACTCAAGGGCATCGGCATCTGCGCGGGCATGAACACCCCCGAGGTCGAGGGTGCGACCGGCTATATCGACACGAATTTCGAGGGCAAAGCGAATGCCGCAATCGACGAATGGCGTAAAGGTCAGGACCTTGTCTATATCCATGTTGAGGCTCCAGACGAGTGCGGTCACAGAAACGAGCCCGAAAACAAAGTCAAGGCGATCGAGCTTATCGACAGCCGAATAATGCCTATAATCCTTGATTATCTCGACACGCAGGACGATTATAAGGTCATGGTTCTGCCGGATCATCCGACCCCTATATCGACCCGCACCCACGCCTCCGACCCCGTGCCGTATCTGATTTACCGTAAAGGCAAAGAGCTTGACAGCGGCGTTGCAAGAATAAACGAAAAAACGGCGTCCGAGACCGGCAATTTTGTTGATCCGGGCTTTGACCTTATGAGACATTTTCTTAAAGACTGACAAAAAGAGGGAGACAAAATGAGCTTTAAAATAGAAACAAAGTGCGTACAGTCCGGCTATACCCCGAAAAACGGCGAGCCGCGCGTTGTGCCGATATTCCAGAGCACGACCTACAAATACGAATCGAGCGAGCAGATGGGCAGGCTTTTTGACCTGCAGGAGTCCGGATATTTTTACACCCGCCTCCAGAACCCGACCAACGACTGCGTTGCCGCGAAGATAGCCGACCTTGAGGGCGGCGTCGGAGCGATGCTCACCTCGTCCGGTCAGGCGGCGTCGTTCTTCTCTGTTTTCAATATCTGCTCCGCAGGCGACCATGTGGTTGCAGCGTCCGCGATATACGGCGGAACGTTCAATCTCTTCAATGTCACGATGAGAAAGCTCGGCATCGACTTCACTTTTATCCGCCCCGACGCGACGGAGGAGGAGCTGAATGCGGCATTCAAAGAGAATACCAAGGCGGTATTTGCCGAGACTGTCTCGAATCCCTCGCTTGTCGTGCTCGACATTGAAATGTATGCGCGAGCGGCTCATTCCCACGGCGTGCCGCTGATAGTTGACAACACCTTCCCAACCCCGATAAACTGCCGCCCGTTTGAGTTCGGCGCGGATATAGTCACCCACTCGACCACGAAATATATGGACGGTCACGCGACATGCGTCGGCGGAGTTATCGTTGACAGCGGCAACTTCGATTGGACTCAGAACGATAAGTTCCCCGGACTCACGACTCCCGACGAGTCATATCACGGCATCGTATATACCGAGCAGTTCGGCAAGGCGGCATATATAACGAAGTGCACGACCCAGCTCATGCGCGACCTCGGTTCAATCCAGTCCCCGATGAACGCGTTCCTGCTCAATCTCGGACTTGAAACACTGCATCTGCGTATGCCGCGCCACTGCTCAAACGCTCTCACCGTCGCAAAATTTCTGAAGACTCATCCGAAGATAGAGTCCGTCCGCTATCCCGGTCTCGAGGGCGACGAATACTATGACCTCGCGCAGAAGTATATGCCCAACGGCACCTGCGGGGTTATTTCGCTGAGAATAAAGGGCGGCAGAGAGGACGCGGTCAGATTCATGGACAGCCTCAAGCTCGCGGCGATAGTCACCCATGTTGCGGACAGCCGCACCTGCTGCCTGCATCCGGCGAGCACGACCCACCGCCAGCTCACCGCGCAGGAGCTCGACGACTGCGGGGTCTACGAAAATCTCGTCAGACTCTCCGTCGGAACGGAGAATGTAGACGACATAATCGCCGATCTCGACGCGGCTCTCGCGAACGTTTGATGTTGGCAAAATAGACAAAAATCACGCGCAAAATTTTATGCATAAAACCCGACTGCAAGTTTTCCTGCAGTCGGGTTGATTATTTATAAACTGTATATGCAGTTTATGCGGAATATTTCCATATGATTATCAAAACTGCATTGTAAAGCTTTTTACTTTACGCATATATTCTAAATACTCATCAAAACGCAAAAGTTATCCACATTATCCACATAGTTATCCACATCAGCAAGGAGGAAAGCTTTACCTTTTACAGGGAGGAATCAGTGAATATTCCCTGAATATCGCGTGAATATTAGTGAATAAATTCAAAGGTGCGCAAAAAATACCGCCCGAGTTTCTGACGGAAAAACACGGGCGGTTTCAATATTTTTATGCTGCTCAGCCGATGAACGGGAGACTTCTGATAAGATCGTTTATCCCGCCGAGCGAGCCGCGGAAGAAGCTGCGTATCATTTCGAAAACGGTCATCGACGCGGTTATCGCAAACAGCACTCCGACGATTATCGCTATGATAACGGCGAGTCCCACGCCGACCGCGAGACCTATCAGCGTGAACTGACCGATGCCCTTTGCGACCTTCGGCTTGTCGCTCTTCCATATGAGATACAGCACGAGGCTGACGAGCGGCAGGAACCACAGCAGCGGACCGAAGAAGCCGAGAAAAAATCCGAGAACCCTCCAGCCGCCGATGGTGTCGTTTTCCGCCTCTGGCTTCCTGTCGGTTTCCTGCCGAGAGGGTGCGGGCGCGGGCAGGGGAGCCGGCTTTTTCGGAATATCGTTATGTTCGGGCTGAGTCTCTTCTGCGGCGGGCTGTTCCTGCGCCGCACGCTTAGCGTCGCTCTCCGCGAGGCTCACAGGTTCGCCGCAGTAGGGGCAGACCTTGAATCCGTCCTCGAGCTGCTTTCCGCAATTTCTGCAAAACATAATATCACTCTTTCGTTTTTGTGTTCGCGCAGATTACTTGTCGCCCGACTTCTTTTCGAGCTTGCGCTTGTTGCCTTTGTCGTCTATTACATATGTATTGTCGAGCTGTGCTGTAAGACTCGCCTTGAAATCGGCGACATACTGCTTCTTGAGCCCCTCCCATTCGGCGAATTCTTCCTCGCTCAGGTCTCTCTCCTGCGACAGGTGATAGAGCTCGTTCATGCGCTTTATCTCTTCTTTTTTCATGTCAGCCTCCGTGAGCTTATATAATACATTTATTATATACCATGCTGCGGATAAAGTCAATTTGAGCGGATGATTGTCGCTTTATCGCACTATCGGCAAAATTTTTCGTAAATCATAAGCGAGCAAATCATATGAAAAAACGAGAAAACGCGAGAAAAACGAAGATAGTAAAACATAAATTAAAATTTAGAGAAAAAGTGCTTGACAAGCATAGGGCGATGTGGTAATATATCGTAGCATTAAGAAATCGGAGGTAACAAGTATGTCAACTTATATGCCCAAAGCGGGCGACATCACCCGTAAGTGGTATGTCATCGATGCTGCCGGTAAGCCTCTCGGCAAGGTAGCAGTTCAGGCTGCCGTCCTTCTTCGCGGCAAGCATAAGCCCACATTCGCTCCTCACGCCGACTGCGGCGATCATGTAATCATCATCAACGCTGAGAAGGCTGTCCTTACCGGCAACAAGCTCAACCAGAAGATGTATTATCATCACACCGGCTATATCGGCAACATGAAAGAGGTCAAGTACAGCACCCTCATGAAGACAAAGCCCGAGTTCGCTGTCGAGCTTGCAGTCAAGGGTATGCTGCCCGATTCCACTCTGGGTCGCACCGCTCTGACCAGACTCCGCGTTTACAGAGGCGCCGAGCACAAGCACGAAGCACAGAAGCCCGAAGAGTGGGCTCTTTAATGAAGGGAGGCAATAAATAATGTACGATTCAGTTCCTTACTTCTACGGCACAGGCCGCAGAAAGAAATCAGTCGCCAGAGTCCGTCTTTATGCCGGCACAGGCAAGATCATCATCAACGACAGAGAGATTGACAATTATTTCGGCCTTGAGACCCTCAAGCTCATCGTCCGCCAGCCTCTCGCTCTTACAGGCACAAGCGAAAAGCTTGACGTCATCTGCCGCGTCAACGGCGGCGGCGTGACCGGTCAGGCAGGTGCTATCCGTCACGGTATTTCCAGAGCACTCCTTCAGTATGACGCGGAGCTTCGCCCCGCACTCAAGAAGGCAGGCTTCCTGACCAGAGACCCGAGAATGACCGAAAGAAAGAAGTACGGTCTCAAGGGTGCTCGCCGTGCACCGCAGTTCTCCAAGAGATAACAAGCCAAAAATCTTCCCCGGATACTTCATCCGGGGATTTTTTGTTGAGGTCTATATATGAAGATAGTGAAGTTTGAGCCGCGTTACCGCGACGATTTGATTTTTATGATACTCGAGGCAAAGAACGCGCTCGGGAGAGTTCCGGGCATCAACGAAGATCTGCTCGATATAAAGAAAAACTATTTTGATGCCGGCGGGATGTTCTGGATAGCACTCGACGAAAATGACCGCGTCATAGGCAGTGTGGGGTACAGCCCCGTTATTGGTTCGGATGAAGCGTGGCTGCACAGGCTGTTCGTGAAGTTCAACAGGAAGCGCGAGGGCATAGGCTCACAGTTACTCAAAACGGCGGAAGAATATGCACGCGCCGACGGAAAGCGCGTTTTGCTGGTTCACCTGGGCGAGCGCAGCGACTGGTACGAGTCGTACAGCTTCTATCCGAAGCACGGTTATTCCGAGTACGAGCCGCGTTATATGCAAAAAGATTTGTTGTAAATCGCCGTGCTCTGTGATATAATCATATCGATAAAATTTTATCAAAGAGGGGATCCGAATGAAAACTGCAATTTACGGCGCGGGGTCGCTGGGCACCGTACTCGGCGCATATCTCGCAAAGGCGGGCGTGGATGTTGACCTTATCACGCGCAACCGCGAGCATGTTGATGCGCTCAACAAAGATGGCGCGAAGATAATCGGTACAGTCAATATGACCGTTCCGGTTCACGCGCTGACTCCCGACGAGATGACCGAAAAATATGAGCTGATAATCCTGCTGACAAAGCAGCTCGACAATGTAAATGTTCTGAAGCAGCTTCAGAAAAATATGACCGATGACTGCATCGTCTGCACACTTCAGAACGGACTGCCGGAGCTCTCGGTCTCCGAGGTCGTCGGCGAGGACAGAACGATGGGCTGCACCGTCGCTTGGGGCGCAACGCTCCACGGCAAGGGTGTTTCCGAGCTTACGAGCGAGCCCGACAGCATGAGCTTCGGTCTGGGCAGAATGAACGGTCAGAAGGACGATAAGCTCATGCAGGTCAAGGCGCTGCTTGAGAAGATGTGCCCCGTCGAGGTTGAGGACAACTTCATGGGTGTCCGCTGGTCGAAGCTGCTCATCAACGCTGCGTTCAGCGGCATGTCCGCCGTTATCGGCGGCACCTTCGGCGATGCCGCAGAGAACAAGACCTCCCGCGTCTGCTGCCAGAATCTTATAAAAGAGTGCATCGATGTTGCCGCGGCGTCGGGAATAAAAATCGAGCCGATTCAGGGCAAGGATATCGTCAAGCTCCTTGACTACAAGGGCAACGGCATAAAGAAGAAGATATCCTTCGCGCTTATTCCGATTTGTATCAAGAAGCACAGGCTCCTCAAGGCGAGTATGCTTCAGGATCTCGAAAAGGGCAAGAAATGCGAGGTCGATGCCATAAACGGCGTTGTCTGCGCCTACGGCAGAAAGTACGGCGTGCCGACCCCGTATAACGACAAGGTCTGCGAGATAATCCACGGCATTGAGGACGGCAAATACACATATACATTCGACAATGTAAAGCTGTTCGCCAACCTGCCGAAATGAGGACTGCCCTATTCGGCGCAGACAGTCGCTTTTTTGCCCGCTCGCAGTACCCTTGTACAGCTTCGGGGCAAAGAAAACGCCTTCTGCATCCGAATATGACAGTCCGAAAAAGAGGTAGCCCTATTCGGCACAGCAGTACTGCGGGCGAGCAAAAAATCTACCGTTTACAAAATCAAAATCCTGCCCAACGGAACCCCGCGGGCAGGATTTTTTCTTAATGATACATTCCGCCGAGCGTGGCGGCTTTTTACTTTATCGGGACGATAACGAAGCTGTATGCAAGCTCCTTGCGTCCGTCAATTGCGTACTGCGGGAGAACATCGGGACCGCAGCTGCCGGTGCCGGTTCCTCTGAGGAAGCCGTCAATGTCAATTGCCGTCGTGTTCTCGGAGTGGAGGTCGTCGCGGTGCATCGATCGCTGCATCAGACCTTGCGTGAAGTGCCTTGCCGTGAAGCTGAGATCCCTGTCGGGGTTGCATATCATCAGTCCGATGCCGTCGGCATCCGTGATGCTGAGCCTGCGCACGCCTGTGCGAACGCCGTAATCCTGCGGCTTAATGTAGAACTCGTCCATATCGTTGACTGTAGTTTTATATGTGCCGAAGGTTGCGTGCTCTCTGAAATCTATCATGTTCTCATCGGGACCGTAGCCGAGATATTCGATGTTTTCAAAGCTCATCGGCATCTCAAGCACAAGCCCGAAGCGCGGCAGAGCCGCTGCGGCTCTCTGCTGAGATTTTGAGTTGAACACTGCCTCGACCTTTATGCAGCCTGCGGCATCGACCGTATATTTCAGGCTGACCTTCGCAACAACGCCCTTCTTCGAGCGGAGATTGAAGTCAAGGGTGAATTTTGCCGAGTGCTTGGTCGAAGAGAAGTTAACTGAACGCGGAATAGCCTTTATTTCATTGTATCCGGCCTTCTCCCACTTCTCTATGATAACTCTGTCGTTGTCGAGCATCGCACGGAAGATGTTCGGAATGAAGCCCCTGTGCGCGGCGGGGGACTGGTTTATCAGCTCCTTTTCGCCGAGCCTGTATGACGCTATTTCGCCGGTCTTGAGGTCGAATTTTACCGAGCCGCCGTCAAAGCTGACCTTTGCCGCACTTCTGCCTGCCTTGCACTCAAGCTTGCTGCCGGTCGGCAGAGCAACCTTCTTGTGCTCTTTCTTTATTACAATCTGCTCACGTGCGATAAACGCGTCGCCGTCAAAATATTCAAAGTTCATGCGGCAGTCGCAGCCGGCGGGGATTTTCGTTTTAAGTGTGACCTTTTCGCTCTTGCAGGGCGCAATATCGAGCGAGAAACGCTCCCTCTCCTTGCCCTCAACGCCGTCAACCGTCATTGAGCGAACGATCGTGATATATCCCGAGCTGCGGAAGCGGTTGGTGTTCGTGAAGGTGAAGCTGCCGTCACGGTTGTATTTGGCTCTGACGGGGCGATAGACAGCCTGCATCTCAAGCGCACCGCTTGAGGGCGTGCGGTCGGGATGAACAAGACCGTCAACGCAGAAGTTGCCGTCGTGCTTCTTCTCGCCGTGGTCGCCGCCGTAGGTGTATTCATACGGACCGTCTGCGTGATATACTGCGTGATCCGCCCATTCCCAGATGCATCCGCCCATGAGGTTGTCGTATTTATAGAAGCTGTCCCAATATTCCTCCATTGCGCCGGGACCGACACCCATCGCGTGGACATATTCGCACAGGAAATAGGGCTTTGTCTTGTACCATTTTCCTTTTTGGGTTCCCTTTCCGACTCGCTCGACCTGCGCGTGTGACGGGTACATGTCTGAGACTACATCGTAAGCCTTGCGCTTGGTGTGGATAACGCCCTCGTAGTGTACGGGAATTTCGGGACAGGTCTCGTGCAGATAGTCGTAGCAGACATCCTGGCAGGCATAGCCGCCCGCCTCGTTGCCGAGCGACCACATCGTTATGCACGGGTGGCTTCTGTCGCGGTAATACATTCTCTTGACTCTGTCGAGATATCTCGGAGCCCATTTGAGGTCATGGCTTATCTTATTTATATCGTTGTGCGGAGCGAAGCACGCGCCGTGCGTTTCAATATCCGCCTCATCGACTATGTACAGCCCGTATGTGTCGGCAAGAGCTATCAGACACGGGTCGGGGGGATAGTGCGAGGTGCGTATCGCGTTGCCGTTGTACTCTTTGATGAGCCGGACATCTTTTTCATAGTCGTCAAAGGTCATAACATAGCCCGTCTTGCCGGTCGTGTCGTGATGATTGACACCCTTGAACTTGATAATTTGCCCGTTGAATGTAAAGGTGTTGCCCTTTATCTCTACCGTTTTGAAGCCCGTGATGCTTCTGAGCGTCATGAGCTCTTCGCCGTTCTTATACAGCGTTATATAAGCGTTGTAGACGGTCGGAACCTCCGCGTTCCACTCGGTGACATCGAGGTCGCTGAATGTCATATATGTAAGTCGTTCCGCCTTTACAGTCTCTCCGGCGATAACCCTGCCGTCCTTTTCGAGTGAAAGCCCGACTTCGCATCCGCCGAGCTTGCCCTCGAGCGTGATTTCAACATCCATCACCCATTTTTTGTCTGCCTTGCGCGGACGGATGTAGTAATCGTTTATATAGACCGACGGAAGCCTGTAGAGAAGCACGTCGCGGAATATCCCGTTCTCGCGGAACATGTCCTGACATTCGAGATAGGTGCCGGAGCACCATTTGTGAACGATTGCGAGCAGCTCGTTCGTGCCCTCATAGATAAATTCCGAGATATCGAACTCCGCCGAATTGTGCGCACCCTCGCTGTAGCCGACATACATTCCGTTGACATAGAGGTCAACGCACGGAACAACGCCGAGAAAGCTCAGAATATGAACATCGTCGGAATTTGTGACCTCGAAAGTCTTGCGATATATTCCGGCGGACATGTGCTCGGGCAGGTTCGGGTTGTGCAGGTCAAACTCGTACGGGCAGTTGAGATAGACGGGCGGCTCGTAGCCGGTGCGCTGCCATGTCGAGGGGACGTGAATACTGTCAAATTCGGCATTTGACGCGTCGAACACTTCGGGGATGAGCGAAATGTCATTGTAATATTTAAAATCCCACTCGCCCGAGAGAACCTCGACAAGGTCGGAATCCGTGCGTTCGTTTTTAAGATCGACGGCGCACAGCTTATCTTTTTTTGAATACGGTATAAAATATGCTCTTCCCGCGAGCTTGCCGTCCTCAATGACCTTGAAGTCGCGGTAATTTGTTGTGTTCAGCTTATATTCCATATAAGCGTACCTCCTCAAAAAGCGCAATAGTACAAATTATAAGCACGGATATATTAGCATATTTTTCATCAATCTTCAATCAGTTGGCGGATTTGTTCATAAAATTTTTTAAATGTCCTACCAATTTTGACTATTTTGTGGTATTCTTGTTTAGTCAAGAAGATCATATTGGCTTTTGAAAAAATCAGGCTCCGCGAAAGGACTGTTATTTATATGAACCGACAGCACCCGATACCGTTTGACAAGGTGAACATCACAGGCGGGTTCTGGAAGAAGCGCATTGAGCTCAACGAGTCCGTGACGCTCGACAGCGTGCGCCGCAGATTTGAAGATACGGGCAGGTTTTCCGCGCTAAGCTGCGAGTGGAAGCAGGGCGAGCCCGACCGCCCGCATTTTTTCTACGATTCCGATGCGGCGAAGTGGATGGAAGCGGCGGCATATGTGCTCGAAAAAAAGGACGACAAACAGCTTGAAGGCTATGTCGAGGAGCTTATCGACCGCATCGAGCGGAATATGACACCCGACGGATATTTCAATGTATGGTATACGGTCGTTGAACCGGGTAAACGCTTCACCGACCGTGACCGCCACGAGCTCTACTGCGCAGGACATCTTATTGAAGCGGCGGTCGCCTATTATGAGGCGACGGGCAAGCGCAGATTTCTCGATTTGATGTGCCGCTATGCCGGACTTATAGACGATGTTTTCCGAAGGGACGATTCGGCGGCGTTCACAACTCCCGGACATCCGGAGATAGAGCTTGCCCTCGTGCGCCTCTATCGCTGCACGGGCGAAAAACGCTGGCTCGAGCTCAGCCGTTTCTTTATAGATAAGCGCGGCGACAACGAAAAGGACAGGGGAGAGGCGAGCGGCTTCGCGTCCGATGATTATCTTCAGGACAGAATCCCTCTGCGCGAACAGAGTGAGGCGGTCGGTCACAGCGTCAGAGCCTGCTATCTTTACAGCGCGATGGCTGATATCGCCTACGAGTGCGGCGACGAGGAGCTGCTCTCGGCGGCAAACAGAATATTCAAAAATATGACTGAGCACCGTATGTATATAACCGGCGGTATCGGCTCGACCCGTATCGGCGAGGCATTCACCGTTGACGGCGACCTGCCAAACGAAACCGCGTATGCGGAGACCTGCGCCGCCATTTCCCTCGCGATGTTCGCTCAGCGTATGTCGCTGACCGCAGTCGATTCGCGCTATGTCGATATTGTGGAGCGGGTCATCTATAACGGCTTTCTCTCGGGCACTTCGCTCGACGGAAAGAGCTTCTTCTATGAAAATCCGCTTTCGATAGACCTTTTGAACCGCAGGATAAAATACTGGCGCGGCAATGAAGTCCGCCTGCCGATAACCCGGCGTGTCGAGGTGTTCGACTGCTCCTGCTGTCCGCCGAATGTTACCCGCTTTGTCGAGAGCATCGGCAAATATATATATTCGTATGACAGCGACACGGTCTATGTCCACCAGTTCATGGAGAGCGACACGGATGTCGTAATAAACGGGGGCACGGCGCATATCGCCCAGTCAACGGACTATCCGTCCGCCGGCTCTGTGACAATACGCATCAGCGGTGCGCCCGTGAAGCTCGCTGTCAGAATACCCTCGTGGTGCCGCGACTGCTCGGCGGGAGCGGAACAAGCCGAAAATCTCGGTATCAACGGCGGCTATCTGTTCTTCGACTGCAAGGACGGCGCGAAAATAGAGCTGGATTTCGATATGTCTCCGGTTATTATCTCCGCCGATCCGTCGGTGCATGAGGATTCGGGCAAGGTCGCCGTCATGCGCGGACCCGTCGTCTACTGCGCCGAGGGTGTCGATAACGGCGATATATTCTCGCTTTCCATCTCGCCAAAGCTCAATGCCGAGCCTGTCGATCTCGGTTTCGGAATACCCGCGCTCGATGTTGACGGAACGAGAAAGCTCGGAGCGGGCGCTCTGTATGCTCCGGCGGATGAGATGAAATATGAGCCCGTGCGCATAAGGCTTATCCCGTATTTTGCCTTCGCCAACCGCGGCGAGAGCGATATGCAGGTCTGGATGAATGTTGAATAGTGTTGCGCCGTCCCTGCCGGTTACAGCACTGAAATATAATACGGAAAAGGAGATAATTTTATGCAGCAGATGGATATCCGAAGCTTCGATTCGACCCCGATACATTGCTATCTCTGGGATGATGTGGAGAATCCCAAGGGCGTTGTCCAGATATCTCACGGAATGTGCGAATATGCCGGCAGGTATCACGAGACGGCGCAGATGTTCAATGAGCACGGTTACATAGTTTTTGCCGACGATCACCGCGCTCACGGAAACACCGAGACCGACGAAAATCGCGGCAGGCATCCCGGCGATATCGAGAAGAAGACCGTCAAAGACCTCGTGTTCTTCTATAACTGGCTCAAGGATCGCTACCACCTCCCGCAGGTGCTTATGGGTCACAGCTACGGCAGCTTTTTGGCGCAGGATTTTCTCCAGCAGGGAACCGATGTCAAGGCTGTCGCACTCTGCGGAACCGCCGATATGGATGGAGCGCAGGCGGCGCTCGCGCTGCTTTGGCCGCTCGAGCTGTTCGCAAAGGACTGGTGTCCGAAGTTCGTCAACCCCGTCAGCGATATGATTTTTGATGCACGCTATAAGGGCGAGAAGGGTCCGAGCCAGTGGGTGACGAGCGATGTTGAACGCCGCCGGGTGTTTATCGACGACCCGATGGCGGGGATAGACATCAGCGTCAACTTCGACTGGAACATGATAAAGGCGTTCGGCAGAATATACAAAAAGGAAAATATCGCGAAGATAAGCCCCGATGTCCGCATCGGCATATTCAGCGGCGATATGGATCCCATCGGCGGCACGAAGTCGTCAAAGGCGAAGAAGCTTCTGCGCCGCTATCAAAAGGCAGGGCTCAACGCCGAAATACATATATATAAGGATGCCCGCCACGAGCTGCACAATGAGAAGTGCCGCGACGAGTATTTCCGCGATCTCGTCGGATTTTTTGACAGTGCCGTGAATGCGTCGGAATAGGTGGAAGCCTGAATATGCTGTGAGTCAATGCCTGTGCGGTTTTTATGTCCGTGCAGGCATTTTTAACATCGGGGAGAGGGTCAAACAAAATGAAAAAATCTGAAATTTTTTGATTTTTGGTGTTGACAAGTTTCGCCGGTTGTGTTATTATAGTCGAGCACTTGAGGGACGGGTCGGCGCGGGAGCGCGAGCCGGACGAAAAG
>CAVDWM010000006.1:0-78224 GCA_963612725.1 Faecalibacterium prausnitzii | reverse complement strand
GAAATCAGGTAGTCGCGCAAGCGGCTCGTGGGTTCGAATCCCACCCTGTCCGCCAGAGTCCACCGTAATTTTGATAGAATTACGGTGGACTTGTATTTAATTGGAGTCTGAAGAGGTGCTGAGCAATGGCGAGAGCAATGTATCAGGTCTTGGTCATTCCATATTGCATACAGAACGGCAATGTGCAATTTTGCGTGTTTCGAAGAAGCGATATGGGCATTTGGCAATTCATAGCAGGCGGCGGAGAAGATGAGGATATCTCAATCATTGAGTCGGCAAAAAGAGAAGCCCTTGAAGAAGCCGGAATTTCCAAGACATGTAACTTTTTCAAGCTCGACACCTGCTGCAGCATACCGGTCAACTGCTTTAAGAATGCAGAAGCATTATGGGGTAAAGAATGTCTTGTCATTCCGGAATACGCGTTTGCAGTGAGAGTAGAAAGCACATTTTTGCAGCTATCTCATGAACATACAGAATATAATTGGCTGACTTATGCGGAAGCCCAAACGCTGCTTCAATATGACAGCAACAAGACTGCTCTCTGGGAACTTAATCGGCGCATTGAGCTTGGAATGTTGAAATAGATAACTTCCCGTTTTGCCGCAAATTTTCAGGCGAAAATACCGTTTTAAGATGGCACTGCGCCCCCTTAAATCGAGAATTGCACCTCCCTCTAAACCGTAGTGTGTTTTATAGTAATTATAACTGATGATGTCGTAATTCATGTTTTTCTTCCTTTCCGCCGTAAATGAATACGGCTGAATTATATTAAACAATATATCCCGTTCGAAATTTTTATCAACCAATATAAAAAATTCACATTGAAATGCACTATGTCAGCGCTATTATAGTATTCTGTTTCCTCTATATCAATATTGATTTTGTATATTTTTCATAAAAATTTCGCGATTTTAATACAATTACAGTGAATTTTTGTATATTGTCAAAAGTTTTTCTGATGATATAATAAATTTGATGAATTATGATATTGAGGAGGTTGCATTTATGTATTTTGACAAGTTTTTGGATTTGTTGAAGCTTGCGTTTCGCCAGAAAGCCGCCGTGTATGATGCCGTTGAATTTTTCAAAAATTTCTTTTCGAACGGATTCTCCATAAAAAAGATTTTTGTCGGATTCATGGTCGTTATCGAACTGCTCGGCTGTCTTGCGTTTGATACACCGCGCACGCCGAGGGGACAAGAGTTGAATCTTGACGGCTACAGCCTTGTTTTCTTTGATGACTTTGACGGCGACACTCTTAACACTGATGTTTGGAAACACAGAGGTGTCGGTGCCCGTCGCTGCGGCTTCTTTGCGGAGAGCCAGGCGGAGGTCAGAGATGGAAATTTATATCTCACCGCCGAATATCTCGAGGACGGCAAGTTCGGCGCCGGCTGGTATTCGGGCATGATCAGCCTAAAGCAGCACTATCTGCGCGGATATTTTGAGATCCGCTGCAAGTGCAATAAGGATAAGGGCTTTTGGAGTGCATTCTGGATTCAGTCGCCCAACAATCCATATGACCACAACATCTCTCAGGGCGGAATCTACGGCGCTGAAATTGATATCTTTGAAGCCATGAGCGCCGACGCAAAGCTTCCGTCAAGCCGCAATTCCGTTACACAGACAATTCATTGCAACGGGTGGGATGACGATGTTGAGAATATCGACTCCCGCATTCTCGGTAAATTTAAGGTAGGCAATGATATTTACAACGAATACAACACCTACGGGCTTGAATGGACAGAGGATGAATATATCTTCTATATAAACGGTGTTGAAAGCGCTCGCAGCTCATTCGGAAACGGCGTTTCGACAATTCCCGAAGAAGTAATCATTTCGCTCGCGCTTCCCGGTAGCGCGGATTTTGAAAAGGATTATTCGACGCAGATGGTTGTTGACTACGTTAAAATTTATCAGAAATGATATATTGTCATTCCGTCACACATAAGAGCCTTGCCGACAAACGAACGGCCGTAGCGCTCATGATGATGCTCCGCAGAGTGGACTGCGCCGTAATCGACGACGGTTCCCGCAAGCTGAGCATAGAGCTCGCAAGCCCTGTCCCATGCGCTGCTGAGCGGACCGACGGAGGCTGCATGGCAATTATATCCGCGTGCCGAAAGCGACTTCATCAGATCCTCCTTGTACTGCATACCCCAGTAGGGGGTGACGGAGTTGAGCTTATCCTGATCGCCGTAACCGAGAATACCGTGGACGAAGATGCAGGGATAATTGTAGGAATCGGCTTTTGCGTCGGCAAACGCAAGGGAAATGCCCGCGCTGAAAACGAGAACCAGAGCGAGAAGTATGCTTGCCGCACGTTTAAAAATGCTGCGCTTTGTCATTGTTTCACATCCTGTGTTTTATTTGTTTTAATTGCATCAAAATGCTAACACAAAACAAAAATGCTTTCAATATTGAATCGGAAAATTATGTTAAAAGCACATAAATTTATTTTCCGCCCTCTGAAAGCACAAGCCGGTGCGGACATAAAATGCCTGCACCGACCGAACACAAATCAATAGTATCTTATAACCGCTACAACCTTGCCTAAAATCGAAACATCGTTGACGATTATCGGCTCATAGGTATCGTTCTCGGGCTGGAGTCGGAAATGCCCGTTTTCTTTATAGAAAGTCTTGACCGTAGCCTCGTCCTCAATCATCGCGACAACTATTTCGCCGTTTCGCGCAACCGGAGTCTTTTCGGCAACAACGAGGTCGCCGTCGAGTATGCCCGCCTGAAGCATACTCTCTCCCCTGACCTTCAGTGCGAAAAGGGGCTTGTCGCTCGTGGTGTGACCCGAATAGGCGAGGTAGCCCTCGATCTGCTCAACCGCAAGTATCGGCGCGCCTGCGGTGACGGTGCCGACTATCGGGACATGGGTAACATTATCGTCCCTGCCGAGAATGCGAATGGTGCGCTTCTTGAGCGGATCGCGCTGAATATAGCCCGCCCGCTCAAGCGCATCAAGATTTGCCTGCACGGAGGAGGTTGAGCTCAGCCCCACCGCCGCGCCTATCTCACGCACCGAGGGCGGTATTCCGTCCTGCGAACGCTCAATGAGATATTCGTATATTTTCATCTGAGTTTTGCTTATGTTTTTCAAAGCATACCACCCTTTCAAGATGTCGGCATAACTCTCCTGCTTTATTATAACACATCGTTTCGGAAATTGCAAACATTTGTTTGCTGAAATTTATAACTTTTTTGTGTTTTTTGTGCGGATTTTGGAACTAAAGCCTGTATTTTGCACATTTTTGTTGTATTCCCATTCTTTGATGTAGTATAATTATAATATACATGTGATAGGAACAGACCGGTTTTGAAGCAGGCTGCTTCGCTTAACGACAATATTCCGTTTGGGCGCTGCACTCTGCACGGGTCAAAGCCGTTTCGTCATACGGAGATGAGATACATGTCAACCTTGTTCAAAATATGCTTCTCAGTCGCGGCGGGACTTGAATTTATTTTCGTTCCGTGGTTTCTGAAGGCCTCAAGAAACGGGCGCTGCACAAAATCGCAGATACTCAAAACCGTCTGCGCGACCCTTTTTGTCGCGGCGGGAGTTCTCGCAAGTGTAATAGCCCAAAACCGCAGCGACTACGCGCACTGTATTCTGATAGGTCTTCTTCTCGGCTGGTGCGGCGATTTTCTTCTGCATCTGCCGCCAAAGCTCCCGTTCACTCTGAGCGGCGGGCTCGCGTTCCTCGCGGGACATGTGTTCTACATATATGCCTACTGCCTTGCGATGAAGCGGTATTTCCCCGACGCTCCGTTCTGCGATAAGCAGGAATTGATAGCCTGTGCAATAATTATCGTTATCGGCGTCGCGGCTCTGCGTCTGCTCGGGGTCAAATTCAGCCCGCTTTATATAATCGGCGTGCCGTATGTTGCGATGCTCGCGTTCATGCTCGTCAAGGCGGGCTCACTCGGCATCAAGGCGGTAAGCGCCGGACTCGGCAACGCGGTTGTAATGTGCATCCTGCTTATAGGCGGCGCGTTCCTGTTTGCGCTGTCGGATATGATGCTCGCCGTCAACTCCCTGCGCAAGCCGCGCCCGTCATACGGCTACAAGATAACCTGCATCGTGACCTACTTCACGGCGCAGTTCCTGCTCGCGTCAACAATATTTGTAATAAACGCCTGACACAAGGCGAATACCGAAAGGAGACAGCTTATGCTCGGAACAGGCACATGGCACTTGAAAATCGGCAATATGTTTTATAACGGAGACATCACACTTCGCGTCTTCGACGACGGCGGCAAGTACGGCTTTGAGATAATCGAGCCGAAGATAAACATGCCGGAATTTGAAATCAAGAGCCTTTCGACCGTCGGCAATCACCTTTCCGCAACCGTCTCGGCTCCGGAGCTGCGCGGAAGAGACGCCCAACTCGAACTCGATTTTACCGATACCTCTGTCAGCGGAAGCGCAAAGGTTCCGCTCATAGGCACGGTGACGGTGAAAGAGGGCGCAAGGATAGCCGAATAAAAATCATATCGTTTTGATAAGCGATTGTAAAAAAACAGCGACCGACCGCAGCTGAAAACCGCTGCGGTCGGTTGTTGTCTTTCGACAAACTGTTTTTAATTTATTGCAATTTTCCGTGCTCGTTGAGGAAGTCCTCCGTCAGCTGCGCCGCATATGCGACGAGCTCCGGACACGGGCGTTTTTTATAGTCCGCAGTGTTTCGCGGCTCGGGCTCAAGACCGGGCTGGGTCTTCACTCCCGCGAGCAGTTCGCGGCAGATTATCGAGCCCTCGCTCTCCTTGAACCTGTCCGCAAGGGCGCGGACATATGCATAGAGCTCCTTTTTTGCCTGCGCATCATCGGGTCCGTCATAGCCGAAGAAAAGACCCACCGCCATGAACATTCCGCTGACCCCGCCGCAGACCTCGCGCATCCTGCCCATTCCCCCGCCGAACGGCGCGGATAGCCTGAGTGCGGTTTTGACATCGAGTCCCGCATCCTCCGCAAATGCGCCGAGCACCGCCTGGGAGCAGTTATATCCCTCGTTGAAAAGCTCACGTGCCCTGTCCGCGTGACCTGTTTTCATCTTAACGCACTTCCCTTTACTGAGGATTTTTCTCGCCCTTGTAGGTGTCGCTTATCTTCTGCCTTGCGTCCCTGACCTCGTTTATGCTCGCGACAAGAGCCTTGTCCGCGCTGCGAAGGACGCTGTCGGCAAAGTTGCTTGCCGCCTCGCGGATATCCGCAGACCACTTCTTCGCCCTCGCGAGAGTCTCGTTCGACTCCGCGTTAGCCTTTTTGACTATATCGTCCGCCTGGCGGGTCGCATTGGCGAGCATCTCCTCCGCTCTCGCTATCGCGGAATTGACGCGCTCGGCGGCCTCGTTCTGCGAATTGACCTTGAGCTGTGACGCATATGCGCGTGCCTGAGCGGTTATCTCGTTCTCGTCGAGAAGCTTATTCGCTGTCTGCTGCGCCTTTTCAACTATCGCCGCCGCATCGGAATTTGCTTTCGCAACGGTCTCCTCGGCAAGCTTGTTCGCATCGTCAACAGTCTTACGGGCGTTGGAGTTGGCGGTCGAGAGTATCTGCTCGCTCTTCGCCTCGGTTTTTTCCACGAGAGTCTGCGCCTTCTCCTGAGCGCGGGCAACGGATGCCGCCGCCTCGCTTTTGGCATTTGCGATTATCTCGTTGCGGTTGGCGGTTATCGACTTTGCCTGATCGACCTCCTCGGGGATTATCTCGCGCAGGTGCTCGACGCACTCGCGTATCTCCTCGGCGTTGACCGCAGTCTTCTTTGAGAGTGTTATCTTCGTGCCGCTGTCGAGAATATTCTCTATCTGCTCCAGAAGGGAATCTATGTTCATTTTAAAACGCTCCTCTCTCTTATTCTTTTGACAATATCATCATGCACCTCGGGCGGGACAAAATCCGAGATATCCCCGCCGAACTCGCAAACCTGCTTGACGACGCTCGACGAGAGGTACATGTAATCCGAATTTGCCGTTATGAAAACGGTCTCGATATCCGGGTTGAGCTTCTTGTTCGTCAGCGCCTGCTGGAACTCGTAGTCGAAATCGGAGACGGCGCGCAGTCCCTTTACTATCGCTACAGCGCCCTTCTCCTGGGCATAGGCGGCGAGAAGTCCGTCGTGCATATCGACGACAACATTGTCGAGATCCCCGACGCATCGGGTTATGAGCTCGACACGCTCTATCGCGCTGAAATATGAATTGGGCTTGTGATAGTTGTGCATGACGACAACTATCACCCTGTCAAACATGCTCGCGGTGCGCCTGATTATATCAAGATGTCCCTTGGTGACGGGGTCGAAGCTGCCGGGGCATATGGCTATTTTCATTCGTCCTCACCCTCCTTGCGGTAAACGGTGATTTTTATCTTTCCGTAGCGGTAGCTGCGATAGAATTTAAGCTCGCCGAAGCTCTCGGGCAGCTCCGAATCGACGGGAGTCTCGCATATTGCGCAGCCGCCTGCGGCAACGGCGTCGGAGAGCAGCTTCATCGAATCGACCACGAGCGAGCTCGCATAGGGCGGGTCGAGGAATACTATATCAAACTTGTCCTTCGTCAGCTTCAAAAACGAGAGCGCGTCGGTCTGAACGACCTTTGCGTTGTCGCCGAGCTTCGTGTGCTCGAGATTGTATTTGACGGCGCTCAATGAGTCCTTCGACATATCGACAAAGGTTGCCGACACGGCTCCCCGACTGAGAGCCTCAATACCGAGCTGACCCGAGCCCGCGAACAGGTCGAGCACGCGCCTCCCCTCTATCTCAAACTGTATTATGCTGAAAATGGCCTCTTTGACGCGGTCTGTAGTCGGGCGGACATCCTCGCCCTCGAGCGTTTTGAGAACTCTGCCGCGTGCCGTGCCTGTTATAACTCTCATATCATCAGTTCCTTTATACTGCATTTATCTGTTTAAACTGCGGTATTTCGCAGTGTCATACATATTATTACATTTATACGCGCCCGTGTCAAGATTCGGGGTGCAGAGCGTCGTATACAGTCTGCGCCATGGAGTCGGAGATACCCGACACATTTTTAAGCTCCTCAACGCCCGCATTTTTTATGGCGGTCACTGTCTTGAAATGCCGCAGGAGTGCCTTTGCCCGCGACGGTCCGACGCCGGGGATATCCGTTAACGTGCTCGAAAGCGCGGAAGCCTTGTGCTTCTGCCTGTGATAGGTCACGGCGAAGCGGTGAACCTCCTCCTGTATTTCCGCAACGAGAGTAAATGCGCGGCGTTTTGAAGTGAACGCTATCTCGCCTCCCGATTTCGCTATCGCCCGCGTGCGGTGGCTGCCGTCCTTGACCATGCCGAAAAGCGGAATATTTTCAAGCCCGTGCTTTTTGAGTATCGGCTCGACCGCCGAAACCTGTCCCCTGCCGCCGTCGAGCAGAATAAGATCGGGCAGGCGGCCGAAGCCCTCGCCGCTCTCCTTTTCCTTCTCATATCTCGTGAATCTTCTGTCGAGCACCTCCGCCATGGAGGCGTAATCGTCCTGACCGGAAAAGCCCTTTATCATAAATCGGCGGTAGCCGCGTCTGTAGGGCTCGCCGTTTCGGAAAACTATCATACCCGCGACATTGTCGCTTCCGGCGGTGTGCGAGATATCATACGACTCGATAAATTCCGGCGCGGCGGGCAATCCGAGCATACCCGCAAGCTCGTCGAGCGCGGCGGTCTTTCTGCCTGCGGTGCCTGTCAGCGGCGTCAGATACTGCGCGGCGTTCGAGCGGCACATCTCGAAGAGCTTCTTCTGCTCGCCTGCTGTGCTGTGGGATATTATTACCTTTTTGCTCTTCTTTTCGCTCAGCCACCGTTCGAGCAGCTCGCCGTCTGCGACCTCGCCGTCAACCGACACGCGGCGCGGGACAAAATCTCTTATCATATAGAAGCTGCGGACAAGCTCGGCGAGCGCCTCCGCCGTGTCCTCGGGTACATCGGTTATAAAATTCTCGCTGTCATAGAGCCTGCCGTCCGCGAAGCGGAGCACCGAAAGGCACGCCTTTCCGGACGACGCCGCGCCCGTGACGAGGGCAAAGACATCCTGCTCCCTGACCTCGGCGGACATGACCTTCTGCTTGCCGCCGAGGCGTTTTATCGCGGCTATCCTGTCGCGCAGACGAGCCGCTTTTTCAAATTCGAGATTTTCCGCCGCGTCCTCCATACGCTTCTGAAGATCCGCGAGAGCTGCCGTTCCGCCCTCTTTTATAAACGCGAGAGCGTCTTCGACCGCTTCGTTATACTGCGAAAACGGCACCTTGCCGCTGCACACGCCGCTGCACTGTCCGATAAAGAAATTTAGGCACGGGCGGCTCTTACCGAAATCGCGAGGAAATACTTTGTTGCACTGCGGCAGGCGGAATATCTTCTTCGCCTCGTCAACCGTATTGCGTGCGGCAAACGAGCTCATATACGGACCGATATACTTCGCGCCGTCATCCTCGCGTTGGAGCACGGCATATATGTTGCGCCACTTGCCGGGCGTGACTTTTATATATGAATAGCCCTTGTCGTCCTTTAAAAGAATATTATACTTTGGGGAGTGCTGCTTTATCAGGCTGCATTCGAGCACAAGGGCTTCAAACTCGCTGTCGGTGAGAATGACGTCGAAATCATCGACGTTTTCGACCATTTTGCGCACCTTTACCGTATGGTTATGCTCGGAGCCGAAATACTGGCTGACGCGGTTCTTGAGTGCCTTCGCCTTGCCGACATATATTATCTCCGAGCTGCTGTTTTTCATCAGATAGACTCCGGGAGTCAGAGGAAGCTGCATCGCCTTTTTGCGAAGCTCTTTGATTTTCGGATTCATTCTCTCACCTGCCTTTTGTCTGCATTTTTGACACATATATTATACTATAAAAATGCACCGCCGAACAGGGGCGCGAAAAAAATTATATTTTGGGTCATTTTTCCGCAACATTTTGTTGCTATTATCAAAATGCGCGGATATATCTCCGCGGAAAGGAATATATAAAAAATGAAAACAATAGGCAATATTGTCTGGTTTATCTGCGGCGGATTTCTCGCCGCGCTGATGTGGCTGATGAGCGGTCTCATATGCTGCGTCACGGTCGTGGGCATACCTCTCGGCAAGCAGTGCTTCAAGTTCGCGCACCTGTCTGCGGCTCCGTTCGGCAAGGATATAAGATTCGGCGGCGGCGCACCGAGCTTCATTGCAAATCTTCTGTGGATAGTCCTGCTCGGCTGGGAGAACGCAGTCTACTGCGCCGCGATGGGCGTTATCTGCTGCTGCACTGTAATCGGCATTCCGCTCGGACTCCAGTATTTCAAATTCGCAAAGCTCGCATTTATGCCTTTCGGCACAGAGGTGGTTGACTGCTGACATATGAAAAAACGAACGGCAAAAAGAATTATAATTATCTGTCTTGTTATTGCCGCCGCAGCGGCTCTGACGGCGGGAATAGTTATGGACAGCATTCGCGTTGATGTCTGCCTCGACCCCGGTCACGGCGGAGACGACTCCGGCGCTCAATACGAGGGCAGACTCGAAAAGGACGACAATCTTGAGCTCGCGCTGGCGGTCGAAAAGGAATTGAAGGCGCGTGGGGTCAAGGTCTGCATGACACGCGACGACGATACTTTTATCTCCCTCGCCGAGCGGTGCAGGAAGGCGAATGTGCGCCGAGCGAAGCTCTTTGTAGCCCTCCACCGCAACAGCGCGGAGAATGCGCACGGCGTTGAAATATGGATTCATTCGGACTCGCCGCCCGAGGATACCGCGCTCGCGCAGAACATCTGCGACGCGCTCGCCGCCGCAGGAATATCCGAAAACAGGGGCGTGAAATCCGGCTTCGCACGCGATGACGGAGAGAACTATTTCGTCAACAGCCGCACAAATATGCCGAGCTGCCTCGCCGAGATAGGCTTCATAACCGACGACGGCGACAACCGCCTGTTTGACGACAACCTTGATGCTTACGCCGAGGCAATAGCGGACGGAATAGCAAAGACGCTGAACGGAATATAAAATCGTCACTCCGAAAAGCTGAGTATTCACAAAATAAATTCAGTCCCGACAGCAATATCTGCCGGGACTTTTCTTGCATATATTTAAACCGCGTGGTATGATTGAATGGATCGATAAATTGGGATTTATTTATCACTTGAGCTATAGCGAAGTAAAAGCGAGCGACTCAACTAATTTTTGTAATCAGACTTTCAATAGCCGCGCCGCAGTGTTTGATATCTGACGGAGACTGGCGAGGGAACGGCTTGCGAAGCAAGACGCACGAGCCCGTATTGTTTGAGCGAAGCGAGTTTACGGGCGAATGTGCCGAGCAACTGATTGAGAGTCGCGAGCTATGTACTGCGGCGCGGTCTCGCTGTAAGCTCCGAGCATGATATTGTCCGCGAGATTGACTCCGTAGACGACGAGATTCTGGAGAGCTATCGTCATAGTCATTGTGAGAAAGTCGCGGTAAAATTTCCTGTCGCGCACCAACATTTCTATTCCCCCAAAAAACACATACCGCCGTATTATAACACTTACCGCACGGTTTGACAACACCCGACGGAGATTCCGCCTGTATTGTCGAAAACAATCGTTTTTTCAAGACTCGAGTACAAAATACTGTTTTTCGGCGCATATAATGGTTTTTAATAAAATAGCTCAAAAATTGAAATTGCATCATAAGTTGCAGTTGTGTTGGATAATTCACAGAAAATTCAAGTTTTGATTCTCTTTCGGGGACAAAAATAGGTTTTGAGTGATATAATTGTACTAAAGTACATTTTTGTACTCGGGGGACAATTTTATGAAAAGAACACAGCTCAAAGACAGGCAGCTTCCCGACTACACGCGGGGAGAAGAAATATTCAACATGGTCACGCACATAGTCGGCGGCGGGCTGGCGGTCGTCATACTCATTTCATGCGTGACGGTCGCGGCACTCCACGGGAGCGTCTCGGGAGTCATAACCTCGATAGTCTACGGGCTGTCGATGATAATGCTCTACACGATGTCGAGCGTCTATCACGGCGTACCGCGCAGCTACGCGAAGAAAGTCCTGCAGGTCATCGACCACTGCACGGTATATTTTCTGATAGTCGGGACATACACGCCGATCGCGGTCTGTGCTCTGACGAAGGTCAGCAAGGCGGTCGGCTGGACGGTGTTCGGCATCGTCTGGGCTCTCGCGGCGGTGGCGATAACGCTCACGGCTATAGACCTCAAAAAATTCCGCGTATTCTCGATGATATGCTATATGGGCATGGGCTGGTGTATAATCTTTGCCGTCGTGCCGACATATCGTGCGCTGGGGCTCGGCGGATTTCTCCTGCTCGTCGCGGGCGGTCTGCTCTACACCTTCGGCGCGATACTCTACGGGCTCGGAATAAAGCATCGCTATATGCACTCGGTTTTTCATATCTTCGTCATTCTCGGCAGCCTTGCCCACTTTTTCTGCATAGTGCTCTATGTGCTGTAAAAAAAACGGATATTTGCAATGCGAACCGGCGGCAGAAAAAACTCTGCCGCCGGCTCGCGTGTATATAGGAGTTTCGTGGGGATCGTTTTGTATGCGCCGAGAGCGCGCCTCATTGCAAATAAAATAATAGCTCAAGCAGCACAATTTGTCAAGCAATAATTTTTTACTGGACATTTTATTGTACAGTAAAACTTTTTTCGGCAGACGCCCGACAGTTTTCACTGCCGGGAGTCTTTTATATAGGAGATAGTGAGGTGCTTTTTTCGCACATACTCCGCCGTGCGCAGCGCAAAATCGAAGCATGTTCCGGCGAAAATTACGCATACGGAATTGAACCAACTACATTATGCCATAAATTCTGCCAAAAGTCAATGGCAGGATTTATGGCATTTATAATTTTTCCTGAGGTGGTTTAATTGAAGTACCCGAGGATAAGGAATCTGCGTGAGGACAACGACCTGACGCAGCAGCAAATAGCGGATATGCTCTATATAAACCGAAGAACCTACGCCGCATATGAAAACGGAATCAACTCCATGACCCCCGAGACGCTCTGCAAAATAGCCGACATATATCACACGAGCGTAGATTGGCTGCTCGACAGAACCGACAGGTTCGAGCCGTACCCGAAAAGCGAATAAGGCACCGCTCCCCCGCCCGATAAAGGACAGGGGAGCTTTTCTTACTTCTGATTGTAGAATGTGCAGAACGCCTTGTAAGCCATATAGATATCGAGCTTTGCTATCTGCTCGAACGGCGCGTGCATTGAGAGCACGGGCACACCGACATCAACGACATCTATTCCGAGATGTGCCACATACTTGGCGACCGTTCCGCCGCCGCCCTCGTCAACCTTTCCCAATTCGCCTATCTGCCAGACGACATTGTTCTCATCGAAGAGCTTTCTGAGCTTGCCGATAAACTCCGCGTTGGCGTCCGAGGTGTCGGACTTGCCGCGTGCGCCGGTGTATTTGGTGACAACGATGCCTCTGTTTATGAACGAGGCGTTGAGCTTGTCGTGGACGGACTGGAAGGTGGGATCGACACCCGCATTGACATCCGCCGAAAGGCACTCGGATGCCCTGAGAACATCTCTGCCCTCAAGTCCCTGGTTTTTGGCGAGATCTTCAACGAAGAACTGGAGATAAGCGGAGGAAAGTCCTGTATTTCCGACGGAGCCTATCTCCTCCTTGTCGGTCAGCACGGTTACTGTGGTATAGCTCGGGTTCGGGCAGTCGAGAGACGCCATGAGTGCGGGATACGCGCAGACCCTGTCGTCGTGGCCGTAGCCGCCGATGAGGCTGCGGTCAAAGCCGATATCCGAAACTCTCGACGCAGGCACGAGCTCCAGCTCTGCGGAGAGGAAGTCGGACTCGGTGACGCCGTATTTTTCGTTGAGGAGCTTTAAAATATTGAGCTTCACGAGGTCGCTGCCCTCGTCGCTTCTGAAGGGCAGGCTGCCGATAAGGACATTGAGCTCCTCGCCCTTGATGACCTGCGAAGCCTTGCGCTCGCCCATGGTGCTGTCAAGATGCGGAAGCAGGTCGCTGATAACAAACTGCGGCTCGCCCTCTTTATCGCCGATGGAGACCGTTATCTTCTCGCCGTTCGCCTTGACGATAACGCCGTGGAGCGAAAGCGGGACTGTCGGCCACTGATATTTCTTTATGCCGCCGTAGTAGTGCGTCTTAAAGAGCGCGATCTCGCAATCCTCGTACATGGGATTGGGCTTGACATCGAGACGGGGCGAGTCGATATGCGCCGCCGCTATTTTAACTCCGTCGCTCAGCGGGCGTGTGCCGAATACCGCGAGGATAATTGCCTTTTCTTTTACATTGAACCACACCTTGTCGCCCGCCGAATATTTCTTTGACGAGTCGAACTTCTCGAAGCCGTGCGCCTCGGCAAGCTTCTGCGAAAACGCGGTTATCTCGCGCTCGGTCCTGTTGTCGCTGAGGAAGGCTTTATAGCCCTCGCACCACTCAAACGCCGCGGCGATCTCGTCGTCGCTCATCCTCAGCGCGGCGTGCTTAGGCTGAGCAAACAGCTTTTCTTTAAGCTCCTGCGCCGGATTTTTTTCGTCCTTCATATTATATTCCTCCTATCTTTATTTGTAAAAAGAATTATATATATTCACAGCACGCATTACCTTGCGCACATAGTGAGCCGTTTCGGGAATCGGAATATCTTTAAGATTCACGCCGTCGGGCGATATATTTTCGTCCTTGAGCCATGAATTGACCCTGCCGCGCCCCGCATGATAGGCGGCAACGGCGGTCTCGGCAGAGCCGAACTCATCGAGCAAAAGCCCGAGAAAAAGTGCGCCGTATCTTATTGAGGTCTCCGGGTCGGAGAGTGCGTCATCGGTTAAAGCTTCGCCGGTCTTTGTCTGAAGCCAGCGAAAGGTTTCGGGCGTTATCTGCGTCAGTCCCAATGCTCCCGCCGAGGATTCCGCTTTCGGGTCAAACGAGCTTTCTGTCTTTATTACCGCGAGCAGAAGCGTTTTCGGGACATCGTACTGAGCCGAATATTTCTCAACATAGCCCTCATACTTCACGGGATAGGCGTATCTCATCGCGCCGACGGTCAGCGCCGCCGTTATCCCGCACACTGCCGTCACGAAGCACAGCAGCAGGGCTATGAGCCTGTATCCCGCCCTCTTTTTCATTTTCAGCCTCCGATTTTCAGGCTTTCCAACGCCTTTATGCACTGCTCCGTCGGGTCGCAGCCGTCGGGATTCTCTATTATTATATCTGAATTGTCCCTGTAATATTTCTCATCGGGCTGGGCGGACATTCTTCTCTCTATCTCGCCGAGGGTCATTCCGTCGCGGCTCATAAGTCTCGCCATGCGCTGTTCCTTCGGCGCACAGACGCATATGACCGTGCGGCAGTCGCCGAGAAGCTCGCTTGCAAAAAGCACAGGCGCGTCGAGCATGGCAATTTTATATCCGTTTTTCTCGGCTTCTAACACTCGCTCTCGTGCGAGCGCGGTTATCGCCGGATGGGTCACGGAGTTAAGAATTTTCGTCTTTTCCTCGCTCGCGAATGCACGCTCGGCAAGCTTGCGGCGGTCAAGAGAACCGTCCGGCAGAATCAGATCGCCGCCGAACAGGCGGGCAAGCTCGCCGAGAACGGGCGAGCCCGGCTCGACTGTTTCGCGAGCCAGCCTGTCACAATCGATAACGCAGACTCCGTGCGCACGGAATATATCGGCAACGGTGCTTTTGCCCGAGCCGGTCTGACCGGTGAGTCCGGCAACATAGATGCTCACAGCTCGATCACCTCAAAGCCTGCCGCTCTGAGCAGGCGGTTATAGACGGCCATGCCCACGCCGTCGAGCGACGGAAAGCGCACAAACGCAAGCTCCATTTTCTCATCGTCAATGTGTCTCAACACATCGAACAGCTCGCGTGCCTGCTCCTCGGGACTGTCGGCGTGACCGTATGAATATGCGGGAACAGAAAGTTTATTCTCCTCGCCGTCAAAGCAGACGGCGCAGGTTTTTTCGCTGCGCGGCTCTGCGACGAGCGAAGCGAACTTGTCAAAATCGCCCTTGACTATTATAACATGGGCGTTGGGCGAATAATGCTTGTATTTCATGCCGGGCGAGAGAACCTTTTCGCCGCTCTCGAGAGCCTTGAAAACAGCCTTGTCTATCTCGACCTCGCCGAGCACCGCACGGAGCTGATCGGGGGTCACTCCGCCGGGTCGCAGCACTCGCGGAACGGGGCAGGCAAGTGTGACAACGGTCGATTCAACGCCGACAGAGCAGCTGCCGCCGTCAACGACTGCGGCGATTTTGCCGTCCATATCGTTCATGACATGCGCGGCGGTCGTGGGGCTGGGCTTGCCCGAAGTGTTCGCGCTCGGCGCGGCAAGCGGAAAGCCGCATTTTTTGATTATCTCGTGCGCTATCGGGTGCGACGGCATTCTTATCGCCACCGTGTCAAGTCCCGCGCAGACCTCGTTCGGGATGATGTCGCTCTTCGGGAGTATCATTGTCATCGGTCCCGGCCAATAGGCCTCGGCAAGGGTGCGGGCGCGTTCATCAAAGCTTTTGACAAGAGGCAAGATTTCGTCAATCTCCGCGATATGAACTATCAGCGGGTTGTCCTGCGGGCGACCCTTGGCGGCAAAAATATTTTTGACGGCATTCCCGTCAAGCGCGTTTGCCGCAAGCCCGTAGACGGTCTCGGTCGGTATGGCGACAAGCTCGCCGTCTTTAAGCAGGCGCGCCGCCTCGTCAAGACCCTTTTCGCCGTCTTTTTGCGTTATAAGCTTTGTTATCATAAGGATTCTTCTTTCGTTTAATCGTCGGTCGATCTGAGCTTTTCGGCGGTGTCCGCCGTGATGAGTGCATCGATCAGCTCATCGAGATCGCCGTTGAGTATCGCTTCGAGGCGGTAGAGCGTCAGACCTATGCGGTGATCCGTGACTCGCCCCTGCGGATAATTGTATGTTCTGATGCGCTCGCTGCGGTCGCCCGTACCGACCTGTGCGCGGCGCTCGCCCGCGATAGCCTCGTTTTGCTTTCTGCGCTCCGCTTCGAGTATCCTTGAGCGGAGTATTTTCATCGCCCTGTCCTTATTTTTATATTGGCTCCGCTCGTCCTGGCACTCGACGACGGTGCCCGTCGGGATATGCGTGATACGGATGGCAGATTCAGTCTTGTTGACATGCTGACCCCCTGCGCCGCTCGAACGGAAAGTATCTATCTGAAGGTCGGACGGGTTTATTTCAACATCGACCTCCTGCGCCTCGGGCAGGACTGCGACGGTGACTGTCGAGGTGTGTATGCGCCCCATGCTCTCGGTCTCCGGCACGCGTTGGACGCGATGAACACCGCTCTCGAATTTGAGGCGGGAATACGCGCCCTCGCCGCTTATCATGAAGCTTATTTCCTTATATCCGCCGAGCTCCGTGGCGTTCGCGCTGAGAACCTCGGTCTTGAAGCCCTTTGTGTCGCCGTACATCGAGTACATTCTGAACAGCACGCCCGCAAACAGCGCGGCCTCCTCGCCACCCGCGCCGCCGCGTATCTCGACGATAACATTTCGGTCATCGTTCGGGTCGCGTGGGAGCAGCAGCACCTTCAGCTCCTGCTGAGTGCGCTCGATATTTTCTTTCGCTTCTTCAAGCTCGGCGCGTGCAAGCTCCCTGAGCTCGGGCTCCGCGCCGCTCTCTTCAAGCAGGCTTTTTGCCTCTGCGGCAGTATTCTCCGCCGCCTTGTATTCGCGGTATTTTTCAACTATGGGTGATAAGTGCTTGAGCTCCTGCATATATTTTTTGTACAGCTCAATATCGGAGACGACCTCGCTCCTGCAGAGCTCCGCGCCTATAAAATCAAACTTTTCTTCAACCTTTTTGAGTTTTTCGAGCATATTTTCCTCCGAGTGCAAAAACTATTATTGACCGCCGACGCGGCGTGAAAAAAATATGCTAATCCTCCTCGGCGCGCTCGATGCGCTTTATGTTCTTCTCAGCCTTGACGCGGGGAACCATGACCTCGCGGCCGCAGCCGAGACAGCGGATGCGAAAATCCATGCCGATGCGAAGCACCGCAAACTCGTTGCTGCCGCACGGGTGATTCTTTTTCATAATGAGCTTATCGCCCACTCTGACATCCATCGTTCTTCCTCCTTTGCCGGACTGTAAATTATTATAACACTATTTCCACATTTTGTACACTGCGGGCGAAAAATTCCGCAGATTTTCAAATCGATCGGCTCGCGTCAATCGCGGCGCCGCGAAAGGACTGAACAGACAATGACCTGCTTCAAACCCGAGGGGACACTGCTGCCGACGGCGCAGAACGCCCGCATTCTAAGCTCTCCGACGCTGCTAAGGGAGGCGTGCAAAAGCGGAACTCCGCTTGAGGGCAGAGCCGTGCTGTGCGACGGCGAGCACAATCTCCATGTTGACCTCGGCTGCATGCACGGCATAATGCCGAAAAACGAGGGCGCTCTGGGAATCGAGGACGGGAGCGTGCGCGATATCGCGCTTATCTCGCGGGTGAATAAGGCGGTGGTTTTCCGCATAACCGGCTTCGACACGGATCAAAAAGGTGAAACATATGCCCTACTCAGCCGCCGCAGCGTGCAGGAGGACTGCCGCAGAGAATACCTGTCTTCGCTCGTCTGCGGCGATATCATCGACGCCTGCGTGACGCACATGGAGCCGTTCGGCGCATTCTGCGACATCGGCGCGGGAATAAGCGCACTGCTGCCCATAGACAGCATCTCCGTCTCGCGCATACCGCACCCGAACGCGCGGTTTTCGACGGGGCAGAACATTCGCGCCGCGGTCAAAAGCTGCGACGAATTGGGGCGCATCACGCTCTCGCACCGTGAGCTGCTCGGCACATGGGAGGAAAATTCCGCCGCGTTCAAGGCGGGCGAAACAGTGCCGGGAATCGTCCGCTCGGTCGAGAAATACGGCATATTCGTTGAGCTGACGCCGAACCTCGCAGGGCTTGCGGAATACTGCGACGGCGTGAAGGACGGCGACCACGCAAGCGTATATATAAAGAGCATACTGCCGCAGCGCATGAAGATAAAGCTCGTCATAGTCGATTCGTTCAGCGCAGATTATCCGCCCGCACCGATAAGATATTTCACGGACAGCCGGCACATAGATTCGTGGGTCTATTCGCCGCAGGGATGCGAAAAGGTTATAGAAAGCGTGTTTTGCGAGGATTCATTAGGGTAAACTATACCCATAAAATCGGACAGCGATATTTTAGTCCTTTCCTATCGCCTACCGCCTTGAGCGTAGGGACGGGGCTTGCCCCCGTCCGCACAAATCTGCCGAAACTTTGTATCGACTTCGCCGATATCGGACAGCCGCAAGGGCTGTCCCTACGATTAGGAGATGTTAGACGATAGATTATAGATGATAGATGGGCGCGGAACAGATGACCGCCTTTCGGGTCTCCTGCATGGGAGCCGAAAGACAGTTTTTTGTGCCGATAAAAAAATCCGGGCGGTCAAAGACCGTCCGGACTTTCATTTGTTCAATTACCGAACTGTTAAGCAGCCTTCTTCTTGGAGACGAAAGCAGCAGCAGCGGCGACGGAGAGGGAAGCAACAGCGGCAACAGCAGCAGCAGCGCCGGTGTCGGGAACCTTGGTCTCCTTGTCGGTTGCAGTGGTGGTCTCGGGAGCAACAGTAGGAGCTTCCGTGGTGGTGGCGGGCTTATAGCCGTACCAGCCCATGATCTTCTTGACCAGCGGGATCTCAAGGAGCTTGTTGATGATGGTGTCTCTGTCGGTCTTGAATGCCTTGGCAAGGAGATCGATGAAAGCGTTCATCATAGCTGCGGGGATCTCGGAAATCTCGGGAATGTTCGAGTTGGTGTTCTCATCAAAGAAAGGCTTAAGCATCTCGACAATGCTGTCGATGGTAGCCTTGGTCTGCTTGATGACTTCCTTCATGAGATCCATGTTGATCTCCGGCATAATGGTGCCCTTGACCCACTCAAGGATCTGGTCGAGAGTGACGGTCGGAGTTTCTTCCTCAGCAGCTGCAGTGGTGGTCTCGGCATCCCCTGCATCGACAGCGAAAGCTGCAACACTGAGGGAGAGAACCATGACGAGCGCAAGGAGAAGACTTACGATTTTCTTCATTTTCTACAACCCTTTCTGATTTTAATAATTTTAAGTCTGTCAGACTTAATCGGTAATGAAATTGAAGAAGTATCATTACACTTTCAGATTATATCACGCTTTTTTTATTTGTCAAGCGTGTTAACCGATTTTTAACAATTTGTAATTATTTTAAAATTATCATAAAATAAGTGTAATGATAACTCATACGACATTGTTACGAAGCGGCGGTCTCTGAGGTCGTGGTGGTTGTTGTCGTGGTAGTAGTAGTGGTGGTGGTAGTCGTTGTGGGTCTGAGGATAACGACATCCTTCTTGTGCTTGATGTATCTCCAAGTGAAGAAGAGGTCGCAGCCGTTGACATAGTAGGTGTCGGGGCTGTAAATGCTGAACTTGTCGGCAGTGGTCTGGGTGAACTTGTTAGCCTTGAAGGTGTCGCCGACTATCTGAGCCATCTCTTCCGTATCAAAGGTGATTCTCGCCTCAACAACGATCTCGGAGCGGTCGGTGAACTTCTTGAGAACGCCCGGAACGAAGCCGGTTGACCACCAATGGCGCTCATACTTGCGCTTGAAGAGCGGATTGAGGTTTCCGCTGGAGTCCGCACGGTAGCAGACCATCTCCATGGGAAGAAGGTGATCGGTGGCGCACTCATAGTGGTTGAGAGCGGAGCTGCCCGAAGTGGGCTTCTTGTCGTCCTTCTCATAGAAGCCTATCTCGGAGCCGACGAACATAAGACCGTACTGACCCTTCCAGAGCTGGAGCATGTAGCCGCGGTTCTCATAGTCAAAGTAAATTCTGACAGTATCGTAATACATGACGGTGTAGCCTGCCGCATAGTCATACAGCGGGTTAAAGCCGAACTGCTGCTGCCAGGAATTGATATCGTCAACATAGAAGAACTCGCCCTCGGGATCATACTTATAGGAAAGCAGAGCGCCCTCGTCAAGTGCGCTCAGACCGAGCTGAGCGGCAATTGTGGAATCGGCGTCATAGAGCTGACCGAGAAGGTCGTTCTCGCTCTCGTCGTTGATTCTCTTCTTGAGAGCCGCAACGTCATTGGAGTTCTTGAGGTTATAAGTGGTGCCGTCAACGGTGACTGTCTCAGCTATACCGTTGGAGCCCTTCTTGACCGTGATGACATACTGATGCTTGACAGGTCTGTTGTCGGTGTTGTGATCCGGCTTAACAACGGTGTTCGTGCCGATGTTGCTCTTTTTGCCTGTCGTGCTGTTGGCGGTGCTTGTTGTCTTTTTCTTGACAACGACCGTACCGTCGGACGAGATCTCGGTCTCGCTTTCCGCCTCGGAGCTGTCGGAAACAACTTCTGCACTGTTAGTTACCACAGCATCCTTGCTGCCGCCGGTCGTTGTACCGTTATCGTCCTTGTCGGTCTTCTTGCAGGCCGCGAAGGCGAAAACAGTAGCAAAGACAAGAAGCAACGCTAAAATTTTCTTCATTTTCTTTCCTCCTAAGAAAGTTCTATCTGGTTTTTTAAATACCGCACAAACTCTTTTGCACGGCATTTCCTGTGTTATTATAGCAAAACGGAGCGGCATAGTCAAGATTTACGGTAAATTTACAATTGTTTGGCAGAATGTTACAAAAAAGTCAAGATTCATTTGTGGAAAATGCGACGAGTTTTATTCTTTAATCTCATCAAGAGTCAGACTGTACCCGTCGAGGAACTCGCGCATAAACTCCGCCGCCTCCGGCAGACCGAGCGCGTTTATCGCCTCAAGGGTCGATTCGGCGGCGCGGTCAAATTCGGTATTGCCCGCCTTTTTCTCCTCTATACATTTTATATAGGCGCATATTTTATCCGCCGCCTTGACCAGCCTCCAAAGCTCCTCATCGCTCTCTTTTCTCAGGAAAAACGGCTCAAAATCGCCGCGCAGATCTTCGGGGAGCATCGAAGCAAGGTGCTCGCACGCGCTCTTTTCCACCTGCGCATACGCCTGACGGATATTCGGGCTGTAATATTTGACGGGGGTGGGCATATCGCCCGTCAGCGTCTCGGGCGCGTCGTGATAGAGCCCGAGCAGAGCGGCGCGCTCAACGTTGTAGCATTTGCCGAAGCGTCTGTTGCCTATGACCGCCAGCGCGTGAGAAATGCACGCCGTTTCCATGCAGTGCTCGCTCAGATTTTCTTCGTGAGTGTTGCGCATGAGTGCCCAACGGTCGATATATTTGAGTCTTGATATCATTGCGAAAAAATTGCTTGCCATTGCTCCGCCTCCGTTTTTTCTTTACAAGGAGAGTATATCATTAAAATCCGCTTTTTTCAAGGCAATAAAGTCGATATACTATTGACAGGGCGGCAGGAGACGGTTATAATAAAAGTGTTTCAAATGATACAGTTAAAGGTGATCTAATGACGGCGCAGAGCTGTGCTTCGATGCTCAGAAAAAACAGAATATTTCAAAGCGTCGGCGAGGACAGGCTCGTGCGGCTCGTTGAAGGCGCGGATATCCGCACCTTCCGCAGGGGCGAGGAGCTTCTC
This sequence comes from Faecalibacterium prausnitzii, assembly GCA_963612725.1. GTDB lineage: Bacteria > Bacillota > Clostridia > Oscillospirales > Acutalibacteraceae > CAG-177. The sequence goes on along the minus strand of CAVDWM010000006.1, from coordinate 56,663 downwards.
TCCCCCTCGCACGGCGGGCGCATAATGGGCATGGTAATCACGGGCAGCGCGGCGGTCAACAAGGGGCGTGCGGTCATAAACACGCTCGTGCCCGGCGATATTTTCGGCGCGGTGACTCTCTTCTCGGACGAGCCGTCCCCCGCGACGACCGTCACGGCGCGGGTTGAATGCAGCGCGGTATTCTTTGAAAAAGATGCGATAGCGGAGCTTATCGAGAGCGAGCCGGCAGCCGCAGTCGGATTTGCCGCCTATCTTTCGGCGCGGATACGCTTTCTGACGCGCAGAATAGAGGCTCTGACCGCCGGAGACAGCACGAGCAAGCTGCTCTCCTATCTGCTCGAACGCGAGCAGGGCGGCGAGGTTGACATTCAGAGCTGCGCGGAGCTTGCGCGAAGGCTCGATGTCGGGCGTGCGTCGCTCTACCGCGCACTGGACAGCCTTGAGACGAGCGGCGACATCCGCCGCGAGGGCAAAAAAATTTTTATTACGGTCAAGGATCGGGGGTAGGCGCCGCCTGAGCCGCGAAGCGGCTCGGGCGCGCCCGCAGGGCGTGCGCCGGAAGCGGAGCTTCCGGCGGCGGCGCGAAGCCCGGTTTCAGATACAGACAAATTAAAGGAGTAATGCACAATGAAGAAAATGACAAGGATTCTCTCCCTGCTGCTGTGCCTCGCGATGGTTTTCGGCTTCGCCGCCTGCACCGCAACGCCCGACGACAGCGCAACGACCACGGAGCAGTCCGTCCCTGCGGACACGACGCCCATAAACATCACGGCTCTCAAGGGTCCGACCGGCATGGGCATGGCTAAGCTCATCAGCGACAAAAACGAGCAGTACAACATCTCGATAGCCACCGCCGCTACGGAGATAGCCCCCCTTATAATCAAAGGCGAGGCAGATATCGCCGCCTGCCCGCTGAACCTTGCCGCCGCGATATACAAAAAGACCGGCGGAAAGGTTAAGATGATAGCCATAAACACCCTCGGCGTGCTTTCGATTCTCGAAAACGGCGAGAGCATCAAGAGCGTCGCCGACCTCAAGGGCAAAAAGATAGGCGCGACAGGACAGAGCGCAACGCCCGAATATGTCCTCAACTACATCCTCGAAGCAAACGGCATCGACCCGAAAAAGGATGTTGAAATAACCTACTACACCGACCACTCCGAGCTTGCAACGCTCATGGCGACCGGCAAAATTGATATTGCGATGCTCCCCGAGCCCAATGTCACGACCGTTATGACAAAGAACAGCTCCGTGCGCAAGGCTCTCGACCTGACTGAGGAATGGGAGAAGGCGACCGCCGCTAAGGGCGAAAAGACCTCCCTCGCTCAGGGCTGCCTGATAGTTCGCACCGAGTTCCTTGAGGCTCATCCCAACGCCGTCAAGGCTTTCCTCGCGGCATATAAGGAATCCGTCAGCTTCGTCAACGGCAACACCGAAAAGGCTGCGCAGATGATAGCGGACGCGGGCATAGTCCCCAACGCGCAGATAGCCGCAAAGGCTCTGCCCGACTGCAACATCGTCTATATGACCGGCGACGAGATGACAAAGACCGCAAAGGCTAACTTTGACGTTCTCTTCAAAGCAGATCCCACATCAATCGGAGGAGCAATGCCCGGTGACGATCTCTACTACACAGGCGAATAAAAAAACAAAAAAAGTGCCAACCGCGGTCTTGAAGATCGCGGCGGCGCTCTTCTGGATATTTATATGGTTCGTCGCGTCACGCGCCGTCGGGTCGGAGCTTCTGCTCCCCTCGCCCGCCGTGACGCTCGTGCGCCTTCGGGAGCTTGCGCTCAAGGAGAGCTTTTGGCTCGCCGTGCTGCAATCGCTGCTTAGAATAGTCGCGGGCTGTGCGCTCGGCATCGCCGCAGGGTCAACGCTCGGCGTGCTGACAGCCATGTCGCGTGTGCTCTATGAGCTGTTTACGCCGCTCCTGACCGTCGTGCGCTCAACGCCCGTCGCCTCGTTCATTATCCTTGCCCTCGTGTGGATAAAGCGGGACAATGTGGCTGTTTTCATAGCCTTTCTCATGGTTCTGCCCATTCTCTGGGGCAATGTGAGCCGCGGAATAACGGAGTGCGACCGCGATTTAATTGAGATGGCGCATATATTCCGCTTTTCAAAAAAAAATATGCTCAAAAAGATATATCTTCCGAGCGTCCGCCCGTATTTCTTCGCCGGATGCTCGACCGCACTCGGTCTTTCATGGAAGGCGGGAGTCGCGGCGGAGGTGCTGAGCCTGCCTAAGCACGCGCTCGGCAGCGAGTTATACTATTCAAAGATATATCTCGAGACCCCGACGCTCTTCGCGGTGACACTCGTTGTTATTCTGTTGAGCGTTGCGCTCGAATTTGTTCTGCGCCTGATACTCAAAAAGACTGCGGGGTGGGAGAAATGACAGAGCTTCAAAACATCTCGAAATCTTTTGACGGTGTTTCGGTGCTCGACAATATAAGTGCCGAGATTCCCGACAGCGGAATTTTTGCGATATGCGGCGCATCGGGAAGCGGAAAGACAACGCTGATGCGCATAATGCTCGGGCTTGAGCAGCCGGATTCCGGCAATATCTCAGGGCTTGAGGGCAAAAAGACAGCGGTAGTTTTCCAAAACGACCGCCTGCTCCCGTGGCTGAGCGCACTCGACAATGTTGCCGCCGTGTGCTCAAAGGAACGCGCAAAAGCGGTACTCGAAAAAGTCGAGCTTTCGGACGCGCTCGACAAAAAGCCCGCCGAGCTCAGCGGCGGAATGTGCCGCAGGGTGGCGTTGGCGCGTGCGCTGGCGTTCGACGCGGATATTCTCCTGCTCGACGAACCGTTCAAAGGGCTTGACACCGAGCTGCGCGGGCGGATAGTGAAGCTTGTAGAGGACTTTGCAAAGACGAAGCCCGTCATTCTCATCACCCACGACCCGTGGGAGGTGTCGCTCGCAAAGGCAACGCTTGATATTGAAACATAAAAAAGCCGGCTGCATCAAACAGCCGGTATTTTTTATTCATTCACACTGAGAGCCTTCTCGACCTGCTCAAGCACCAGCTTTTCCGCCTCGTCGCGGCTGCCTCTGATGCGGCAGCCCGCGGCTCTGACATGTCCGCCGCCGCCGAGTGCCTTACATATCGCCGAGGCGTCTATCGGCGCGTGGGTGCGGACAGAAATCTTAAATGTGCCGTCCTTGCCCTCCTTGATGGTTATACCCGCTTCCACGCCCTCTATCTGGCGCGAAAGTCCGGGGATGGCGTCGGTCTCGCTGTCGTCCGCGCCGCTCTTTGCGAACATATCCTGTGTTATGGTGATAACCGCGCAGCGACCTCCGAAATACATTTTCAGCGAATCGAGCGCAAAGCGTTCGAGCCGAACATAGCTCAGGCTCTTCATCTCAAAGAAAATTCGGTTTATCTCGGATATCTCCGCGCCGCACTCCATAAGCCTCGCCGCCAACACATGCGTGCGGGCGGTCGTGTTTGAGAACTTGAAGCAGCCCGTGTCCGTTGAAATGCCGGTATATAGGCAGTTCGCTATCGCGGGGGTTATCTCAACTCCGAGCTCATCGGCGAGCGGGCAGAGTATCTCCGCGCACGCCGCGGCGGTTGAATCGACGCAGAACTCCTTCGCATATTCCGTATTCGAGCCGTGATGATCGATGCAAAGATCGACTCTGCCGCTGTACTTCTCCGCCGATTCGTCGGAGAGCAGCTTTATATCCGCCACATCGACTGCGGTTATGAACTTCGGTTCAAAATCGCCGGAGTCCTTGAGTCCTTTCGCCATAAAGCTGTATTTCGGGGCTATTTCATCCGCACATTCGAGTCGGCAGCGTTTGCCGAGCGACTGCAGCATATGCATCAGCGCATAGCCGCAGCCGAGCGTGTCGCCGTCCGGATGGGCGTGGCACAGCACGAGTATATCATCGTTTTCGCGCAGCAGCTCTGCCGCACGGGCAATGTCAATTCGCATCTTCATCTTCCTTCAGGTCATCGAGCATACGGGCGATATTCATGCCGTGCTCTATTGAGTCGTCGGCGACGAACTTGAGCTCCGGAGTCTTGCGCAGACCCAATCTGTGCCCGACCTCGCGGCGGATATAGCCCATTGCGCTGTCAAGTCCCTTGACAGCTGTTTTGGCGTCGTCGATACCGCTCATCGAGCTTACGAAAACCTTGGCAAACGAAGCGTCGGAGCTGACCTCGACCTTGACGACGGTGAGCAGCTTACCCTGCACACGCGGATCCTTGAGCTCGCGCATGACGGCAACTATCTCCCTTTTTATATCCTCGGATATTCTGTCAATTCTGTATCCTGCCATATCAGTCGCGATACTCCTCAACGGTGAACGCCTCGAAGATGTCGCCCTCCTTAATATCGTTGAACTTTGCAAGGCCTATGCCGCACTCAAAGTTCTGCGCGACCTCCTTGACATCGTCCTTGAAACGGCGCAGGGAGGAAATCTCGTCCTCGGTGATGACGACACCGTCGCGCACCACACGAATCTTCGAGTTCCTCGTGACCTTGCCGCTGAGGACATAGCAGCCGGCGATATTGCCGACGGAGGAAATTTTGACTATCTGGCGCACCTCCGCCCTGCCCTGCTGAACCTCGCGGAACTTCGGGGCGAGCATACCCTTGATAGCCGCCTGAATCTCGTCGATGCAGTCATAGATTATTCTGTAGCAGCGGATGTCAACTCCGTCACGCTCGGCGTTCTGCGCCGCGACCGGGTCGGGTCTGACGTTGAAGCCGACGATTATCGCATTCGATGCGTTTGCGAGCATGACATCGGACTCGTTGATGGCTCCGACGCCGCCGTGAATAATTTTAACTCTGACTTCCTCGTTCGAGAGCTTTTCAAGGCTCTGCTTAACAGCCTCGACCGAGCCCTGAACATCCGCTTTGACGATGATGTTGAGTTCTTTAAGCTCGCCCTCCTTGAGGGATGAGAAGAGGTTTTCGAGAGTGACCTTTTCAAATGACTTGAACTGTTCTTCCTTCTGCTTCTGCTTTCTCTGCTCGACAAGCTCTCTCGCAAGACGCTCGTCGCTTACTGCGTCAAATGCGTCGCCCGCCTGCGGAGCCTCCGCAAGACCCATTATCTCAACGGGAACGGACGGACCCGCCTCATTGACTTTTCTGCCCTTGTCGTCAACCATGACTCTGACGCGTCCGACAGATGTGCCGGCAACTATAATGTCACCGGAATGTAGCGTGCCGTTCTGGACAAGCAGGGTAGCTATGGGACCTCTGTTCTTGTCGAGGCGAGCCTCTATAACTATACCCTTCGCCGCACGGTTCGGGTTTGCCTTGAGCTCCTTCATCTCGGCGACAAGAAGTATTGACTCAAGCAGCTTATCTATATTCATCTTTGTAACTGCCGAAACGGGCACGCATATGGTGTCGCCGCCCCACTCCTCGGGGATAAGCTCATATTCGGTCAGCTGCTGCATGATGCGGTCGGTGGTCACGCCGGGTTTATCCATCTTGTTTATAGCGACGATTATATCGACTCCGGCTGCCTTTGCGTGATTGATAGCCTCGATGGTCTGCGGCATGATTCCGTCATCAGCCGCGACAACGAGAACCGCGATATCCGTAGCCTGTGCGCCGCGCGCTCTCATGGAGGTGAACGCCGCATGACCGGGGGTATCGAGGAAGGTTATCTTCTGACCGTTGAGGTCAACTCTGTATGCGCCTATGTGCTGGGTGATGCCGCCCGCTTCCGTTGCGGTGACATCGGTGTGGCGTATGGCGTCAAGAAGCGAGGTCTTGCCGTGGTCAACGTGACCCATGACAACGACGACCGGATCTCTCGGAGAAAGATCCTCCGCAGAGTCGTCGGAATCGTCGATTATTCTGTCTTCAATAGTGACGACGACTTCCTTTTCGGCCTTTGCGCCGAGCTCGGTCGCGACTATCGCGGCGGTGTCGTAGTCTATAACCTGGTTGACAGTCGCCATAACGCCGAGGGAGAACAGCTTCTTGACGACCTCCGCCGCTGTCATTTTGAGCATGGCGGCAAGGTCGGATACGACTATCTCATCGGGTATTTTTACGACTATCTGCGGCTTCTTCGCGCGCTCCGCCGCTATGCGGGCAAGGCGCTGAGCCTCGGTCTCGCGGCGCGAGGAACGCATACCCTGCTTGCGGTACTGCGTGGAGCGCTGCTTGAGCTTCTGCTTGTGAACCGACTTGTCGCTCTGCATACCGTTGTTGGCGGGGGCGATGTTCTCGTAGCGCTCGTTGTACTTGTCGAGCTCGACGTTGCCGGCTCTCGTGTCAACGGTTCTGCGCTCGCCCTTTGTGCGCGACTGCATCGGTCTGTTGTCATTCTTCTTTTTGGGTCTGTCCTCTGCCGGCTTCGCCGCCTGCTCCTGCGCCTTTGCGGCGGGCTTCTCGGTCTTAGCGGCGGGCTTTGCATCCTTTGCGGGAGCGGATTTCTGCGCGGGCTTCGCCGCAGCCTCTTTCCGCTCGCTCTTCTGCTCGGCTGCCGGAACCTCCTTCTTTGCGGGGGCTTCCTTTCTGCCCTTGAGAGCAAAATATTCATCAAAGCTGTCAACCTCGTTCTCCTTGGTCACGGTGTCGAACAGCAGATCAAGCTCGTCGGATTCAAGAGCCGTCATCGAGGATTTTTTCGCGCCTCCGAAGCTCTTTTCGATGAGCTCGGTGACGTAACTTGTCTTGACGTCCAGATCCTTTGCAACGTCACGGACGCGATATTTGGCATTTATCATACGTTATCCTCCCCATATGCGATGTTAAGTATTGTTTGTATTCGGGACGCGAGTCCCTGATCATCGACCGTGAGCACGGCGGAGCGAAGCGAAGTCGCATACCCTATCTCCTGCATGGTGTATCCGGTCTTTATAAAGGGGACTGAGCGTCCCTCGCTGCTGCAAGCGCGTTCAAACTCTTCGCAGAGCCGCTCGGACGCATCGGACGAGAGCAGGCACAGCCTTGCGTGACCGTGCTTTATCGCCGTCTGTGCTGCGTCGTGACCGCAGCTGAGCTTTCCCGCTCTGCGGCAGATGCCGAGCATGGAAAGAGCCTTGTCATTCTCCACCTTCGTCCATCTCCTTTTCCATCAGGTCATAGACCTGCTGAGGAATCTCGCAGTTGAACTCGCGCTCAAAGCGGTGGGACTTTATCGCCTTTTTAAGGCAGTCTGCGCTGCGGCAGACATAAGCGCCCCTGCCGGGCTTTCTCCCCGTAAGATCGAGCGAAACCTCGCCCTCCGGGCTGCGAACCACTCTGACGAGCTCTTTTTTCGGCTTCATCTCGTTGCAGCCGTTGCATCTGCGCAACGGTATCTTCTTCTGCTTCACATCGCTCACCTGCCTTTCAAAAGAGATAAGTCGTTATATGTCGAAGTTTATTGTCGGCTCTTCAATGCCGCTCTCGGGCTTTATATCTATTTTCCAGCCGGTGAGCTTGGCGGCAAGGCGGGCATTCTGACCCTTGTTGCCGATAGCGAGGGAGAGCTGGCTGTCCGGCACTCTGACGCGGCAGACCTTCTCCTCGCCCTCTTCGACCGTGACATCAACGACATCGGCGGGAGCGAGCGCAGCCGCGATAAACTCCTCGGGCACATCGCTGTATTTGACTATATCTATCTTTTCACCGCCGAGCAGATCGACTATCTTGCCGACACGCGCTCCGCGCGGACCTATACATGCGCCGACGGGATCGACATCCGGATCTGCGCTGTAAACCGCCATCTTTGTTCTGGAGCCCGCCTCTCTGGCGACCGCCTTTATCTCAACGGTGCCGTCGAATATCTCGGGAACCTCCTCCTCAAACAGTCTTCTGACAAGACCGGGATGGGTTCTCGAAATGGTTGCGCGGGTGTTCTTGTCGGTGCTGCGAACGCCGGCGACATAGACCTTGATGATATCATCGGGCTGAAGCATCTCATCGGGGAGCTGCTCGCTCTTGTAGAGCACGGCTTCGGTCTTGCCGAGGCTGACGATGGCGTCGCCCGACTCGGGGATAACGCGCTGAACGGTGACGGTGATGATCTCCTGATTGTGGCTCTCAAGCTCGCTGCGAAGCTGACCCTGCTCTGCCTCACGGATAGCCTGGCGGAGCATATGCTTGCCCTTTTCGGCGGTTATTCTGCTGACCTTCGCGGTCTCGACGGGAATCTCGACGATATCGCCGGGCATTGCGCCCGCTTTATACTGCTGAGCCTGCTCGACGAGCAGGTCGGTGTCGGGGTCGGATATCTCGGACACGACGGTCTTGCGCAGATAAACGCGAAACTCGGCCTTATCTGCATCAACATCACAGAAAACAATGTCCTTGTTGTTATATTCCTTTTTCAGTGCGCCGACGAGGACATTCCGGATACTCTCGCACATCGCGTCAACGGTAACTCCGGTGTCCTTGCTGAGCAGCTTTACGGCTTCGAAGAACTCCTTGTTCTTTTTGCTTTCCTCGTTCTTCTCTTTTTTATTCATTTTCCAAATCAATCCTTTTAAGTGAATTTTTTATTTCAAGCGGCGCACGGTGCGCCGGGGATAGCGTTTTCAGACGCAGAATCAGTCAACAGATGCACCAATCGGCACGCATTGTTTAACCCCTCAGTCTCGGCTTTGCCGAGCCAGCTCCCCTGCAGGGGAGCCGAAATCGGGCGATGATGCAAGTCATATATGACCGAACGGGCACGGTTCTCACAACGCAGCTATGCGCGATTTTACTCGTCATCAAATTTAATCAGGGTAGATGACGAAAGAATTTTGTGTGAGACAAGGCGCACGGTTCTGTGAATGAAGGAGCGTACTCTTGTACGTGACTGAATTCACAGGTTCGTGCAACGCAGTATCACGCAAAATTACTCGTCATCGGCGTAGAAGTCATCGAGCTTTACTGCGCTGACCTCCTTCTTTTCAAAGCATATCCCGCTGCCGTCTTCGCGGGTGACGGTTATCATGCCGTTGTCGTAGCTTTCGAGGGTGCCTTTGAAGTCGCGCTCGCCGTCGCGGGGACGGATGAGGCGAACCGTAACGGGCGAACCGATATATTTTTTGAAGTGCTCGTCGCGGGTGAGCCGGCGCTCGACTCCGGGGGACGAGACCTCAAGATAGTAGCTCTGCTCTATCGGGTCGGCTTCGTCGAGAGGACCGTCAACGGCGCGGCTGAAATTCTCGCAATCGGTTATACCTACGCCGCCCTCCTTGTCTATATATATTCTGAGATACCATGAAACTCCCTCCTTCTGGAAACGGATATCCCAGATGGAAAGCCCCAGCTGTTCAGCGACGGGAGCAGCTATCTCCCACACGGCGGCTACGGTGTTGCCGCCCTTGCCTTTGCCTGCCACAGACACATCTCCTTTTTCAAAAAGTCCCTGACATAAAGGAAAGAGCGGGTCACCCCACTCTTTCGTCAAGTTTACATTCCTACTTTAAACAGTTTACCACAGAAGTCTCACGATATCAAGTCTTTTTTAAAATATTTACGCTTTTCATAAATGCAAATCAATATTTGACAAGATATCTGTCGATCTCCCACTGAGAGACCCTTGCGCGGTAGCTTCTCCACTCCTCGCGCTTTGCTTCAAGATATTTGCCGAAAACATGGTCGCCGAGCACCTCTTTCATAAACGGGCTTGCGGCGAAGAGCTTCGTCGCCTCTTCGAGGGACTTGGGCAGGGAGTGTATTCCCGCCGCGGCACGCTCGTCCGCAGTCATGTCATAGACATTGGCGTCGGTAGGCGCGGGAACGGGCAGGTCGCGCTCGATGCCGTCAAGACCGGCGGCAAGGCACGAAGCCATCTCAAGATAGGGGTTGCACGCCGGGTCGGGGCTGCGTATCTCAATGCGCGTGCCGAAGCCGCGAGCCGAGGGAATACGGATAAGCGGGCTGCGGTTCTGAGCCGACCATGCGACATATACGGGAGCCTCATAGCCGGGCACGAGGCGTTTATATGAGTTGACAAGGGGGTTGAGCACGAGGGTCATAGGACGGATATGCTCAAGCACGCCGGCGATGAAGCTGTATGCGGTCTTGCTGAGATTGAGGCTGTCGCCCTCGTCGCAGAAAGCGTTTTCGCCCGCCTTGAACAGCGAGATGTTCGTATGCATACCCGAGCCGCTGATGCCGTAAATGGGCTTGGGCATGAAGGTCGCGTGAAGTCCGTGCGACTGGGCGATGCTCTTGACGACATACTTGAAGGTCATAACATTGTCCGCAGCGGTCAGAACCTCGTCATATTTGAAGTCTATCTCATGCTGAGCCTCGGCGACCTCATGGTGGGACGCCTCTATTTCAAAGCCCATCTCCTCCAGCGCGAGGCAGATGTCTCTGCGGCAGTTCTCGCCGCGGTCAACGGGACCGAGGTCGAAATAACCGCCCTGGTCGTGAGTCTGGGTGGTGGGCTTGCCGTTTTCGTCGATATGGAACAGGAAGAATTCGCACTCCGGACCGACATTGCACGAATATCCCATATCCGCCGCCTTCTTTATCGCGCGGCGCAGGACATAGCGCGGGTCGCCCTCAAAGGGAGTGCCGTCCGAGCAATAGACGTCGCAGATAAGACGCGCAACCTTGTGATCCTCGGAGGTGCGCCACGGGAAGATAACAAAGGTGTCGAGGTCGGGATGCAGATACATGTCCGACTCCTCTATACGCACGAAGCCCTCGATCGAAGAGCCGTCAAACATACACTTGTTGTTGAGCGCCTTTTCAAGCTGGCTGCGGGTTATCGCGACATTCTTGAGAGAGCCGAGAATATCGGTAAACTGCAGGCGGATAAAGCTGACATTCTCTTCGTCCGCTATCCTCAATATGTCTTCCTTTGTGTATTTCATAAGCGACCGCCTTTCGGACTTTTTAATGTTGCGGCAGGTGCCGTCGATTGATTTTCATTATATCAGCTTTTTTACTATTGTCAAGGCGCGACGGAGTGCTATAATATAATGTAAACGACAAGGAGGCTTCACCATGATCATAGATATGCACACGCACTGCTTCCCCGACCCGCTCGCCAAGAAGGTAATTCCGATGCTCGCCGCACGCTCGGGCAACCCCTGTCCCGCATTTGACGGCACGGCGTCGGGACTCAGAGAGAGCGTCCTTTCCGGCGGCGCCGGCAAGGCGGCGGTGCTCAACATCGCAACAAACGCGCATCAGCAGACGAAGGTCAACGACTTTGCCGTCTCGCTGCTCGGCGACGATGTTCTCATCCCGTTCGGCAGCGTCCACTTTGAGAGTCCGGACGCGCTGAGCGAGCTTGACAGACTGCACGACGCGGGCATAAAGGGAATCAAGCTGCACCCCGACTACCAGGGCTTCTTCGCGGACGACGAGAGGATGTTCCCGATATACGAGAGGATAGGCTCGCTCGGCATGATAACGGTCTTTCACGCAGGAATCGATATCGGAGTTCCCGACCCCGTCCACTGCACCCCGAAGATGCTCAAAAGGATACTCCCGCGCTTCGGCGGCTCGCCCGTCATAGCCGCGCACATGGGCGGCTTTCTGCTCTGGCACGAGGCGGCGGAGCTGCTCGGCGGAACGGGAATATACATCGACACCGCGTTTTCGTCCGGCTCGATGCCGCCGCCGTGGGCAAGGGAGAGCGTTTCGGCGTTCGGCGCGGATCATGTCCTCCTTGGCTCGGACAATCCGTGGAGCTCGACGGGGCGTGAAATCGCCTTTGTCCGCTCGCTCGGTTTGTCGGAAGAAGAAACCGAGCTCATCCTCGGCAAAAACGCCGAAAGACTGCTCGGTCTTTGAGTCATTTCAATATTATATTTTTCGCATCGGCAAGAGTATCGACTATCCAGTCCGCTCCTGCCGTTTTGAATTCATTTTCATCGCCGTAGCCGCCCTCAAGCACTCCGACGCATTTAAGTCCGACACCGTGCGCCCCGTCTATGTCAAAGCTCCTGTCCCCGACCATAACGGCATCGGTGAGGTTCTCCACACCGAGTCCGTTGACAGCGCGGGTGATTATAACGGTCTTGTCCGCGTGCGGCTCGCCGAAGGTTGCGCCGGAGACGAAATCGAACAGGTCGGATATCCCGAAATGCTCAAGGATACGGTTGACAAAAAGCTCCGGCTTTGAAGAGCCGACTGCCGTTTTCACACCCGCCGCCTTCAATTCGCGCAGAGCGGGGAGCGCACTCGGGAAGAATTCCAACTCATATATGCCCTTTGTAGAATAGTATTCGCGGTATTTTCCGACCGCCTCTCGGCAGCGTTCGCTGTCGAGTCCGCACTTGACGGAAAAGCTCGTCTCAAGCGGAGGACCTATAAAATATTTCAGCGTCTCGCCGTCAAGCTCCGGCTCGCCCATGCTGCGCAGGGCATACTGTACTGCGGCAAACACGCCCGCGCCCGTATCGGCAAGCGTGCCGTCAAAATCAAAAATCGCATAACGAAACATAGTTCTGCCTCTTTCTGTCTTTAATAGCTGTTTTGACAGAGCTATGATAACACAAAACATTTTGATTTACAACCGAGTCGGCGTGTGATATAATTTTAAGTTATAAAGGTTATATATACTTAATGATCCGTCTCCGGAAAGGAAGTAGAAAAAATATGGAATACCGTTTTTCCGATAAAATAGCGTCGCTCAAGCCCTCCGCTATCAGAGAGGTGCTCAAGGCGACAAGCGTGCCGGGCATGATACCGTTCGCCGCAGGCAATCCCGCTCCCGACGCATTCCCCGTCGCCGAGGTTCGGGAGATAGCCGCAGACATACTCAAAAGCCGCCCGATAGACGCGCTCCAGTACGGCGTGACCGAAGGCTACCCCGAGCTCGTCAGCCTGATAAAGGACAGAATGAAATCAAAATACGGCATCGGGCGCGACTTTGATTCGATCATAATCACAAGCGGCGCACAGCAGGTCATGGACCTTTCGACCAAAGTCCTCTGCAACGAGGGCGATGTCGTTATCTGCGAGAGTCCGTCGTTTATCGGCTCGCTCAACTGCTTCCGCTCATACAACGCGAAGCTCGTCGGTGTGCCCGTCGATGCGGACGGCATGAATATGGAGGCTCTCGAAAAGGCTCTTGACGAAAACCCGAACACAAAAATGATATATACTATTCCGAACTTTCAGAATCCCGCAGGCGTTACGATGTCGCTTGAGAAGCGTCACAGGCTCTATGAGCTCGCGAAGGCGCACAGCGTTATGATTCTTGAGGACAACCCATACGGCGATCTGCGCGTCGCCGGCGAGGATGTTCCGAATATAAAGAGCTTCGACGAGGACGGAATCGTAATATATTCCGGCTCGTTCTCGAAGATTCTCGCGCCCGGCATCCGTATCGGCTTCACGGTCGCCCCCGCGCCTGTAGTCGCGAAGATGACCGTCGGCAAGCAGGCGGTCGATGTTCATACGACGCAGATGATGCAGATGATAGTCGCCGAGTGGATGAAGAGATACGATGTTGACGGGCACATCGAGAAGATAAGAAAGATATACCGCAGAAAGCTCAATCTCATGTGCGATATGATAGACAGCGAACTCGGCGACGCAGTCAGCTATGTCCGTCCCGAGGGCGGTCTGTTCATCTGGTGCGAGCTGCCGGAGGATGTTGACGCACTTGAATTTGTCAAGAAATCCGCCGAGAACATGGTCGCACTCGTCCCCGGCACCGCGTTTCTGACCGATGTCAACGGAAGAAGCAACGCCGTCAGATTCAATTTCTCGACCCCTGCGGACGACAAGATTGTCGAGGGCATGAAGACCCTCGGCAGGGTGCTCAAAGAAATGAGAGGAGAATAACACATATGGAAAATCAAGCTCCCGAACGCCGTCGGCGCGTTCTCAGCGCAATCCAGCCGACCGCCATCCCTACCCTCGGCAACTACCTCGGTGCTCTGCGCAACTGGAAGGCGATGAGCGACGACTACGACTGCGTTTACGCCGTCGCCGACCTGCACGCCATAACCGTCAGGCAGGATCCCGCGACTCTCAGACGCCAGACCATGGAGGCTTTTGCGCTCCTGCTCTCGATAGGACTCGATCCGGAGAAGAATGTCGTATTCGTTCAGAGCCATGTCAACACCCACGCCCAGCTCGCGTGGATTCTCGACTGCTACACCCAGTTCGGCGAGGCCTCGAGAATGACCCAGTTCAAGGACAAATCCCAGAAGCACGCGGACAATGTAAATGTCGGTCTTTTCGCCTATCCCGTGCTCATGGCTGCGGATATCCTGCTCTATCAGGCAAATTATGTGCCCATCGGCGAGGATCAGAAGCAGCATCTTGAGATAACCCGCGACATAGCCGAACGCTTCAACGGCATATACGGCAACACATTCACTATTCCCGAGCCGTTCATCGGCAAGGTCGGCGCGAGAATAATGTCGCTGCAAAACCCGAGTCAGAAGATGTCGAAATCCGACCCGAATCCGAAGGCTTCAGTCTCTATTCTTGACGAGCCCTCGTTTATTATGAAGAAGTTCAAGAGCGCGGTCACGGACTCCGAAGCCGTCGTCAGATACGGCGAGGGCAAGGACGGCATCAACAACCTGATGTCCATATATTCCTGCTGCACCGGAGCTTCGTTCGACGAGATCGAGCGCGAGTTCGAGGGCAAGGGCTACGGCGACTTCAAGACCAAGGTCGGCGAGGCTGTTGTCGAGGAGCTCACCCCCGTGCGTGAGAACTTCAACCGCATCGTAAACGACAAGGCATACCTCACCGAATGCATGGCAAAGGGCGCCGAGACTGCGCAGCGCATCTCCGAGCGCACGCTCAACAAGGTCATGAAAAAGGTCGGTTTCCTGCTCAAATAAATAATTTCCACCAAAAAGAGCGTCCATCCGGACGCCTCTTTTGTTACTTTCCAAGAACTTGCATATTTTTTGAATATAGCTCTTGATTTTCCGAATAATCGTTGTATAATGAGTGCATATAATGAATACGGAGGTATTTAACATGAAAGAAATCAAAAAGGTTGTGCTCGCCTATTCCGGCGGACTTGACACATCGATAATAATCCCGTGGCTCAAAGAGAACTACAACAACTGCGAAGTTATTGCCGTTTCCGCCGATGTCGGTCAGGGCACGGAGCTTGACGGACTTGAGGAAAAGGCTCTCAAGACCGGTGCCTCCAAGCTCTATATTGAGGATCTTAAAAAGGAGTTCGTTGAGGACTATATCTTCCCGACCCTTAAAGCGGGTGCCGTATACGAGCGCGACTATCTGCTCGGTACTTCGTTTGCCCGCCCGATAATCGCGAAGAGAATCGTTGAGATAGCCAAGGCCGAGGGCGCGGACGCCATCTGCCACGGCTGCACGGGCAAGGGCAACGATCAGGTGCGTTTCGAGCTTGCAATAAAGGCTTTCGCGCCCGATATGGAGATCATCGCCCCCTGGCGTATCTGGAGCATCAAATCCCGTGAGGAGGAGATCGAATACGCCGAGGCGCACAATATCCCGCTCAAGATAAACCGCGAGACTAACTATTCAAAGGACAAGAACCTCTGGCACCTTTCGCACGAGGGTCTCGATCTCGAAGACCCCGCGAACGAGCCGCAGTACAACAAGCCCGGTTTCCTTGAGATCGGTCAGTCCCCCGAGCAGGCTCCCGACAAGCCGACCTATATCACGGTAAGCTTCGAAAAGGGCGTTCCCGTTGCCGTTGACGGCGAGAAGATGGACGGCGTTGCCATGATCGAGAAGCTCAACAAAGTAGGCGGCGAAAACGGCGTCGGACTTGCGGATATCGTCGAGAACCGCCTTGTCGGTATGAAGTCAAGGGGCGTTTATGAGAATCCCGCAGGCTCCATTCTCTACAGGGCTCATGAAGTCCTCGAAACTCTGACACTCGACAGGGACACCATGCACTACAAGGAGCAGGTCGCTCTGCGCTATGCCGAGCTTGTCTACTTCGGTCAGTGGTTCACTCCCCTCAGGGAGGCACTCGCCGCTTTCGTTGACAAGACCCAGGAGCGCGTCACCGGCGACGTCAAGCTCAAGCTCTACAAGGGCAACATAATAAATGCGGGCACCACCTCGCCCTATTCGCTCTACAGCGAAGCCTTCGCGACCTTTGATGAGGACGATGTCTACGATCAGAAGGACTCCGCAGGCTTCATCAACCTCTTCGGTCTGCCGATAAAGGTCAAGGCCATTCTCGACGCCGAGAGAGAGGCAAAGGCATGAAGCTCTGGGCGGGACGCTTCAGCAAAGAAGCCGATAAAAAGACCAACGATTTCAACTCCTCGATAAAAACGGACAGCCGCATGTTCAACGAGGATATCGACGGCAGCATCGCCCACGCATCGATGCTCGCCGCAAAAGGGATAATCTCCGAGGAGGACTGCAAGAAAATTCTTGCGGGTCTCTCGGACATCCGAAACGACATTATCTCGGGCGAGCTGATGATAGACCCCGACGCCGAGGATATCCACACCTTCATCGAGGGCGAGCTTACCTCGAGAATCGGCGACGCGGGCAAGAGACTCCACACCGGACGCAGCAGAAACGACCAGGTTGCCGTTGACATAAGGCTCTATCTCAAGAAGGATGTCCCGCAGGTCACAGGGCTCATAAACGAACTTATTGACGCGCTCGACGGCAAGGCTAAAGAGTACGCCCACTGCATCATGCCGGGCTACACGCATCTCCAGCGCGCCCAGCCGATAACCTTTGCGGCGCACATCGGCGCATATATCGAGATGCTCCGCCGCGACCTCGGACGCTTTGAGGATGCCGCGGGTAGGATGAACTACTCCCCGCTCGGCTCGGGTGCGCTCGCGGGAACGACATATCCCATCGACCGCGCCATGACCGCAAAGGTGCTCGGCTTTGACGGCTATATGTCCAACACCCTTGACGGCGTATCGGACAGGGACTTCTGCCTCGAGCTGCTCAGCGCGTGCTCGATACTCATGGTTCACATCTCGCGCCTGTGCGAGGAGATAATCATGTGGTGCTCGTGGGAGTTCAAATTTGCCGAGCTTGACGACGCTTTTTCGACCGGTTCGAGCATCATGCCGCAGAAGAAGAATCCCGATCTTGCGGAGCTCGCACGCGGCAAGGCAGGGCGCGTAATAGGCGACCTTTGCGGACTGCTCACGACAATGAAGGGTCTGCCGCTTGCATATAACAAAGATATGCAGGAAGACAAGGACGCGATTTTCGACGGCATGGACACGGTCAAGATGTGTCTGACGGCACTGACTCCGATGATAGCGACGATGAAGATGATTCCCGAGAATATGAGAAAGGCTGCCGCCGGCGGATTCATAAACGCTACAGACTGCGCCGACTTCCTTGTTTCAAAGGGACTGCCGTTCCGCGATGCCTATAAAGCGACGGGCGAGCTCGTGGCTCTTTGCATCAGGAAAGGTACGACGCTCGAAGAACTGCCGATAGAAGAATATAAGAGTATCTGCCCGCTTTTCGATGATGGCGTGTACGATGCGATAAACCTCGAAAACTGCGTAACAAGGCGCGGAATGTAAAAAATCAACAGCCGGAGATTTTGATATAACCACCTTAAAGTAGTCTCGAAAACTTTTTGTTTTTTCAAGTGTCTACTCTAAGGGGATTATATCATTCTCTTCGGCTGTTTTGTTTTTTACTGTTTATGCGTTATGCGGGCTGAGGGAAGTATTTTCCGATAAGCTCCAGCAGCTGCTGAAACGCATCGTAGTACCCCTGAGCGCCGACGCATTCATAGAGCGAATCGCTTATAAATTTGCTTATCGCCTCGCCGACCGCGCTCAGTTTCTCTTCATTCTCATTCGGAGCCTCGCGCTCGCCGATTTTTATCAGTATGTTTTCAAGTCTCTGCTGCGCGTGCTCGGTCGCTTCGGGATCGACCACGGTGTTGTCGAGCATCGCGTTGCACTCCTCGAGCGCCGCATCAAGCTCAGCCGCGTCCTCCGCAGAGAGCGTGCTCCTGTCAATCTCCTGCGCGGATTTCATCAGGTCATCTCTGAGCTTCTTTGTGTTTCTGCCGATGTTGAACTGCGGGAACCTGTCGGGCATGGAATAGACATCCTTGAATTCGGGATTCGTCAGCAGCTCGGTCGCAAGTTTCATTATGACATCGTTCGAGCCGGTCTTTTCGTGATCCTGACCCTTGAAATAGAAGGTATGGTCCGGAAGCAGACCGACCGACGCATCAACAACGCCGTCGGGCGAAAGATGGTTGTGCGCCTTATTGTCGCAGTGAGTGCCCTGCTGAACATAGCCCTCGCCGAGCGTCTCGCCTATATTCGCGAACTTCGCACCCATGGAGGTCGATTCCGCCTGAATTATTCCGTCCGCATTGCTCTTGTCGTATGAGGGCACAAGGCAATAGAGCTGATAGTCATAGTCAACTATGTCAAAGACCTCCACGCCGGTCGCACGCATCTTTTCGATGTTTGCAAACCTGTTGACCTGCGCGTGATGATAGACTTCGACCTGCCTGCGCATCTCCGCGTTTTCCTCTCCGGGCAGGACACGCGCCACGGCTTCGTCATAATATGCCTCGGGCACGAGCGACCACATCGTGGTGCAGTTGCGCAGGATAACATTTGTCAGCCCGTCAACTGTCGCATCGAGCGTATCGAGCAATATCTGCTTGGGCATTATTCTTGTGACGGCGTTGAGCAGATAGCCCTCCGCGCCGCCGACAAGATTCGGCAGCAGGTTCTTGTAGAGCATCTCGTCCGAGGTGCTGAGCCTGCCGAGATACAGGTCGCCGACTATGTTCGACCCGTCGAGCGCGGGGACGATATACACCACGCGGTCAAGGCTCGGGTAGAGCTCCGGATAGCGGTCAAACAGACTGTTTGCGATAGTGCCGCCGAGGCTTATCGCCACGATATTTACCTTGTCGTGACCCGTCTCGCGCTTCACCTGACCGATAAAATCATAGAGCTCGTCGGTTATCTCACTGTTATTGCCGAACGAATTGTAGGCAAAATAATAGAGATGATCCTCGCCCACGATCTCCGAAACTCCGTCTATCGGCACATTGCCGTATATCTCTTGCTTTTCTTCGTCGGAGCACTTTGCTATGCTGTACGGATAATTCTTGACCCTGACATCGTAGACATTCTTGCCGTTTGAGTCGAAGGCATTGACATAGAGCGTGCCCTCGAGCGTCTTTCTGAACGACTCGACAAAGCCGTCGTCGCGCTGAGTGACGAGCATCTTGACAAGCGGCAAAAGCAGATTCCTGACAATATACTTCGTATTAGCATATATCGGCCAGCCGGTAATCTGCTTGCCGTCCTCATCGACCGCTATCTCGTCATTTTCATAGAGGTAGGTCTTGGACTGACCTATGCCGTGGATAACCACCGTCGGGCTGTATTCGCATGTTCCGCCGCATTCGGTTATAGCATCCGGCTTTTTCGCCTTTTCGGCTTCTTTTTTTTCGCTCTTTTGGGTGAGCGCCGCAGTGAGCCCCGATTCGTCTGCGGACGATGCTGTTTCAAGCTCTGCGCCTGCGTAAGACGCGGCAGATATGCCGGTCGAGAAAACAAGAGCTACGCAGAGTATCAACGCCGCTATTCTCCTTGCTGACTTCATTTAAAAACACCCTCCTTTAAAAAGCTACGGCGAACTCCGAAGGTGGGGTTCGCCGTAAATAAAACTTCAGATCATATAACGGAAGCTATGAATTTGATAAGGAACCTGATAACCACGCGGGTGACATCGGAATAGCCTTGGCTGCCTATCGTCTTGAGGGCGATAAGGCTGAGCACACAGCAGACCTTTTCGAGCGCGTACGCTGCCTGTGAGGTCTCCTCCTCCGGCTCGCGCTGACCGAGCTCGACAAGAATATTCGTCAGTCTCTCCTTCGCCGCGTCCGCCTTTTCGGCGTCGGCTATCGTCATGTTGAGCGCGTCCTCGCCCTGCGCGATAGCGGCGTCAAGCTCGGCTATCTGCTCGGCACTCGGACGCTCCTCTGCGGGCAGCTCGTCGATTTCAGCTCGGTAAGCCTTTGCATCGGGCAGGAGCCAGCGTCTTATTTCCTTCGTGCGGCAGGTGCCGTTATACTGCGGCCAGACATCGGGCTTCGAGTGAACATCCTTGAGGTCGGGGTCGGTGAACAGTGCGCAGGCGAGGGTCAGAACGACGTCGTTGTTGCCCGCCTCGTGGTGCTGACCGAGGAATATCCATGTGTTGTCCGGAAGGACTGCAGTGGAGGCGTCTATCGAACCGTCAACGGACATATATCCGCTCTTTGCGGGCTTGTAGCTGTCGGGCAGTCTCTGTCCGGGGACTGCACCGGTCGCGCCCATGGTGGTCGAGGAGAGCTGAATGATTCCGTCGGAATTGGTGTCAAGCGCACTCTTTATAATGCTGAAATAGCTGTATTCAACATCGCCGAAGGCGAGGTTCGCGCCGGCTATCGAGTCTATCTTAACGCCCGCCGCGTGAGCCGCGAGGACATTCTTTCTGAGGTTGAGCTGAGCCTGATGATAGCGGTCGGTCTTTGCCTTGAGCACCGCGTGCTCTTTTCCGCTCAGATATTTTTCGCAGAGAGCGTCATATCTGTCCGACGGGACAAGTGCCCAGAACTGCGGGCAGTTTATGAGCAGAGTCTCGGAGAGACCGTCCATGGCGGCGGTCAGGGTGTCTCTGAACACCTGACGCGGGATTATTCTGATGACGAGGTTGAGAAGATAGCCGAGGGAGGCGGTGTCGCTGCTCTCCGCGATTATTCTCGGGATATACTCGTGATAGAGGAATTCATCGTCGAGTCTGAAGCCGTCTTCGCCTCTGGTGAGAAAATCGGCGATTATCTCGGAGCCGTCGGTCGCGGCAACGGCGTTGACGACCTGGTTGATGTCCTTGTAGCCGTAAACGTCAAGATACGCGGTGAAAATGGTTCCGCCGAGGCTGACATTGAGAAGATTGACCTTGTCGTGTCCTGTAGCCTTCTTGACCTGCTGGATATATTCGTTGAGGTTGGCGGCGGAGTCCATGGGGCTGCCGACGAGATTGAAGGTGAAGAAATATACATGATCCTCGCCGATAATGTCAGTCAGCTTCTGCATGGGAACCATTCTGTAAGCCCAGTCTCTCGTGTCCTTATCCATGTCGGCAAGAGAGCCGTATTTTTCGGTCTTGAGGTTGTTTATCGGGTTACCCTCATCGTCGCACTTCTGGATGGAGAAGAGGTCGCAGACGGTATCGTAGACTGCCTTGGGGAAGCCGCTGTCCGTCTGAGTGGCAAGCATCTTCACAAGAGGCCACGCGAGCTTCTTGAGAATGACGGTGACAAGGTTATCCGTATCAAGTATAAGCAGCGTGCCACCGATGCGGTCGCCGTCCTTGTTGAGCACGGGCTCGTCATTCTCGTCATAGAGATATGTGGGCGAGTGGTTGATGCCGGGCACCACCACGACGGGCGCGTGCCCGCAGTCGCCGTTATTGCAGTCTGCATGGGTTCCGCTCTCTTCAGCGGCGTCGGCAAGCGTGTCAACGGCCTTCGCAATAGCCGCATCGTCCGATGCGTTTGCGGGGGCTGCGGAGACGCAGGTGAATGCCGAAAAAGCCATGATGAGCGCGAGCACAAGGGCTACGGTCGATTTCATCTTCTTCATAGTTTTTTCTCCTGTTCTTGATATTTATTATTACTTATTATAATCGGTAAACTGGGGATGCTCGGGCACGGTGAACACATCTATCGGCTCGTCCGAATAGGCAATTCTCGCAACGAGATCGAGCAGATTTTTATTCTCGGCTGCCTGTTCGTGCTCCATATTATAATAGAACCATGTTCTGTCCGGCACGGCTGCCGACGCCGCGTTGATGTCCGAGTGCGGTGACATAAAATCAACGGGCTCGCCGCGTCTCGGGCTGAGCACACGTCCGAGCGGCGCACACTGCGCACCCATCGACGCCGAATATGTCGGGACTATTGTGTCGGAGGTCAGGCTGCCGGAGTCCGCTATCGGTGCCAGGCACTTGCCGCAGCCGCAGATATTGTAAAATTCAACCGAGCGCTCCTGCTCACGGCGGACAAGCTCTTTTATGTTCCGCCTGACCTGCCAGTGGCGGTCGGTCACGGCACGCATGGCATCGTGCGCGGAGTCGCCGATGTACCTGTCGCGAAGCGCGGGATAGCGTTCCGAGGGAATTATCCCCCACATCGTCGAGCTGTTGACAACAACGCTTTCGCATGCCGCCCGAACCAGCGTTCTGACTGCGCCGTCCGCAACTTTTTTGGGCATCATATGCATAAGCTTCGAGACTTTTTCCGCCTCGCGCCGGCTCAGAAGCATTTCGAGCAGCGCGTCGCAGTCCTCGGTATTGATATCCCCTGCGAGCAGATCCGCTGCGATATCCGAGCCGTCATACGCCGGAACAACGCCGATAACCCGCTTGACCTGCTGATCCGCGCCGTACAGTTCAAAATACATCTCCGCTACGGTCGCGCCCATGCTCACGGGAATAAGATCGACCTTTTCGCACCGCCTCTGCTCTCTGACCATAGCGATAAATTCGCGCAGCAGGCGGGCATTTTCGTCTGCCCTGCCGAAAATATCATATGCGAAGAAATACAGGTTTTCTTCGCCGATAATATCGGCAAGCGCGTTGAGGGGCACCATCTTATATATGTACCGTTTATCGCCTGCGGTGCATTCGCTGACGGGACAAAAATAGCTGACTACCTCTGCCCTGACCTTTCTCGCGGAGTCGGGCGTGCAGCTGAGCGGCTCGAGCATCCTGCGCACAGCCTTGTCGAGTGCCGCAGTAAACCCGCAGTCGCGCCGAAGAAGCATCATCCGTGCGGCGGACGGGGCAACCGATTTGACGAGCGTGTCAATATCCGGATCAAACGGCCAGAGATTGCGAAGCTTTTCGCCGTTTTCGTCCGTCTCTATCACCCGCGACTGCCCTATGCCCGGGATTATTATGCACGGACGGTACCCGTGCCCTGATTCTGAGTTCATATGAGTTTCCACCGTTTTCATTAGGTATATAGTATGATATCATATTTTTGGGTGAATTTCAATAGAAATAAGTCCTTTCCGGATAAAATATTTATCGATAGTTGCCGAGAAAGGATTGACATACCGCCCCGTTTTTGCTAACTTATAATCGGCAGAACAACAAATCGGAGGTCGTTTTATGCAGTATATCGAAATTCTCAAAAAGTCTATAGTATTGATGCGCCGCCTTGCCGCTCTCACGCTTGCGGCGTTCATGACCTTTCTCTCCGTACTGACGCTCGGCATCGACGCGCTCTCCGCCGACAAAAGACATCCGGAGGTGTCAAAGGTCAATGTCCTGCTCATCGGCGCGGCGGAGCGCTCGCAGGGCATCACGACGGACGGAAAATATTACTATTTCAGCTCAAAATGGGGGCTGACGAAATCGGAGCTTGACGGCAAAACCCGCGTCAAGTCGAATCCGCTCGCCATCCCGCAGAAGCTCAAGGACGATTACGGTCTCGCGCATATCGGCGGCATCAGCTACTCGAAAGCCGACAACTGCATCTACGCGGGGCTTGAGGACAGCAAGGTCTGGGAATATCCCGTCGTCGCGGTCTATGACGCGGACACGCTGAAATTCACCGGCAGATATTATATTCTCGACAAAACCCGCCACACACGCGGGCTGCCCTGGGTCGCGGTGGACAACGAGAACGGGCTGCTCATCTCCCTCGATCACTCGAAAAACGCGAACGAGCTGATTTTCTATGACATAGCGGACAATATGAAATATGTCAAAACGGTAGCTCTCAGCGAGACTGTCAAGAGCATTCAGGGCGCGGAGATGTATAAGGGTATGCTCTATGCCGCGACAAGCGACGACACGCAGGCGGTATATAAGATAGACCCCGTGAGCGGCGAGGTTTCAAAATACTTCGACCGCAACCTGACCAAGGGCAGCGAGGGCGAGGGCATCACGGTGCTTGAAACCGCAGACGGCGCGGTGTTCCACGCGATAGACATGGGTCCGCTGTTCATCAACGCCTTCATCCGCAGCTATGCGCCGGTCGAAGAGGGATAAAAAGCTGTAATATAGCAGCAGCTCCTCCGTATAAATTCACGGAGGAGCCGATTTTATTCCGTATGATAATTTATGGTATTGTGCACGGCGTTCTGTTTGCTGCTCATGCAGGCGGCTTTCAAATAATCAGGTGCGCCACTGATATTTTCTGAGATCGACTCTGCCGGATTCATCGAACTTCACGCCCTCCTCTTCGAGCAGGGTCTTTTGCATATCCTCGCCGCCGAACGCGAACGCCGAAGAAGTCTCGCCCAGGCGGTTGACTACCCTGTGACACGGGATAACGCCCGGCTCGGGATTGACATGCAGAGCATAGCCGACAACACGCGACCAGCGCGGATTTCCGGCAAGAGTCGCTATCTGCCCGTAGGTCGCAACGCAGCCGCACGGGATTTTTCGGACAACGTCGTATATTAATTCAAATGTGGTTTTCATCTCAATCACCCGAAATTATTTTAACTTATTCTACGGCTGAAATGCAATAAAAAAAGACGATGACAGCAAAAGCTGTTACCGTCTCTGAAAAGAAAACAGCCTTCCTATTGGAAAGCTGAATTCACAAATGTCGGCGTCGACTTATCTTCCCGGGAGGCTGCCCTCCGAGTATTGTCAGCACGAGTGAGCTTAACTACCGTGTTCGGAATGGGAACGGGTGGACCCTCATCGTTATAGGCACCGACTGCGGAGCGATTTTTATTTGACCGCTCTCTCAAGTGCTCAGATATAATACAACATTCCCCGACAAAAGTCAAGGTCTTTTTTCAAACTTTTTTAAAAAATCTCAAACTTTTTTGCGCACCTCGGTTATCTCGCCGATATAGACGCGGTGATAGTCGCCGTTATGATAGTTTTTCTCTATCTCGGGAGCAATAAACCTTGACGGATCCATGTCGGCAAAGGCTATCTTTTTGCAGGCTATAATTAAATTCGCCTCTTCAAATGCCACGCTCCCGCCGAGCTCTGCGGCGGTCAAGCCGCACTCTTTAGCCTTGTCATAGTCGCGTCCGCTCTTCGAGCCGCAGAAGGAGAGTGCCTTTTTATATTCGCCGCCGAAAAACGAGAGCGTAAAGTCGCCGTACTTCTCCATAAATTCATATGTGTATCTCTGCGGGCGCACGAAAACCGAGACAACATCCTTGCCCCAGAGCTCGCCTATCATGCCCCAGCTGACGGTCATGGTGTTGTAATCGTCCTTTTTTCCGGCGGTGAGCAGCGCCCAGTCGTCCCTGATAAGACGCGTGAAGCTGTCTTTTATCTCGCATATATCAATTTTTTCAAAGCTCATAACAAATACCTCTTTTCTCGCTTGATTCTTATCTGTAATTGACCGAAGTTTAGAAATATGCTATACTTATGTTACAATTACAAATAATAGAAATTAATTAATCGGCTGTCCGAAATACAGGCGGCCGCTAAGGCGGTCACACTTAATATTATATGCAGTTTTCCGTTTGATGCAAGATTTTTATAAGGATTTCTACGAGGATCAGCCGCAAAGCGAAAGGAGAAATGTTATGCCCGAGCAGAACATACCCGAAATCAAAGGAAGTCTCAGAGACTTCATGCTCAAAGTTCCCGAGCCGATCTACCGCTGCAGCGGGATAAAAATACTCGGCAGGCGGATAAAATCGGTGCTCTTTTCGACCGACGCGAGCATCATCAGAAACACCAACGCGGACGCGGTCATCGCCGTCTATCCGTTCACCCCCCAGCCCGTGATCACCCAGGCTGTCATGGTGGCGGCGGATGTGCCGGTCTTTGTCGGAGTCGGCGGAGGACTGACGCAGGGTCACAGAGTAGTTAACCTCGCCCTGCATGCGGAGTTTCAGGGCGCGATAGGCGTGGTCGTCAACGCGCCGACGAGAAACGAGACGATAAAGGATCTGCACGACACGATAGATGTTCCGATAGTTGTCACCGTGCTCAGCGAGGATGAGGACATTCAGGGACGCATCGACGCGGGCGTTAACATTCTGAATATATCCGCAGCCGCAAAAACGCCGCAGGTCGTGCGCAGCATCAGAGACCGCTTCCCGGATATCCCGATAATCGCGACCGGCGGTCCGACTGATGAGACCATAATCGCCACCGTTGAGGCGGGCGCAAACGCGATAACCTGGACTCCACCGTCAAACGGCGACGTGTTCAAGGATATTATGGACAAGTACCGCCGCGGCGAACCCCACCCGGATTTCTAATTGAAGAAAAGACCGTTGCATTCAGCTCAGAGCAAAGAGCAAACCGCCGCCGGGGCTTATACTTCCGGCGGCGATATTTTTGTATTATTTTGCTTTTAATCGGCGGAGAATACTCTCAACGCGGTCGTGCATACAGCACCGACATTGATTTCTGCTTTATTTTATCAGCAGTCTCTTCACTTTTATCTCGCCGTCCGCGACTTCTCCCATGCCGAGAAATTCATTTCCCGGCGCGAGGACACGCACAAGCTCGTTTTCCTGCGGGGCTTTGAGATAGAGCCGCTCAAGGCTCAGCTCGCCGCCGTTTCCGAATCTCCGCGCCTGCGGCTCGGTGACGGTCACAAATCTGTAAGAGTCGAGAGCCTGCTCGATCGGGATAATTTTTTCTTCGATTTTGCCGCTCTGCGCGAGTTCCGCGAGCTCATCGAGGGTTATGCATCCGTCTACCGGGAACCCGTTTGCCTTTGTGCGGCGCAGTGCCGTCATGACGGCTCCGCAACCGAGCTTTTCGCCGATATCGGCGACGAGCGAGCGGATATATGTGCCCGCCGAGCACTCGACGGATATTGTATATTCGCCGTTTTTCTCGTCGCAGTCAACAAGCGATATTGAAGATATATTAACAGTCCTGCTCTCTCGCTCGACTTCTATCCCCTGCCGCGCGAGTTTATATAATCTCACGCCGTTTTGCGAGATGGCGGAATACATCGGCGGCACCTGCTCTATCGTGCCCGAAAAGCTCTGCAATGCGGATTCAAAATCCGCGCGCGAGGCGTTTACCTCCCGCGTTTCGAGCACTTCGCCGGTGATATCGAGCGTGTCGGTAACAGTGCCGAGCTTTAAAGATGCGATATACGCCTTGTCGTGCGACGGGAGCAGCTCGCAAAAGCGGGTCGCTCCGCCGAGCAGGACGGGCAGAACGCCTGTCGCCATTGGGTCGAGCGTCCCGGTGTGCCCGGTCTTTTTTACGCCCGTCATTCGGCGGACACGCGCCGCCGCAACGAACGAGGTCATACCCTCGGGCTTGTCAATGAGCAGAATCCCTGTCATGTTTTTCTCCGTTTTCAGTCGTTTATCATTGCGTCATAGAGCCTGTCGCAGCAACGGTCGTCCCTGTAGAGGAAGAAATCCTTCATGCGCGAAGCGTATGGCTCCTGCGGGGCAAAGCCGTTGTTTATATATTCTTCGAGCCGGTCGAGCAGAGTGTCCGCGTCCTGCGAAAACGGTCCGAAGCCGTTTTCGAGCGGCAGGTCGAGCTGCCTGTAGTTATGCGACACGCCCGCCAAGAACAATTCGTAATCAGGCACGAAATAGAGCACGGGGCAGTTGAGATAGACGGAATCGAAAACTATCGAGGAATAATCCGTTATCATCAGTCTGTACTCATCAATATTAGTGTCGAAATTATCCGTGCAGACCCTGTCGTTCTTTATATCAAACAGATGGTTGTAGCATTTGAATATGGGATGGTTCTTGAAGTCGAGATAGAGATCGTTTTTCTCGAGCATATCGTGCAGTCTCTCGGAGTTGAGGAACGCCGAAACCTGCTTGAAGAAAGCGGACTCCGTGAACACCTCGGGCAATACTTCGCGCTCGTTGTTGACAAGCGCACCGATAAGGTTGCTGCGCCACGAGGGCGAGAACACGATGCGGTTCTTCTTTTTGCCGCTGGGCTCCATGCTGTCATATCGCGGCATACAGCTCTTTATCAGCTCGCGCTCCGCAAAGCCGTAGTTCTTCTGGAAGTTCTCTATCTCAAAGCCGCTCGAAACGACGACTCTGTCTATCGAGCAGTGCTCCTTGTCATAGAGGCTTCTGAGCGACGCGTGAAGTATGCCGTGCTGGAGATAGACCAGCTCGAATTTTACAAGGTCGGCATACCAGCGGGTCGGACCCGCTCCGAAGGGCGAGACATTCGAGAGATTCGAGAACGATGTGATTATTTTATCGCAGTTAAAATAGAGCTGCTTGTGAAGCTTTGAGTGGAACATCACGACGTTCTTTCTCTCCTCGGGAGTGAAGCGCTCGTCGAGCTTGTCGCGGTCGCAGTCGTTTAGAATATAATAGCGTTTGATGCCGTCGTTTTTGGAGAAATCGTGCTTGAACTGATCGTATGCGTTGTCAAACACGCCGTAGCGGTCAAGATAGAGCCATATGGGACCGCTCCCTTTAAAGGTCAGCGCAAGCAGGCGGTTATACACTATCCTCGGATTCTTGAAGCCGAAGTAGAGCATATTATAAAACGCCACGAGCAGCTTATAAAACGCATTGTTGAGAGCCGGAGACGAAGAAATTGTGAACACTCCGTTTTTCTCTTTATAGCGTCTGTTGTCTCTGAAAAATATCTTCCGTCCCTTGTTCTGAGTCAGCGGAACATGGGGACCGAAATAATAGGAGAGAGCGTAAGTATTGCCGCAGGTCTCGACCTCGAGCTCGAATTTCTTTGTCTTTGTGACATCGACATCAAAGCGCAGGCGCCAGAATGTGGCGGTTTTTATCCCCGCGCGGTAATATTCATAGTTAGAGTGAGTCAGCTCTATCTCCTCGCGCACGCCGTCCTTTATTATAAACACACGCGGCTTTTCGACATAGTCGAAGATAAGGCATTTCAAAAACGCATCCACGCGCAGAGTGTCGCCGAACACCTTGAACGAGTTGACGACTATCGGCACCTTATCGATGCCGTACACCTCCTCGCCGTCATAGAGCACGCGCAGGTGTTTTCTGTCCGCCGCGACGCTCAGCTTGTCGCAGCCTTTTGTTTTGAGCAAAAAATGCTTGTGATAGAGATCCATGTACGGGTGGTTGAGAATAACTCTGTCATCAACCCTGTCAAGCAGGGCGGATATCCTGCCGACCGCCCTGTCGAGCTCGTCCTTCGGATAGCTGTACGGCAGCAGGATATCCTGTGTGCTTTTCCAGTTGATGTCGTTGAGGTATAGAGACTGGAGATAGGACGGCACGCGACCCTCGTATCTGCCGAACATCTCCTCCCACATAGCCATGGTATTTTCAAAGATATAATAGGCGTATCCCTTTTTGCCCGTTGTGCTGCCGGGGCGGCGCAGATACAGATATTCGGGGCGGCTGCAAAAGCCTATCTTCAGCTTGTCGCTGAGGACATCGAAGCAGTATTTCTGATCCTCGTGAAACGCGAGCGATGTGTCGAAAAGAACATTCTTCCCCGCGCCGAGGTTCTTGACGCAGATATTCATCGTCGTCTGCGTTATATAACAATATTCCGGATCCTCAAGGTCATATACGCCTGTCTTTCTGAGGAACTTATATCTGTAGTGCAGGGCGAATCTCTTCTCACCGTAATACGGAACTATCCTGTAGGTCACAAGATCTATCTCGTCAAAGTGCCTGTCAAAGAAGTCGGCAACCGTCCTGAGCGTATCGTCGGTGAGCGTATCGTCGGAGTCGAGATAGGTTATATACTGACCCTGCGCGTGCTCGATACCGAAATTTCTCGTCGCCGAAACGCCGCCGTTTTCGAGCGAGAACACCTTGAAAACATTGTGCTTTGCGGCATATTCCTTGCATATACCGAGGCTGCCGTCACCTGAGCCGTCATCTATCAGCAAGACCTCAAGCTCTTCCTTGTTTATAGTCTGCCTCAAAAGGCTGTCAAGGCATGAGGTCAAATAGTCCTCGCAGTTGTACACGGGGACAATGACGGACATCCTGTATTTAAACATCTTATACTCCTCACATCAAAATATACAAAAATTACGCGTATATTTTATCACATTTTGAAGCCTTTTTCAACCGTTCGAATCGAGCCATGCGTTCGCCGTTCCGGCGACCCCGCTCAGAGCCTGCTCGCCGAACGGATCGTCTATGCCCGCAGCGGAGCAGAGCTCCTTGAAGCTCTTCTTTCCGCCGAAGGACACAAAGCGCAGATATCTCTGCCACGCAGCTTTGTAATCCCTTTGGCTCAGTGACCAGAATTCGAGCGCCGCAGTCTGCGCGAGACAGTAGTCGATATAATAGAACGGATAGAGATAGATGTGCAGCTGTCTCTGCCAGCCGCGTCCGTTTGAATAGAATGCGACATCGCCGAAGTCCATATACGGGCGGTACCTGCGTTCGAGCTCAAGCCACTTTTCGTTTCTCTCGGCGGGTGAAAGCTCCGGAAAATCATAGACAATATGCTGGAACTCGTCAACCATCGTGCCGTAGGGCAAAAAGACCAGAGCACTCTCGAGATGCACGAAGCGCGAGCGCACGGCGTCCGAGCCGTAAAACAGCTCATGCCACGGCCACGCGAAGAACTCCATGGACATCGAATGGACCTCGCACGACTCCATAGTCGGGCTTATCTGATCGCAAAGCTCCGTTTTGTCTCTGACGCTGTAATAGGCGAAGGCGTGACCCGCCTCGTGGGTGAGCACATCGACATCGCCCGAGGTGCCGTTGAAATTCGAGAAGATAAACGGAGACTTGTATTCGAGGATCTCCGTGCAGTAGCCGCCCGCAGCCTTGCCCTTTGCGCTCAGGACATCCATGAGGGCGTTGTCGTACATGAAGTTTATGAACTCCCCTGTCTCGGGGCTCATCTGCTCATACATTTTCTTTCCCGCGGCGAGGATATCCTCGGACGAGCCGTCGGGCTTCGGGTTGCCCTCTTTAAACGCGAACGGGTCATCGTATATTTTCATGTCGTCTATGCCGATGCGCTTTTTCTGCATCTCCTTGAGGCGGCAGACGACCGGCACTATATCGCGCACGATGCGCGAACGAAAAGCCGAAACATCCTTCGCGTCATAGCAGTTGCGTGTCTGACGGCAATATGCAAGCTCGGTGAAGGTGTTGAAGCCGAGCTTTTTTGCAATGCGGGTTCGGCATTTTACAAGGCTGTCAAAAATCCTGTCGAGCTCAGCGGCATGAGCCATATAGAACCCGCTCTCCGCCTCGTATGCCGTACGGCGCGTGTCGCGCTCGGCGTTCTCTTTATACGCGCCGAGCTGGGAAAGGCTCAGCTTTTTCCCGTTAAAATCTATCTGTGCCGAGGCTATCAGCTTTTGGTATTCGCTCGAAAGTTTATTTTCCTCCTGCAGATCGGGGATTATCTCGGGCGAAAAGCATTTGCGTGAAAGCTCCGCGTTGACAAACATCAACTTGCCGTATTTCTCTTCAAGCTGTGCGCGAAGCGGACTTTTGAGCATCGCCTCGGTGAATTTCTGCTCGCTCTGCTCAATAAGCGGGGCGTTCTCGTCGTTGAAGTCGTTCTCTTTCTCATAGAACTCGTCAAGAGTGTTGACGGTGTGGCGGATATAGGCTATCGTGCTCATCGTCTGAACATGGGAGATTATTCTTTCGCGCTCCGAAAAAGCTCTCTCCGCCTCCTCGAGAGTCCTTGCCGCATTAAGGCGTTCCGCCGCCGCATCGAGCGCCTCGGTCGCCGCCGTGACATCTATTCTCTCATATGGCATATCACAGAATTTCATAAAGCTCCTCCGTTTGGATTATTTGACGCTTATCTCATAGAAAACGACCGTGTTGGGGTCGGTAACATTTTTGAGCACGAGCTCGCCGTTGACCTCGACTGTCTCGGTGGTGCAGTCGAGCACCGCGCATTGCTTATATTTTTCCCGCAGCTGTTCGTTATATATCTTCTTCGCCCGCTCGCCGCAGAGGGTGGTGTCCGAATCCAATGCAAAATCGTCGGGCGACCATGAAAAGCTGTTCTTTAATATGCCGTATTTCAGCCTGTCGCTCTGCCACTCGTCGAAGAAGCTCGCGTCGCTGTCGATAAGATATTTCCTTATCTCGACCGTCTTGCCCTGAAATTCGGGCGCATTTATCCTAAAAACAGTATTGCTCTTTAAAGAATATTTTATCCTCTGCTTGTAGTTATATGCCATAATATAGAGCGTGCCGTCCCTTTTCGCGGCGAGCGCACCCGTCTCGACCTTCGGCAGCTTTGAAGCGTTTGCAGTGATGCCCACAGCCTTCGCCCCTGCCATCTTTGCAAAGCACTGAGCGGTGTAATACGAAAGCGACGGATAGCCCCAAACCGAAGAGCCTGTTGTATAGCCCCACGACGAGAAATAGTCTATATCATTCTCTGCAAACTCGATATACTGCTTCGCGTCATACGCCGCCTGTATATTATACCCGACCGCACGCGAGAGCAGCTGGCGGTCGTCCCTGCCGTCGGCTCCGCCGTATATGCGTCCCTCGTCTATGCCGTAATGAAGGTCACAGAGCCCGTATTCCTCGGCGGTAGAGCGCAGGTATTCGATAGTCTCGGCGGGAGTCATGTCGGCGGAATCCTCGATGCTGCCGTCATAGTGCGACGCCGCGAGATAGCATATTCTCGTGCCCTTTTCGCCCGTCGCATAGTTCGTGCCCTCGGCGCAGTGGCGGATAAACTCGCGCTCGTCCCATATACCCTCTGTCACCGCCATGGCGTGCGCACCGATATAGACATCGCCGCCCAACGTGTCCGTGAGAGCCTTGACCGTGTAGTCATAGAGCTTGCAGTAAGCTTCCTTTGAAAGCTCAGGGTCTTTGTCTCCGGCATAGAACCAGTCGGCGTTCTCGAACTCCGTGAGCAGTCCGAAGCGCCACGACTGCACTTCACTCAGTCCGAACTCGTCAACAAGTGCGCCGACATAGTCGCAGATAAAGCTATACCACTCGTTGTAGTCCTCGGGCGGGCGGACATTGACGCCGAACGCGCCGATAAGCGGCTCGGCGGAGAGCTTCATCGGGACATTGCCGAGCTTTATCAGCGGCTTTGCACCGAGGTTGAGTATTCCTCGGCAGCTGCCGATAATGCGCGAAAAGTCGTAGTCCGTCTTTGTCGTCCTGTCCGACGGATCGACAAACGGATCGAGCTCGGCGTTGCCGCCCGTCGCGCTCATAAGCTCGATATAATTGACAAATGACATAACATCGTTTTCGCCGTCGGGCTGAGTGTCCGCGCTGAAAGCATACGGGCTCCACACATTTATGGTGTCCGTAACGGCGTTGACGGTATAGCGCTCGTCGGCGGTGTTTATCTCATACTCCGCGCCGTTCATCCACGGCAGAACGACCGAAAACAGCAGCGTAATCACAGCCGCAGCCGCGGCAAAGCGCATAACCCATCTGAATATAATACTTTGCATATTGACCCTCCGATATATAATTTCCTACATATGGATTATATAGTCCGTGACGCTTTGTGTCAATCCCTCGGTTGATTTATGCCCCTGCGCATGATACGGGGCGAACCTGCAAAGGGCAACGGCAAAAATGAAAAAAACTTCAATTTTTTCTTGACAAAGGCGAGGCTCTTTGCTATAATCTCTCTTGCAATTGCGGATGTAGCTCATCCGGTAGAGCGCCACCTTGCCAAGGTGGAGGTAGCGAGTTCGAGCCTCGTCATCCGCTCCACAAACAGTCTTTGTCTTTGACGAAGGCTGTTTTTCTTTATTATTAAAGCCGCAATATAACAAGCAAAATAAAAAGAAAAAGCACCTGCAAAAGCAAGTGCCTTTTGTGGAGCTACTGGCCGGACTCGAACCGGCGACCTGCTGATTACGAATCAGCTGCTCTACCAACTGAGCCACAGTAGCAGAAAAATCAACAGCTCATATATTATAAGCGAGAGTTCGCTTTTTTGCAAGGGCTTTTTTCAATTTTGTTGACCGCCGGAAAAATATTTTTGCGCCGCACGTCCGCCGCTCTTGCGTCCGGCTTTATTCTGTGCTATAATATCCGCACATCCGCCCGTAGCGAAGCTGGATATCGCAGCAGATTCCGATTCTGAAGGCCGGGGGTTCGAATCCCTCCGGGCGGGCCATAAAAGGGCTACAAAATAGATGTAGCCCGTGAAAACCCCGATTTTATCGGGGTTTTCACCGTTTATACGGCAAGATTTCAGCGAACCGTTTTGACAGATATAAAAATGATGTTTTCCCTTTGTTGGATGTCTTGAACTATCACACAACCGAATATCCGATACGCAGGCAGATAGAAATCAAAAATCTATCTGCCTTTTTTATTACCCCGAAAAGGAGAAAACAGATATGTTACAGAAAGAATTAGCCAAACGGCTCAGGACTCGATACGACACCAAGATAGATGGCAGCGGATGGCTGGAGGTATCCTCGGACGGCATCCCACTCTGCCGGATAAAATACAACGGTCAATATTTGAGCAACGCCGACCAAAACCTCTCGGATGAATACCGCAGTAAAATTGCAGACATTCAGGATGAAATCTCTACGGTGCGGGAATATGTCGGACTCTACGAACACGCACCGCAAATGCAGGCTGCCGATGTTTCCGATTACAGACAGCTTGCCGCCTTCGGCGATACGGTGTTGGCGGCAACCTACAGCGAAAAGAACGGCTTTATGTTCTGCACATGGAAACAGAATGCAGACGGCGACTCGGTGTTCTGGGGAGATTACTCGCCGAACTATGAATATGTCAAGGAAGCCTTTGCTGTGCGCTCCGGTCTCGTCAACAAATACCGCCTGTTTTCTGAAAAGGAATCGGTAGACCTCTATCGCTGTGTGGACTTCGCCAAGGCCAACTGCGAAACGCTGACCTATGAGCAGGAACGGCAGTTGGATAAGCTCCAAGAAAAGATCATGGATGGATACCCCTCCCTCGAAGCTGAACCGCCGACCTTTGAACAGTCAGCAGCCCCACAACAGAATATGTAATACTATCAATCGCCCTTCGGTCACACAAAAACCGGAGGGCTTTTTCTATTTCACAACAAGGAGAACAGAACTTATGACCATATTTTCCGAACGACCATACAGCCGCCGCATCGAACGGTTCATGACTGCCATACCGAACTTCAAACCAAGGGGTGTGGGCTTCCGTTTTACCGAAACGCAAGCATTCATCGCCGTAACTGCAGCCACACCCTCTGAACTGCTGATAGCCACCATGCAACAGATACGCTGTCCGCCCTTTCAAAAAAGATTTGCCGAATATATCGAAAGCGAGGAAACGCCTATGACCTACCTTAATGAAAAGCACCGGGCAAGATTTGCACTTGCCGCAAGGAATGTACACCGAGAAAACTACGCACTGCTTTCGGCGCTGTATCTGCTCACCGCTGACCCAAGACTGTGGAACTGCTGCAAGCATCATGTACACAGCGGCTGTGTGTTTTTTGAGAATATCAAACCGGGTAACTGCACCGAGAGAGCTTATACCCTCTACTGTGCGGCAAAGGATTTGACGCTCGGCACAAAGCATATCACCGTGTCGGATCTGTCGGACGCCGACCTCGTTCCGCCTATGCTGTTCCGCACTATCTGCAACGCTATGGCGATTCGCAGATTCGGTCTCGCAGCCATAAGGGAGAACTGCCATGATTAAACTGAAAATCAAATACGGCAACAGTCAGACCGATCTCCGCTTTCCCTGCACCGAAAAGGAAATGAATGTGGCACTCGAAAGAATTAACGCCGAGGATGTCACGCCGCTTGAACTGTATGTGTCCGCGGTCATATTCCCAAAAGAACTCGGCTGCCTCCAAGACCGATTCGTTGACCTCGATGAAGTCAACTTCCTCGGAAGGCGGATGGACAGCTTCTTCGGCGATGAGGAATATCAGTTTTACGAAGCGATGAAAGCAGAGGGCTTCGAAACCGTCCCCGACCTCATCAATCTGAGTTTCAACCTCAACCGTTATCCTCTGATTCAGGATATCAGCGATATGGGCAAAATCGGCAGAGAATATCTGCTCACGGTCAAGGGCTGTCTGCCTGCCGATGATGCAGACGATCCGAAATATGCAGAATTCGGACGGAAGCTGATTCAATCCGGCAAGGGCGTTTTTACCGAACACGGCTTGCTCTTCGTCGACGAGGATACACCGTTCGTAAGAGATTATGACGGGCAGAATTTTCCGGCGTATGTGTATGAGGAAATGCTCTGCTTTTTGAGAGCCGAATACAACGGAAAGACCGAGTATCTGTATCTCCCCTGCGAGGAAGAAGCCATCGACAAAGCGTTTGCCCGACTCGGCGCACCCACACCGGATGATGTAGAACTCTCATGGGAGGATCATTGCATCGAAAGTGATAAATGGGCGGAACGATTCAAAGAAATCGCCGCCGAGGAAGGTGCTTACGAACTGAACAAACTCGCAGACGCCGTAAACTGTGCCGATATGGATATGGAAAAGCTGTGGGCGGTTGCCGAGTACGCCGAAGCCGAGGACGCCGAGCAGCTTGCACGGCTTGCGAAAAACATTGACTGCTTCACGGTTGCTGAAGGCGCTGTGGATTACGATGATGTCGGCAGATATGTTGTCGACCATACTGACCAATATGCCATGCCGCCGGAATTGGAAAATTACTTCGATTTCGGCGCTTTTGGAAAGCATATCGCAGAGGAATACTACGGTAAATTTGTCGGCGGTAATTTTATCTATAACGACACCGACACAAGCCTGCTCGACATCTTATATCAGGATGAGCCTATGACGATGGGAGGAATGTAAATATGATTACCGCTATTATCCGCAATAAAGAAAATACCCTCGTTCTCGAACTGCCTCACAGTATCTATGACATCTATGACAAACTGCGTTCCATCGGCATTCAGCAGCCACCGAAACGGATTCCGCTGACCGACAATGAGGATGAGGACATCGGCGTAAAGCTGTTTAGCGAGAGTGACTTCGGTCAGCATCTGCTCCTAACGCTGAACGAGAAAAACTCCATCGCAGACGCCAATATGCTGACATTTGTCGTGTTGGCAGCCGATACAGACATCAAAGAGGAACTTGAACAGAATGTCCTCCACGACCAATACGGCTCGATGGACGAAGTAATTTCCGCCGTCCGCCAAATGACGCAGGATGCCGGTCCCGTAAAGGCTGTGTTCTTCTGCCCGCTCGTCGGTAATATCGACGAGGGCGACGGAGATATGTTCACGGTCGGAGATTCCTACCTTGCCGACAGCGCAGATGAAATCAACGACGCATTAAAGGAATACACCGCCAATGACGAAAACGATATGGCAGCCTACTATAACGAGGATGACGGCGTGAGCGAAAAGCTGACCTCGGCTGTATGGTCGGTGGAACTGCACGGCGGCAGGCTGTTCGGACGAATTGATTGCAGTCTCAAAGAAGCTCTCACGGCAGAGGAAACGGAAGCGCTTCGGGATTGGCTCACGGGGCAGTGTTCGGACGGCCTCGGCGAAGGTTTCGAGCAGCAGCCCATTGATACGATGGACGGCAAGCTGTTCGTCTCGTTCTGGAACAGCGGCGATGACTACGCCATGATGACCGAGAACGAGTTTGACGAATATCTGCAAAATACCGAAACACAGACGGGAGGGATGCAGATATGATTGTAAAACCGCAGAGCAATAAACTTTGAATTACACGGAGGTAAATACGATGAACGAATATGATCGTCTGTACAGACAGGCACAGCGATATAAAGAACTCTATCCCAAAGGAACTCGCATCCTGCTTCTGCACATGGGCAACGATCCCCGACCTGTTGAGGACAATATGCGCGGCACGGTAATAGCTGTGGATGATATGTCCGCCGTTCACTGCAAATTCGATAACGGCAGGCAGCTTGGCATCATCCCCGGTGAGGACTCTTTCCGCAAGCTCACCGATGAGGAAATTGCCGAGGAACAGGCCGACAGCGAGGACATGGACGAGGGCAACGGCCCCGTCATGGGAATGTAGGAGGTTGCCTATTGGAATACGATATTCTTATACCGCAGCCGCAGGCAGATATGCTGCTTCGGGAAGCCGCTGAGCGTGAAGTGTCGGCAGAGGAACTGCTTGCGGAGATCATCAAAAAATATTCAAAAAATATATAGAAAGGAACGAACGCAATGGCAGATGACAAGAAAGGAATCACCGTAAAAATCGACGCCGACCTCCATGCCGAAATCAAGGAATATCTCGAACGGCATGAAGGAATGACAATGGCTGAGTTTATCACCCTTGCGGTGGACGATGAGCTCCACCCGAAAATACAACAGAAAGAAGGAAAAGGCATGGGCAATATGAGAACTATGGCATTTCAGGTGCCGGAGGAACTGTTTCAGAGAATCAAGGACTATCTGCACCGCAACAATATGAGTCAGAAAGAATTCGTCCTCGGTCTTATTGAAACCGAGCTCGACCGAGAACAGGCCGAGCGTGAGAGCCAAATTGACGCCGAAAGCCTCACTGAGGATACCTACGAGGAAACGGACGAGGAAGCCGCAGAAAACGGCTTTGCGGGCGAATGTGAGAGCGACAGCGGCAACGATGCCGATGACGAAACAGATGAGGAAACCGAGGACGAGGATGAGGACGAATCCGAGGGCTTCGGTATGACAATGTGAGGAAAGCGAGGCGGAACGAAAAAAACAACGGTATCGGTCGGATGACCTATGCCAATCAGATTTTTGGATATGTTCGCAGGCATCGGCGGCTTTCGTTCGGGGCTTGAACGGCTCGGCGGTTTTGAATGCGTCGGCTACTGCGAGATAGACAAATACGCAAAGCAGGCTTACGATGCCATGTACCCCACGAAAGGAGAGTTATATTTTGCAGACGCAAGAACCATTGATCCATACACCCTGCCGGATATCGACCTTATTTGCGGCGGTTTTCCCTGCCAGTCTTTCAGTATCGCAGGGCTCAGACGAGGATTCCAAGATGACACAAGAGGCACTCTCTTTTTTGAGATCGCCCGAATTGCCGCCGTTAAAAGACCACCTTTTCTGCTGCTTGAAAATGTTCCCGGCTTGCTGTCGCATGACCAAGGCAGGACTTTTGCGACCATCCTCGGTGCGTTGGATGAGTTGGGGTACGATGTCACATGGCAGGTGCTTAACAGCAAGGATTTCGGTGTTCCCCAATCCAGAAAGCGTGTGTATATTGTCGGATATCTTAGAGAGCGATGTTGCGGAGAAATACTATCTTTCACAAACGCAAATGCAGCGTCTCTTATCCAACTCCTTGGAGGCACAGAGGGCAATCGGGTCTACTCGGACGAGGGAGTCGGCATTACTCTCACAAGCAATGCAGGAGGCTTCGGAGGGAAAACCGGACTCTACGATGTAGCATTGCCTATCAAGGTGGATACAAAATCCGGCTTTCAGCTTGCACACCCCGGCGATAGCATCGACCTTGCCTACCCGACAATGAATACACGGCGAGGTCGGGTCGGAGAAAAGATCGCCCATACCGTAACGCCCGGCAATACGCAGGGCTATTTTTTTATAGACATGAACGCCGGTGCAAAGCTCACCGAAACGGCTCGGTGCATCACTGCTCGACAGGACAGCGGCATCAGCAAGCACAAGGGCGAACACTCCGCCGTGTTTATTGAGGACGAGCCGAGAGCCGTTGTGACACCCGACAAGAAAACCATCCGTCAGCAAGGAAGGTGGATAAAAGAGCCTAACGAGCCGATGTTCACACTAACGGTGCAGGACCGGCACGGTATCCTCCGCTACGGCAGAGTGCGAAAGCTCACGCCGAGAGAGTGTTGGCGCTTGCAGGGCTTCTCGGATGAACAATTCGATAAGGCAGCCGCCACGGGGCTGAAAGACGGACGGCTCTACAAAATGGCAGGCAATGCGGTGAGTGTGCCTGTCGTTTCTGCCGTCGGTGCTGTTATTAAGCGAATCTACCAAGAGCAAATTCAGAAAGGATAAACGAGAATGATATATAACAGAAAAATCATGAGGCTTGAACTGTCCGCCGAAAATCCCGTTCACGGCGGATATTATTATGCCGAATTACTTCTGCCTGCGGCGGACTATGAGCTCAAAGACGCTATGCAGAGAACCCGTGCTGTCGGCAGAGAAAACACGGTTGAAGTGAGCATCCTCGAATGCGATATCCTGCCGGAACTGCAGGACATCCGCTTGGATACTTTCAGCTTGGACGAGCTGAACTTCTTTGCCAAGCGGCTTGCCTCTCTCCCCAATGAGGAACTGCCCGTGTTTTACGCCGTGACCGAGCAGATATTCGGCGATGCAGACAATACCGAAAACCCCGTCAGTATCAAAGACCTCATCAACTGCACCTACGGCTTGGATACCGTTCCCGTCGCTCATAATGTAAGCAACCTTGCTGAACTCGGTCGGTTTGCCTTTGAAAACGAACTGCTTCCCGACCTCGACGGTATCCCCGAAAGTACCTTCCCGTTTTTGAATGCGGAACAGATCGGCAGAGTGCAGCAGAAAAACGATAATGGTGTGTTTGAGGGCAGGCTGTATATCCCCACTGTGCAGTATGATCGACCGGAGGTATATGACGGAGTGACATTGCCGGACGAGGAACCTAAGATATCGGACTTTGCTATCCGTGTGTTTGCATCGGGTACGCCGGAGCATATCAAGGGCGATCCTGTAGATAGGGCTATATGGCTTAACCTTCCGATGGCGCATGACACGCTCGCCAATTATGCTGCGGCATTCGATGAGGCAGACATCGGCGATTGTGTGTACTATGGCTTTGACTCGGTAATTCCGCAAATCACCTCGGATATGTTTAACAGCATGAGCGATGTCCAAACGCTCAATAAACTTGCTGCAGAAATCAGCATCATGAGCGAGGCTGAACAGGTCAAGTTCAAAGCCGTTCTCGACGCCGAAAATACGGCAAGCATTCATGACGC
Source organism: Faecalibacterium prausnitzii (assembly GCA_963612725.1). Lineage (GTDB taxonomy): Bacteria > Bacillota > Clostridia > Oscillospirales > Acutalibacteraceae > CAG-177. The sequence continues at coordinate 15,929 of CAVDWM010000006.1, read as the reverse complement.
ACTAAATGTGGCCCATAACCTGTGGCGTTATGAATTTACCGCCGAACCCGACACTGCGGATGCCTTCTTCAAGAAGTATATTTATGAAAACACAAGCACGGAGTTCGACAGCAAATGGCTTGAAAATCTGCTTCCGAGAAATGAGGCGGATAAATTGCTCGGCCGCATCGGTGCAGCCGTTACGGATTACGGTGTTATTTCCGCCCGAAACGGTCATCTGTTCAAGCCCGTGCCGTATGACGAGCCGGAAGCGAAGGAACTGAAAACGCAGGCGATGACCGAGGAAAAGTTAGATGTCATTGAGGTGCTTGACCGCAGAGCGCTGTTCAGCAACGGGCAGCTCATGCCCGAACAGATTCCCGAAGGGCTGTACGCCTATGACCTTCGTCACAGCGATGACGGTAGCCACTTCTGTTCCGTTGAGCCAAAGGTCGGAGTCAATCACGGCGGCACTGTGCTGATGCGGGATATCCTCGATTTCGGCGAAAGCGGATACATTCCGCTTGACGAGGACACCGAGCCAAACTTCCTGGGCGAAACAATGACAGCGGCGGAGTTTGCTGAGGAAGAAGCTCAGGACGAAACCATGCAGATGGGAGGTATGTAATATGAGCATCAACAGCGTAACCACCGATGACCTTCGCCGTATGAACGGCAAGGAAGGACTTGTTTTGCAGGGCTGCGGCGGCGATCCGCAGGAGTGGCTCGACGGCATCAACGGTCTGCTCACCGATGAGGGCATTTTGAAAAACGGCAGTAAGTTTGAGAATATCTCCGTATTCCAAAACGGCAGCCTCACAAATATCCTCTTTCCCTTTGAGGACGGTGTGGAAATTGATATGGGCAAGCTCGCTATGTGGCGATTGCGTTCCCACGAACAGTTCGGCGGCACTTGGCTTTCGGACTATGTCCCCAATAGGCTCGGCGGCTTTGTTCCTACACCGAAAAACGGACTGACCTATGACGAACTACAACAGAAAACTGTAGAATTTTACGCATCCGGCGAGGTATATACTTCGCCGGATTTTCGGTGCGACCAAACAGGCGGCTTCCCGACCTCGCTTTGCGTATGTTGGGAAAAGCAAAAGGCGTGGCTCGAACTGAATGAAAATCTCCTTACGGACAGAGATGATATGGAACTCGGCTATTACAGAGATTTGTGCGCCGATTACGGTATCCGTTCCTGCTGTGACGCCGAGGACTTCAATCATTTGCTCCAAGGACTCGGCGAGGACGCTATCCGAACCGCCGAGCTGTTTCCCGATGAGGACGAAAGCATAACGATGGGAGGAATGTAACACGGAGATAGCCAAGCGCAAAACAAAGACCAGACCGGCAAAGTGACCGAATAACTCTATGGCGGTATCAATCGTTATAAAGACGAAAGATACCGCCTCTTTTTCTTTATAGCGACCGGCCGCCTCAAAGTGAGGTGATCAAAATAAAATCCCCCGTAACTTGGATAGGCAACAAAACCTCTATCCTTCATATCCTGTATGCCTTGTTTCCCATAGGCTGTGACCGCTATGTCGAGCCGTTCGGCGGCTCCGGCTCCGTGCTGCTCGGCAAGCCCGTGCCGGACAAATTCGAGGTGTTCAACGATTACAATCACAACCTCGTCAATCTGTTTCGCTGTATGCGTGACCGCCCGATGGAGTTCATTCGTGAACTCGGTTTTTTGAGCCTGAATTCCCGTGATGATTTCGCCGTGCTGAAAAAGTTCTTCGAAAAAGAGGAATTCACCGAGGACTACCTAAAGGCACAGCTTGACCTCACGGAAATAATGCTGCCCGAAGTGACCGCCAAGGAAGTTCGGACGCTGTATTCAGCAGCTCGGAACGACCATGACCTACGCAGGGCTGCCATGTTCCTAAAACTCATCCGTTACAGTTATTCAAGCGGATGCAAGTCCTTTGCCTGTCAGCCGTTTTCCATCAGAACGCTGTTTGCACTCGTGCAGGACTTCGCCAAGCGGTGTGAGAATGTGGTCATCGAAAACCAAGACTTCGAAACTCTTATAAAACACTATGACCGCCCGACAACCTTCATCTACTGCGATCCGCCGTACTTTACCAGTGAGTATGTGTATGACTGCGGCTTTACTTGGGAGGATCATCTGCGGCTATACCACGCCCTTGCGGGTATGAAAGGCAAGTTTCTGCTGTCCTATAACGATTGCCCCGAAATCCGAGAGTTATATAAAGAATATAACTTTTTCGACTTCAAGCGGGTGCATAGCATGGCGCAGAAATATGAGGCAGGCAAGGAATTTCCCGAACTGCTCGTAGCCAATTATGACCTCTTTGAGCGTGAACGGCAGCAGCCCCACCAGCTCACCCTGTTCGATCCTGTCGACAAACCCATAGATTACGATAAAATTCTGAAGGAGAATATTGTATGCCGAATAAAAAGATGAAAACCGAGGAACTCGTGCTGATTCCCGTGCCGGCCGAGCTGCTGCTCGAAGCCGGAATGTTTGAGGGCGACCCCATGCAGATGTACGCAGACGGACATAAGATCGTCATTGAAAATATCAACGACCCGAAAGATGTCGTCTGCGACGGCGATTGCGAAAACTGCCCCATTGCCGATATGGACTGCACCGGCGACTGTGAGGACTGTCCCTGCAACGATAATTGCGATGAAAGCGAGGCGTATTGAAATGACAAAAATGTTCCGCATCCTCGGAAAAAGAGGACGCATCACCATCCCCTATGAGATAAGACAGCGTGTCGGCTTCACCTATAACGATGTGCTGTCCTTCACCGAATCGCCGGACGGCAGAACTGTTACCGTCAAGCGTGAGAAGATCTGTGATAACTGCGCCGGTACCAAGGCCGATAAGGAAGCCGAAATGACGCTTGAGGATCTTCTCGACAGCCTTACTGCCGAGCAGCAGCGTGCGGCGCTTGTGCATCTCTCGGTCAAGTGGGCAGAAAAGAAAGCGGGTGAACGGAATGCCGGAGTATAAGCCGTTATACCTCTATTCTCTCAAGGAAGCTGCGGAATGGGATGAAAAGGACGAATGGCGTGAAAGCTACCTCGAAAACTGCGACTGCGCCCGTGCCATTGAAAGAGCCATTGACGAACACTATGACGGTCAGCGCCTTGAATCCTGTGCCAAGGAAGTTATCGACCGATACGGCTTTGACCGAGTCAACTTCGTTCTCGCCGCCACCGTGCGTCAGGGAACTCATGACGGCAGATATTCCGAGGATAACAAAAATTGGGCAAGGCGCTTTTCCGTTATGGACAAGGAAAACGCATGGCAATACCATGTCCGCAGTCACCCCGGACTCGTCAACTTGTTTGTTGCCGATGCAAGGCGGCTGTGGGATAAACTCGGATTGTTTGACGGCCGCCACTGTGAAAGCGGCAGTCAGGTCGACTATACCGACCGGATATTGGTGTTAGATCCGTCAATTCTAAAGGACGAGTGTAAGACGCCGCAGGATCAGATCTTCTATGCAGAAAGCGGCAACGGCTGTCGACCGAATTCCATCGGCGCAAAGGTATTTGGCTTTCATGTGTCGGACGGAGAAAAAGGCTATTACCGCCGCACCGATTTTATAGGCGCACTTAAAGAGGAATTTGTCCCCGAATGGGCAAAGGAAAATACGCAAAAATATCTCGAACCCGATGAGCCTGCCGACGAACCTATCGAGGACGGCGGCATGACAATGAATATGTAATCAGGAGGAATCACTATGGCAACCAAGAAAGCAAACACCTCATCCAAACCCAAGCTGTCGGTCAGCGCCAAGATCGACCGCATGATCGACCGTGAAAACGCCACGGTCAAGGCGTATGCAAGTGTGAATATCGGCGGCGAATTCGTTATCAAGGACATCGCTGTTGTAGACGGTCAAAAAGGAATGTTTGCAAGGATGCCGTTTCGCTCCTACAAAGGCGCAAACGGCGACACCAAGTATTCGGACATTGCCTTTGCCCTTACCGATTCGGCAAGGCAGAGCGTTCAGGACGCCGTTCTCGGCGCTTACCGTGAAGCTTTGGAGGAATCCGAGGACGAATTGCCCGATGAGGACGAAAGCCCTGCACAAAAGATGTGACTTTTTTCTGAAAAACGCAGATTTCTCTGGACTTTCCGGTTCGTTTCGGTATGATGTAGGTAGAGGTGACGGACATGAAAAAGCAGAAAATGCTCGCAGCCCTCCTTGCAGGACTGATAACGCTGAGTCTTGCGGGATGCGCCGCAGATAAAGCAAACAACAATACCGAAAGCGGTGCTGTCAGTACGGAAAGCAGTATAACGGTAACGGACAAGGCTTCCGAGCCAACCGCCGAGAGCAGATTGCCTACGGGTACGGAAAACACGGCCGAATCTACAACAGAAAAAGCTGAAAGCAGTACGGCCCCTGCCGACAGCGGCAAACCGGAAACTGCAAAGCCTGCGGATACCGAATCGCCGACTGCACCGCCAAAGCAGACCGAAACCCCAAAGGTAACAGAACCACCAAAACAGACTGAGCCGCCGAAGGTCACAGAGCCGCCCACGAAAACAACAGAACCGCAGCCCACCGAGCCTCCTGCTACAGAGCAGCCGAAGGGCTTCACCGAAGCAGACCATACACGCATCGTGTCAGAGGTCAAAGCCTATGCGGAAAGCTATACCGCCAAAGGCTTCACCTTCGAATGGGCAGAGGAATTGGAGTTCGGATGGGATGTCGGTTGGATGGGAACGCCGAGGATCAGCCGTGACGGTGTGGACGGAGTTATCAGTACTCTAAAACACCATGTGGATTTAATCTATAAATCCGGCACCGACCCTGCCAACGGCGTGACCGCAAGCAGCGTTCGATATAAGGTGGTACAGCTCGAAATCGACGGCGGGATCGCCTATGCCGTAATATACGGCTGATACAATATCATAATCGCCATGAGAATGTCGTGAAATCCACGGCATTCTTTTTTTACACCAAATTGAATGGAGGAATATCTATGAAAGCCAAAACAAAGCGAGTGGTGACGGCATTGCTTGCCGCCGTTATGCTCATTACGACACTTCTGCCGCTGACCGCCTCGGCCGCCGATGTGACGATGGATCTGAACAACTGCCATGTCAGTTGGGATTACACCCTCACCGATGACGAGGGAAACACCTTCTCCGCCGCCTACGGTTTGCGTGCTGCCGACGACATCTATTTTAATAATGGATTCAGCCCCTATCTCAGCAAGATGCACGATTATACCGCCAAGCGCAACGGCCTCACCGGAAAGAAATCCGATTGGGTGTACGGCAAGGACTATGTCTATTGCTTCTGCATCGAGCGAGGCATCCCTCTGCCGAACAACAAGGAATATGCAGGCTCCGCCGATGCAAACCACGGAGATAAGTATAAGCGGCTGTCGGAGAATCAGAAAGACTTGCTCCGACTTGCACTGACCTACGGATACCCCAACCGTGTAGGATTGCAGACGAGCAAGGATGCCAATGCCTGCTACGCCGCCACTCAGCTCATCGTGTGGCAGATCACTATGGGCTTTCGCAGCTCCGCAACGGAACTGAACGACAAAACCTATCCCATGAGCGGATACAGCGGCACGATGACCGAGCAGTACACGCGCAACAAATATCTGAAAGCCTACTATGACGCCATTCTCTCGGATATGGCAAGGCATTACACCCGTCCGAGTTTTACCGCCTATACGCCGGGTGCCGCGCAGACCTACGAAATGGAGTATAAAAACGGCAAATACACCGTCACCCTCACCGACAGCAACAATATGCTCAGCGATTACTATGTGTCGGTCAGCGGCGGTGTCAGCGCATCCGTCAGCGGCAACACACTGACCCTCACCTCGACAAAGCCAATCAACGATGCGGTTACCGTCAAGCTCAACCGCCGTGTGTATTCCACCGATATGAATACGGGCTTTCTCATTTGGTCTGTGCCGGGAAAAGAAAGCGCCAATCAGGACATGGTATCCGGCGTTCCTGCCGACAACGACCCTGTGCCGTCCTACCTCAAGGTACGCACGGCAGCAGGCAGTGCAAAAATTGTCAAAATCAGTGAGGACGGCAAGGTGGACGGCATCACCTTCCGCATTCAGGGCGAAGGTGTAGATCAGACTGTGAAAACCGCAAACGGCGGTGTGTTTCAGTTGGACAACCTCAAGCCCGGTGCGTATACCGTTACCGAAACGGAATACGAGCAGTACGAACCGCAGGAAGTTCGCCGCATTACCGTTGTCAGCGGTCAGGTGACCACCGTTACTTTCAGCAATACGCTCCGCCGCGGTGACCTCTCCGTCAAAAAGACTGCCGAGGATGGCTTGGTCGAGGGAATGAAATTCCGACTGTCCGGCACATCGCTTGCCGGCATCGAGGTCAATTCGTTCGCCGTGACCGATGAAAACGGCGTTGCAACATTCAAGGATGTGCTGATTGGCACGGGATATGTTCTTGAGGAAATCGACACACCCCTCCGCTATGTTGTTCCCGACAAGCAGACCGCCGCAATCGAGTGGAACAAGGTTACGGAGAAATCCTTTGACAATGACTTGAAGAAATTCAATGTCACCGTAACCAAGAGCGACAGCAGAACCGGTCTGCCGCAGGGCGATGCCTCCCTCGCAGGTGCAAAGTACGGCATCTATAAAGGCAATCAGCTCATCGACACCTACACCACCGACGCAAACGGTCAGTTTGTGACTAAGTATTATATCTGCGGCGACGATTGGATGATTCGTGAAATCAGCCCCTCCGAGGGATATTTAATCAATACCGAAAGCCTGCACATCGGTGCGGAGGCCAAGCTGTATACCGTGAAATACAACATTGCCAAGCCTCTTGACTCCTATGAGGATATCATCAAAGGCAAGGTCGCTATCATCAAGCACTCCGACGACGGGACTACCAAAATTGAAACGCCGGAGGTCGGCGCAGAGTTTGAAGTGTATCTGAAAGCGGCGGGCAGCTACGAAAACGCCGAGGAAATCGAGCGAGATATCCTTGTATGCGACGAACACGGTTTTGCTGAATCCAAAGACTTGCCCTACGGCGAATATACCGTAAGGCAAATCAAGGGCTGGGACGGAAAGGAACTCCTTGCGCCTTTCAATGTCTTTATTAAGGAAAACGGTGAAATCTATCGTTTCCTCATCAACAACGCGCCCTATGAAGCGCTCATTGAAATCGTGAAAAAGGACGCCGAAACGGGCAAAATCATTCCTGCGGCGGGCATTGGTTTCAAGGTGCGCAACGCCGACACGGGCGAATATATCGTACAGCATATCAATTACCCGACGCCTACGGACATCGATATCTATTACACCGATGTGTCGGGCAAACTCATGATGCCCGAAAAACTCCCTTACGGCAATTACGAGATCATCGAGCAGTGTACGGCTTACGGGTATGTCCTCGACTCTGCTCCCATCGCATTCAAGGTGGACGGCGAGAAAACCGTTGTTACGGTCGAGAAGTTCAATATGCCGCAGAAAGGTGTCATCCGCATTACCAAAAGCGGCGAGATTTTCTCCTCTGCTGTGGAAACGGACGGCGTATACAGCCTTGTGTTTGCGGATAAAAACCTCGCAGGGGCAACCTATGAAATCACCGCTGCCGAGGATATTATCACACCCGATGGCACGCTCCGTTTCGCTAAGGGTACTGTTGTTGACACCGTAACCACCGATGAAAACGGCATGGCGGAAAGCAAAGCGCTGTACCTCGGAAAATATACTGTCAGCGAAACAAAAGCACCCTACGGCATGGTGCTGAACGACACACCCAAGACTGTTGAACTGACCTATGCAGGTGAAACCGTAGAAGTCACCGAAACTGCCGCCGAGTTCTATAACGAGCGCCAAAAGGCAGCTCTGTCCCTTGCCAAAATTCTTGAAAAGGACGAAACCTTTAATATCGGGAACAACGGAGAAATCCTCTCGGTGCAGTTTGGGCTGTACGCTGCCGAGGATCTGTTTGCCGCAGACGGCTCATTCGTCCCGAAGGATGGACTGCTTGAAATCGCCAACTGCGATGAAAACGGCAATATCACTTTCAAGACGGATATTCCCGTAGACGCAAAGCTGTATGTAAAGGAAATTGCGACCGACAACCATTATATCCTTTCCGATGAAAAGTATCCCGTGACCTTCGACTACGCCGGACAGGATACCGCCCTTGTGGAGATCAAGGCAAACGGCGGCGAAGCCATTAAAAACGCTATCCTCTACGGCTCGGTCAAGGGGCTGAAAATCGACCGTGAAACCGAGAAGCCTATCGCCGGCGCAAAGTTCGGACTTTTCCGCAGTGACGAAACCGAGTTTACTGCCGAGAACGCACTCCTCATTGCAGAATCCGGTGAGGACGGTATCTTTGTCTTTGAAAATGTCCCTTACGGCAATTGGCTCATTAAAGAATTGCAGCCTGCGGACGGTTACCTCGCCAATGAGGAAATCTATCCCGTCCGCATCAGTGAGAACGGACAGACCGTCGGCATTACGGTCGTCAATGACCGCATCCCCGAAATCGGAACAGAGGCATCGGTAAATGGTGAAAAGGCTGCCACTGCAGAGGGCTATATCACCATTGAGGATACCGTTTCGTATAAGCACCTCATCCCCGGTAAGGCATACACCGTCAAAGGCATCCTTATGGACAAGTCAACGGGCAAAGCATTCCTCATCGACGGCAAGGAACTGACCGCCGAGGTCACCTTTACGCCGGAGGAAAGCTGTGGCGAGGTCACTGTCCGCTTTACTTTTGACGGCAGCGCCGTAACCAAGCAGACGGACATCGTTGTGTTTGAAACGCTCTACCATGACGGCGCGGAACTTGCCGCTCATGCCGATATTGAGGACGACGGGCAAACCGTGACTCTCGTTCCGCCCAAGCCGGATATTCCGCAGACGGGCGACAACTCCAACCTCGGCTTCTGGATCGGTCTCGGCAGCGTTGCTCTCGGCGGCGTGATCGCCTGCATTATTATGTACTGCAAGCGCAAAAAGGACGAGGATGATGAATGATGAAACGGGTGTATGTCTGCGCTCCCCTCGGCGGGAATATTGAGGAAAATCTCAAAAAGGTTAAGACATATACCGCATACGCACTGAGGTGCGGCACGGCTCCGGTCGTGCCGCATTTCTATGCCCTGTGCCTCGACGATAACGACCCGAAAGACCGGGAAATCGGCTTGGCGGCGGGAATGTCGCTGTTGTGGCTCTGCGATGAGGTTTGGGTATTCGGAGATACCGTCACGGACGGCATGAGAGCTGAACTGAAATTTTGCAAGAACCTCAATATCCGCATCCGATATATAACCGAAAAAGAAATTCAAAATGTGTTAGGAGGTAAAACCCTATGAAAAAGAAACCCATGAGAATCCTTTTCTCTCTTCTGCTCGTGGCCGTCCTTGCGACGGCATTCTCTGTGACCGCATTTGCGGCCGGAGATGTGGCAGGCGCAATCGAAAGCACTTGGAACGCTGCCAAGGGACAAATTCAGACTGTCGTTAATAATGTGGTGTTTCCCGTGTGTGACATGATCCTCGCCATCCTGTTCTTCGTGAAAATCGGGACGGCATACTTCGACTACAGAAAGCACGGACAGTTTGAGTTCGCAGCTCCCTGCATCCTGTTTGCCTGCCTCATTTTCTCGCTGACCGCACCGCTGTATATCTGGTCCATTATCTGATACAGCCGGATACGGAACGGAGGTGATGACTTATCTTTGACTGGTTAGGTGATATAATCTCAGGCATCGGCGACGCCATCGGAAACGCAATAGATGTAGTGGAAAGCGGTATCGCCAATGCTATCTGGAATGCCATGCTCCGTTGGATATACGAAATTATTTACGGGGCGATTGCCGACTGCTTCGAAATGATCGGCAACATGAGCGCAGAGGTCTTTGACCTTGAATGGGTGCAGGCGACGGTCAAGCTGTTTACGCTGTTCGGTTGGGGCTTGTTCGTCGCCGGCACGGTTGTCGCCATATTCGATGTAGCCATCGAGTATCAGTGCGGCAGAGCAAACATTAAAACAACTGCGCTGAACATTCTGAAAGGCTTCTTTGCCTGCTCCCTCATCGGCGTTGTGCCGATTGAACTGTATAAATTCTGTATTAGCCTGCAAAACACCTTTTCGCATGATTTAATCGGCATCGCATCGTCGGGCATCAATTCAAGCCTTGCGGATGTCGGACTGAATGCGCTTGTCAGGCTGTTCTCGCCAAGCATTGGTACGACATTCAGCCTGCTGAATCTGTTGTGTATGATTGCCTTTGCCTATTGCGTGATCAAGATGTTTTTTGCCAATATCAAGCGCGGCGGTATTCTGCTCATTCAGATGGCGGTCGGCTCACTGTATATGTTTTCCGTGCCGAGAGGATATGCAGACGGCTTCAATCAGTGGATGAAACAAATTGCCGCACTGTGCTTGACGGCATTCTTGCAGACAACGCTGTTGTTCTTGGGGCTGATTACTTTCCCCGACAATATGCTCCTCGGACTCGGCATCATGCTTGCGGCAAATGAAGTGCCGCGGATTGCGCAGCAGTTTGGACTTGATTCAAGCGTTAAGGTCAACATGATGAGTGTTGTTCATGCCACGACCACCGCCGTCAACCTCACCCGCACGGTCGCCAAGGCCGCAGGCAAATAAGGAGGTGCAGTATGAAAAACTATATGCAGGCAAACAGATTTTTGCAAAAATACGGCCCGGACGCATTCAAAATCATTGCCGCTTATGAGGAAGCGGCGGACATTCCACCAAACGAGCAATACGCAAATTGGTACGGCGATTATGGGATATTCGAGCCGTCATTAAACGAGGAAATGACCTATGACAAGCTCCTATCCCGTTACAAGGCAGGGCTGAAATATCTCGGCATTATCCATGAGCAGGCAAAAGCAGTGTGCGGTAATTTCCTGTCGGAACAGCTTGCAGGCCATATTCGTGAGCAGCTCGGCAGACACAATGCCGATGCCGAATACCGTCCGACCTCCATTATAACTAAAATGGATACGCCGGAGTTGACAAGGGATATGCTTGCAGTCGACCGGGATATGGAAGTCGACTGTGACATCGGGCATCAGATCACCTGTTATCTCGAAACATGGTTCGATGTGGACAAGAAATTCGGAACGAACACGGCAGCGGACGATGATAAGTGGCTGAATCTATATGCCAAGTACGATCCGTTCGCCGATTCGCTTCGGCTCGAATTTACCGTCACAACCGCCGACTTCTGCGAGGAAGGCGAATATGTGCCGACCGAAACGGAATCTCAGCTCATCAAGGATATGATCGCCGAGAAGCTCCAAGAGGAATACGGACAGACACCCAAAGAATTCTGCAAGGGCATCGGCGGCATAGAGATCGGAGGAATGACGCAATGACACAATATATCTATCCGCAAAACCTTAAAGCCACAGCCAATCTGTGGCTTTGGAGTTTGCGGGACTTTGTAATACTTGCGGTAGCCACACTGTTGTCGGTTCTCGCACTCGTGCAACTGCACATTTTCTTACCGGCCGTGGCTGTTTTATGCTACGGCTTCTTAACGATTCGCATGGATGACACCACCGTAATGGACTTCATGCGCTACGCCGTGCGGTATTTAATATCCACGCAGCAATACTTTGAATGGAGATGATGATAATGAAACAGCAGAAAAAGAAAAAAGGCCGTTCGGTGCAGGATTTGCTCGGCATCCGCACCTTCACGAAATACGGCCTTTCTACCAATAAGGGCGAACTGCTCTTTTACCTTGTGTCGCCCACCAATATCTCAGTGCTCTCCCACACCAGCATTGAGATAAAGATACGCCATCTGATGATGCTACTGTCGGCGCTGCCCGACATTGAAATTATTTGCACCGACTCGTCCGAATGCTTCGACGATAATAAAGCGTACCTGACCTCACGCCTTGAAGTTGAGGAAAACGCAAAGGTCAGAAAGCTCATCAAAAAGGACATTGAATTTCTTGACACCATTCAGGTGGAAATGGCGACCGCCCGTCAGTTTTTCTTTGTTGCAAGGCTCAAAGGGCAGAAAGAAAAACAGACCTTCGAAACCGCAAACCGCATTGAAAGCAAAATCGCCGGCGAGGGCTTTGAGGTGCATAGGCTTAAAAAACCGGAGATCAAACGAATCCTTGCTCTCTATTTTGATTCGAGTTTGCAAGGTGAAGCAATCCCCGATATTGACGGCGAACAGTTCTACGAGGTAACAGATGATGAGGACGAGGAATAAACTCGCCCTCATATTTTTCTGTCTTCTGCTGTCGGCGGTCGCTGTGCTGTCGAGTTGGAAAATCTACTCCGAACTGAGAGAACGGCAGAAAGAAAAAGAGGACTTCGCCGCCGTCGCGGAAATAGCCGAACTGCCGATGACCGAAGCTCCGGCAGAATCCGTTACGGACGCAGAAACAGAACCAAGCGCCGCGCCGACCGAGCAGCCTGCGGCAGAACACAATATACAGGCGCTCATTGCAGAAAATGCCGACTGCATCGGGTGGCTCTCTATTGACGGCACAAATATCAGTTATCCCGTCATGTACACGCCGTCCGATCCACAGAAATATCTCCGCCGCAACTTTTACGGCAAATACAGCCAAAGCGGTGTGCCGTTCCTCGACGGACGATGCAGCCTTCAAAGCGCCAACCTCATTATTTACGGTCACAATATGCGAAACGGCACGGTGTTCGCAGACCTCAAAAAGTATGTGGACAGAAATTTTCTGAACGCACACCGAACCATAAAGTTTGAAACCGTGGACGGCATCCGTTATTTTACCGTAACCGATGTGCTGAAAACCAATACCTCGGACGCTTGGTATGACCGCATCACCGCCGAGGACAGCAGCCGATACCTCGTCCTCTCCACTTGTTACGGTTCGGGCAAGGACGGCAGACTGCTTATTATCGCCGCAGAAACCTAAACGGCAGAAAGGAAAATATTATGCTCAAAAGAAAACCGAAAATATTGACGCCGGAGCAGGCAGAGGAAATCCGCACCAAGGACTTCTTCGACATGGTTTTGCCCGGTACTATCAAATTTTTATCCGACCATTATATCGTCGGCGACAGTTACCGCTGTGTGTGGGCGATTCGTGAGTATCCGCCGTCCACCGAGGAACAGGCAATCCTCTCGCAGCTCGCTGACCGCAACGGTGTGACCTTGCGTATTTACCATAGGCTTGTTGAATCTATGGAACAGCGCAAAATCATTCAAAACGCTACCCGGCGCAATCGGCTGAAAAGCGGCGGCAATGATGTCAGTGAAAGCATTGAAGCCGAGGGCAATTTGCAGGATGTGATTGAACTTCTCGCCAACCTCCGCAAGAACAAAGAACCGTTGCTCCATGTGTCGGTGTTCATCGAACTGAAAGCCAAGAGTATGGAAAAGCTCAAAGAATTGCAGAGCGACATTGCAATGGAACTCACTCGTTCCAAGATTTCCGTCGATAGGCTGACCTTGCGGCAGAAAGAGGGCTTTCTCTCTGTTCTGCCCGTGGGCGCAAATCAGTTCGGCGCACAGTATGAACGAGTCCTGCCTGCCTCCTCGGTCGCCAATATGTACCCGTTCAATTTTTCGGGCAAGACAGATCCACACGGCTCATATATCGGCAGAGATAAATACGGCACGAATATCCTTGTGGACTTCGACCGCAGAGCCGAGGACAAGACCACAAGCAATATACTAATTCTCGGCAACAGCGGTCAGGGCAAGAGTTATCTTCTGAAACTCATCCTCACCAACATCCGTGAATCGGGCAAGCGCATCATCTGCCTCGATCCCGAATCGGAGTACGAGGATCTGTGCGAAGCCCTCGGCGGCTGCTATATTGATTTTATGTCAGGTCAATACACCATCAATCCGTTAGAGCCGAAAGCATGGACGGACAGCGTTGAGGACATCGACGCTACAACTCCCGAAGCGTTCAAGAAAGTGACAAGGCTTTCACAGCACATCGCCTTTTTGAAAGATTTTTTCCGCAGCTACAAGGATTTCACCGATTCACAGATCGACACCATTGAAATCCTGCTCTCCAAGCTGTATGCCCGATTCGGTATCACCGACAGCACGGACTACAGCGCAAAGAAGCCCTCGGACTTTCCCGTTATGGAGGACTTTTACGAACTTTGTGAGGAAGAGTTTATGGCCTATGACAAAAAACGCAAATACCTCTACACAGAGGAAACGCTCCAAGAGGTCTGTCTCGGTATCCACTCCATGTGCGTAGGCTCTGAAAGCAAATACTTCAACGGCCACACCAACATTACCGACTCCAATTTCCTTGTATTCGGTGTAAAAGGGCTTATGGATACCAATCGCCGCTTAAAGGACTGTATGCTGTTCAATATCCTGTCCTTCATGAGCAACGAACTGCTCGGCAAAGGCAGCACGGCGGCATCGGTGGACGAGTTGTATTTGTTTTTATCCAACATGACTACAATCGAATATCTGCGTAACTGCATGAAGCGTGTGCGCAAAAAGGACTCCTCGGTTATTCTGGCAAGTCAGAATATCGAGGACTTTTTGATTCCGTCGATTCGGGAATTTACAAAGCCGCTGTTCTCCATCCCGACGCATCAGTTTTTATTCAACGCCGGACAGATCAACCCGCAGGAGTATATGGACGCACTGCAAGTTGAGCCGAGTGAGTTCGAACTCATCAAATACCCGGAACGAGGCACTTGTCTCTATCGGTGCGGAAATGAACGATATCTCCTGCAAGTCATCGCACCCGAATACAAAGCGGCTATCTTCGGAAAGGCCGGTGGGCGCTGATTTTCGCATGAAAGGATGTGAACGCCTATGAGCGCAACCGTTGCGGCGGCTCTCAAAAAGATAGCCGTCGCTGTTCTCACCAACAAAAAACTGCGGCGTGTCGTGCTTGGCATTATCCTCGGTATTATTATCATCATTATGATGCCGATGGTGGCAATACTCTCTATATTCAGCGGCGATATTGATATCGACACCGACCGCTTGCAGGATATCGTAATGGAGGAAATGTCCGATGAGGAAAAAGCCAAGCTGCAGACGGTCGAGGATATGATGAACGCCATCGAGTCTGCTATGACCGAAAAGGGCTTTACGGCAGAAAGGACAAAAGAGGCGCAAGTGCTGTACACCCTCGCCTTGTATGACTATGCCCAAGCGAACGACTTTGTGGATAAGCTCGTCAGTTGTTTCACTGAGGAACAGACCGATGCGCAGCTCATCGCCGCCGTCAACGCCGCATTCGGCACGGAACTGAAAACCGAGGACTACAGTAAAATAATGAGTTCCATCCGAGCCAAGGCAATCAATGTTTCAAAGTTCGTCGATCCCGAAACAAAAAACAATGTTGACCTTGCAGAATGGGCGAAACAGGCTTACGCAAAGAAGTGGGGCTATGTATACGGGACATACGGTGAGGTACTGAACGAATCTATACTCACGACGAAAATATCTCAATTCCCGGAACAGGTCGGCGAAAATGAGGAATTCATTCGTCAGCATTGGCTCGGCGGCCGCACCGCCGATTGCATCGGACTCATCAAAGGTTATGCGTGGTTCAACTGCGACACCGGACAGATCGAATACCGCTCCAACGGTGTTCGGGATACCGGCTCCGACCCCATGCTCGACATGGCGACCGAGAAAGGCACGATTGATACGATGCCCGACATCCCCGGCATCGCCGTATGGATGGACGGACACATCGGCATCTATGTCGGGGACGGGCAAACCATTCACGCTGCGAACACGGAGTTGGGTGTTATTATGACGCCCCTCGCGCGGTCAGGATGGTCGCATTGGCTCAAGATACCGTATATCACCTATTTGGAAAATACCGAATAAGGAAAACTCAGTGCGGCGGGAGTGATCCTACCGCACTGAACATAGCAGTTGATTCTTTCACGATTCGGTGGTATAATTAATTCAACCAACAGAATTTACGAGGTGATTAA
>CAVDWM010000005.1:81030-85760 GCA_963612725.1 Faecalibacterium prausnitzii | reverse complement strand
TGAATTATGACCTTTGTATTTTTGCTCTTTGGTCTGCGCTAAATGCGACAGCCCCCCTGCATGAAAACCGCCCGCGCTGAAAATCGCACGGGCGGAATTTAATTTATCTGTTCTTTATGATGTGCGGCAGGATGAGAATGTATTTGACGAGCATATAGGCGACTGCAACCGGGACATTCACAACATTCTTCGTGAAGTTTGAGAGAAAGTCGGTGGGCAGCTCCGCGGACTCGGTGCTCTCGCCCTTTACCGTTTTCTTTATCGCATATTCGTCGAACTTCTCGTATCCCGTGGCCTCAAGGGTCTCGTCGTCAACATCAACGGTGTATGCGCGGTAGATGAGCCTGTCTCCGTCAATGGTGAAGGTGCTGAACATGGACTTGTACGGCTGGGCAGCCACTGCGGCGTTCTTGAGTATGGGCTCCATGGCGTCCTCGTGAACGCTGTAGCGTTTTGTGCCTGCGGTGTTGGGCAGGATGTGCACAGTACCCTCGGGATTGAGCGCGTAGGTTATCTCCTCGCCCTTGTAGCTCTCGGTGATATACTCGGTCGGCTGGATCTCGTCATCCTTGACCTGATAGGTGCGCAGATACATGTGATCGTGACCGTTAATGACAACATCGATGTCAAGGCTGTCGATAATGGGGAGAAGACGCTTGCGCATGATAACGGTGTCGGGCTTGTTGATATTCTTGCCCGCAGAGTAGCAGGCGCGGTGCATGAGGATTATCTTCCACTGAGCGTCGGACGAATTCATATCGTTCTGAAGCCAGTTTATCTGCTCCTCGCTGATGGGATACATATCGTTGGTGTTGAGCACGGCGATGTGTGCGTTCGAGTAGTCGAACGAATAGTAGACGCCGGTGATGTGGTTCCAGCCCGCGCTCCTGTCGAGGTTGAACATATTGTCGAACCAGCCCCAGCGCAGGTTGCCCTCGTGGTTGCCGGAGGTGGGCACCATTGTTATGTTCATGAGCGTGTCGCAGTTCTTCTCATAGAACCAGTCCCACTCCTGGTCGGTGCAGTCGTTTACGAAGTCGCCTGCGTTCATGAGAAACTTCGCGTCGGGGCAGACCTGCATCGCGGTGCGCTGAACCGCGCCGCTCTTTGTGAAGTTCTCCTCGTTGCCCGCCTGAACATCGGCGAGGGCTATGAACGAAAACGCCTCTTCGCCGTCGCAGGCTGTCTCGAAGGTGCCGTCATTGCTCCAGATACCGGTCGAAGCGTCGCCGACTCTGTAGATATACTTTGTGTCGGGCTCAAGATTTTCGGCGAGCACCTTGTGGCAGTAGTTCTCTTTCCACTTCGTGCAGGTGCCGGAAAATCTGAGCGCGCCGTCGAAGCTGCCGCTGTATTTCGCAAGGGGCATAACTTCAACATCGCTGCCGCATTTCTCGGTCGTGTACCAGCAGATGCCGCGTCTTGTTTTAGCGTCGCCGTTGATAACAACGCTGATGCGCTTTATCGATCCGTCTGCGCTCTCCTGAGGCATGGCGGAGGCGGCGGGGACTATCATGCAGGCGAGCAGGCAGAGTGCCATGACCGCGCTGATTATCCTCATCAGTTTTTTGTTCATCGCATATTCCTCCGAAATTTGATACGGCTATTTTACATCTGTTTCGCACAAAAGTCAAGCAAATCGGCGGATACTCTTTGTGGATAATTTATAATGATTTTTTCATCAATATATGCGGACAGCCCTCTTCAACATCGTGAATCCCCGTGTCCTCATAGCCGAGAGCCGAGTAGAATCCGGCTGCCTGTTCCTGCGAATGTATCCATATTTCGCCGGCTCCGCTGCCTGCGGCGTACTCCTCGGCGGCTTTTATTATGTCGGTGCCGAGTCCCCTGCCGCGAAAGGCTTTTCTTACGGCAACTCTGCCTATCATGGTTCTGCCGCTCTCGGGGTCTGCGAAAACGCGGCAGACTCCGACGGGTTGACTGCCGTCAAACAGCAAGATGTGCGCGGCGGCGCCGTCGATATCGTCAAACTCCTCCTCGAAGCCCTGCTCTTTTACAAAAACCTCGAGCCGTATCTCTTTTGCCTCGCTCGGGAGCCGATTATAGACTTTTATTTCCATATAAACACCTCGATTTGTATTATATCACAAAAACAGGCATGAAATTTTGTATATACACACATCGCCGAAATTTGTCTCAAACTGTTGCAAGAGACAAAGAATAAATATATAATTATCTAAAGAACCATTCGGCTCCGCGCCGACGGAGGAAGATACAATGCAAAAACTCAAAGTGCTCTTTCAGGGCGACAGCATAACGGATATGGGCAGAGACCGCTCGGATATCCGCAACATGGGCAGCGGCTATCCGCTGTTTGTTGCGTCGAATTTCCGTGCGGACAATCCGAAGCTTGATATCGACTTTTTCAATCTCGGCATCAGCGGAAACAGAGTCAGCGACCTGCGCGACCGCTGGCGAACCGACTGCCTTGATCTCCATCCCGATGTGCTCTCCGTGCTTATCGGAATAAACGACACATGGCGCAGGTATGACAGCAACCAGCCGTCGGATATTCCCGAGTTCGAGAGCGTCTATCGCTCCCTGCTTGAGGACGCGAGACGCGAGAACCCGAATATCAAAATAATTATCATGGAGCCCTTTGTGCTCCATGTTTCCGAGGAGCGTGCGAGCTGGCGCGAGGATCTCGACCCGAGGATTCAGGCGGTGCGCAGAGTGGCGAGGGATTACGCCGATGCATTTATCCCGCTTGACGGTCTGCTCAATGCCGCCGCTATTGACACTTGCCCCGAGCAGTGGGCACCCGACGGAGTTCACCCCTCGCCCGACGGCGCGGCTCTGATAGCCCGTTACTGGCTTGAGGCGTTTGACGGGATAATTTAACAAAGACTAACTGTTAACAGTCAAATCCAAAATATTGTGAATTGAGAGACGGCAGAAGAAGGCATAATGAAACAGACGACAAAGACGCCGAAAATCAAGAAATAAGTGAAATCAAGAATTAGCTATGTGAGGTTGCAACGACTTTTGTAAAGCAAAAATAAGACGAACTAATTTCTTGGCAGCGTGTAAGATTACAACATTGTAATGTTTCCCCTCAAAACGCTTTTTAGCAAGATAATCAGCAAGCAAATCCGATTGCATAAAAAGAGCGTATCGCAAACAACGAGAACCACGCTTTTTCATATGAGCACAGCAGTTATTAAGCTGACCGGATTCGGTCTCGTGCGCAGCGGAGCTTGTCGGCGACAAGTATGTGGAAGATGCTGTTGAAGCAATAGAGAAGCTGTAAAAGGTGAAAAGTAAATGGGCATTGTAGTTTTTTACAATGCCCATTTTGAGTTTTTGCGGCCTTCGAAATAGATCAGGCCTTTTTAAATTGGAACAAAAACGGCTCTTCCCCCGGCAGACCGATGATTGCCTGACCGGTTTTTAATCGTGCGATGTCCCAGTCTTCAACCACATTCGCATCGCGAACATTTTCGACGATTCCTCTTCCCTGAACCGATGCCATGTAGATTTCTTTTTTTCTGTTGACTCCGTGAAGTTCTCTGACGTATGTCTTTGATTTCGGGTCGTTAACCCTGAAACATATGGATGTCAAAAATCCGGAAAGCAGGCTGCGGGCTTTGTATTCTCCGTAATTCTCATATATCTGGTCGATATTCTGGATGCCGATCATAAATTTTATTCCCAGACTGCGGCCAAAATTCACGGCATCATCGATATGCTGAAGATTTGGCAGTAGACTGAATTCGTCGGTAACAAAGAATACATTTCCTTCGCTCTTTTTTCGGCACAGAGCCTCTTTGATGGCGAGGTCGAAAAGAAGAGTATATATCGGTGAAAGCATATTTCCGATACCAAGGTCGTATTCGATAAAAACGACTTTGCCTCCCTTTGCACGGATTATCTCGCGCATTGAAAGTGTACCGGCCTTTTTGAAATTTCCGAGAAACAGTTCGCGCGAAAGCTGCTGGAGTTCCGATATAACGCCTTGAGTCTGCGGGGAACGGTCGTCGAAGATGTAGCTCGCCATGGCTTTCAGGTTTTCGTGCTGCTTGAGCATTTCTCGGATTTCTGCGGTCGGAGAGCTGTCAAGGAATTTTCTGAGCTCTTCATTGTTGCTTTTCAGATCCGCGCTTTCAGAGAAGTGAGTCAGAATAGCGGAGAACAGATCCTTTGCGGCGTTCGGAAAAAACGGCGTGTTAGTATTGCGGATTTTTTCATAAAACAGCGTTTTGGATATCTCAACGATGTTTTCTTCCATATGCTCGTCGTTCTCGATTTCGTTGAAAATATTCCAATAATCCGGACCGGACGGACCTGTTGCGGTTGAATCGTTGCTTATTACAATATCTCCCGGACGGTAAAACTTTTTATAAAAGTCTCCCTTGGTGTCGAAAACAATCATAATGTCATTTTCTGAAAAAGAGCTGCGAATCTGTTGAATTATCTGATTGAATGTGTTGGTTTTTCCTGTGCCGATTCCGCCGAGAAGCATAAAGTGTGTGCTGAGCAAAGCTTCACTGATCGGCACGGAAATATCTGTGCCGTTATCGGAATATCCTTCAAAACAGCACATGGGCTTGCCTACGCTTTTGCTTGGAGGCAATTCCCTTAATTCGTTTCCGTCAAAAACTTCTATTCTTTGCACTTGTTTTTTCACCCCTATTAATATCCGTATCCATAGTACGGCTCATTTTCTTCGGAAGGCTCATTTCCCTCGGAAGGCTCGTTCTCCTCGGAAG